>JAEZAW010000176.1 GCA_023430315.1 Pseudomonadota bacterium | reverse complement strand
TCGAGATAGGCGGCGGTGCGCTCGACGAGCGCCATGCCATCCTTGAAAATCTGATCGAACTGATCGGAAGCGGTGAAACGCTCGGCAAACGAGACTGTTTCGCCGTTGCCGGCATTCGAAGCGACGCTACGCACCATTGGACCCACCACGACAGAACTCGACACGGCTTTCAACCTATCAGCAACCCTGTTCGCTGGGAACATCGCAGCTGCCGGTTAACAAAACTCTCTCGTAATTGGCGCCAATATGTGGCTCGCGCGCGGCACTTGTGGATAAGCCGTTAACGATTGAGGCTGAAATGCGCGCTGCCGCCGCCGCCGTTGAGCGACGCGCTCATCCTGCTGCTGCTGTGCATCTTGATGCGGATCGAGCCCTGGATGCCGTACTCCGTGTTGGTGAATTCTCCTGAATAGGTGCTGCTCGTGAGTTGCGCGAGCGCCGCACTCTGGGTGACGCGCACGGATGCCGTTGCGCAGACGGCGTGCATGGCGACGCCACCGCCGCCGGAATGCCGGAAGGTCGCGCGGCAGCGTGCCCGCTCCTGCTCACCCGACGGATAGATGATGGTGCCGCCGCCGGCCCACGAGCCGACAAGCGACTGCGCCGAGGCTGGCGCAACGTCGAACGCGAGCAGGCCCAGCGCACCGGCGAACGCCATCGCGGCACCGTTGGACTTGTATTTTAGAGTCATGGAAGTGCTCCTCTCCCCGCAGCATTTTGAAGGTAGGAGTGCACCCTCGTCGCGACAACGGGACGCTGCACTGCACGACGAGGGAAAAGCTCTGGATAGCGCCGTCACAGTCCGCGCGGCTGTGGACATCCATTGCGCGAAATGGCCGAAAAACGGGCGCGCACGCGGTGGACAGGCACTGGGATCGTCGACAAGGTGAGAATCACTTCACCGCCCTTGAACTGTTTGTGATCGGCTCCCCGTATGTCCGCACGTCCGCTTCCCAATCCGCCCCCTGGCTTCGAGCACCTCTTCCCCGAAGACAACTTCGAACGATTGAACGGTCCATTCTATCGACGCATGGCAAGCGACGGCTCCGCCACGTACGGCTTCCACAGCGACGCGCGCCACGGCAATTCCAATGGCGTCATTCACGGCGGCGCGCTCGTCTTGTTCCTCGACCACATGATGGGCCACTACCTCGCGAGCGTGGTCCAGTGCCCGACAGCGACCATAGGGCTCGATAGCCGCTTCATCGCGGGCGTGTCGCCTGGTCCCTGGATCGAGGGCAGCGTGACGATCAGGCGCCGGGCACGCACGCTCGCCTTTGTCGACGGGGAAGCGAGCGCGGATGGCAAGCTCCTCGCGACGGCCAGCGGAATTTTCAGAGTGTTCGAGAAATGAGCGCTACGGACAATCGAGCACGTCGATCGTCCACGAGCGCTTGCGGAGGCGAGTACGCGAACGTGCTCGCGATCAGTACTGGACGGAGCACTAATCCAACGTGACGGGGGTGACGCATGGATACCGATGAGCAAGTACGAACGCTTTGCATTTTCTGCGGTGAGGATGCACCGAAGCTCAATCTTCTCGATTGCCCGAGCTGCGGCGGCCGACCGGAGACGGTCGAGGACTTGGCTTATGCGATGGCCTACAGCGGCATTCTCTACTGCGACGCCACTCTGGACAGAATTGCGGAGAATCTGCGCGACGGCGGAGCGCGCCCCAAGCCGCCTCAGAAGGACTTCAAGGAGCTCTTGGACTTCGCCGGCAGCCTCGATGTGGATCAATTGCTCGCGCCGATCCGGACCAAGCACTGATCGGAAAACGTAAAGGGCGCCTCTCGGCGCCCTTTGTTTAGCTTCAGGTCTTGACCTTGAAGAGCTCTTTCTGGTCGCTCTTCTTCACGTCGATGAGATGCCAGGGCAGGCCCTGCTTGCCGATCTCGTCCATGAAGGGCTTCGAGGGGAGCTGCTCGACGTTGAACACGCCTTTTCCCTTCCAGTGGCCCTGGAACATCATCATGGCCCCCACCACGGGGGGCACGCCGGTCGTGTACGAAACCGCCTGCGCGCCGGTCTCCTTGTAGGAAGCGGCGTGGTCGCAGACGTTGTAGATCATCGCGCGCTTTTCCTTGCCACCCTTCTTGCCGACGAAGATGCAGCCGATGGACGTCTTGCCCGTGTAGTTCTCGCCGAGCGAGGACGGCGGCGGCAGCAGCTCCTTCAGGAACTCCATGGGGATGACCGGATTGCCCTTGTACATGACGGGGTCGATGCGGGTCATGCCGACGTTCTGGAGCACCTCGAGGTGCTTGATGTAGTTGTCAGAGAACGTCATCCAGAAGCGGATCTGCTCGAGCCCCTTGATGTTCTTGACGAGGCTCTCCTCCTCCTCGTGATAGATGAGGTAGCTCTTGCGCTCGCCGACCTTCGGGTAGTCGATCATCACGGAAATCGAGAGCGGATCGATGTCGATCCACTTGCCCTTCTTCCAGTACTTGCCGCGCTGCGTGACCTCACGGAGGTTGATCTCCGGATTGAAGTTGGTCGCGAACGCCTTGCCGTGGCTGCCGTCATTGCAGTCCACGATGTCGATCTGGTTGATCTCGTCGAACAGGAACTCCTGCGCATAGGCGCAATAGATGTTCGACTGTCCCGGATCGAAGCCGCAGCCGAGCACGGCCATGAGGCCGGCCTTCTTGTATTTGTCGTGATAGGGCCACTGCCACTTGTATGTGAACTTAGCCTCATCGCGCGGCTCGTAGTTGGCCGTGTCCATGTAGTGCACGCCCGCCTCCAGGCACGCATCCATGATCGGCAGATCCTGGTATGGCAGCGCCATGTTGATGACGAGGTCGGGCTTGATCTTCTTCAGCAACTTGACGGTCGCCTTGACGTCGTCGGCATCGACCTGATGCACCTCGATCGGCGTCTTGCAGCGCTTGGCGACAGCCTTGCAGCTCTCGATGCGGCGCGAAGCCAGGTGGATCGTCTTGAACACGTCGCGGTTCATCGCGCACTTCTGCGCGACGACGGAGCCGGCAGCGCCGGCGCCAATGATCAGAACGGTATCCACGGGGCGTCTCCTCGGATGCTTTGGGGGATGTCGCGCGCAGGCGGGAGGCGGAGATTTCCAGCTCCTCCGTCCCTTGGGCGGCGTCGATATTGCAGTTGACTGTCTAATTCAACTGCGTTCTGGGACTTTTGGTTCGACGAGTTATGGCGTCGTCACCAGCGGCGGACGGCTGCCGAAGATCGCGCTCCCCACCCGCACGTACGTCGCGCCAAGTTCCACGGCCGCCTCGAAGTCACCGCTCATGCCCATGCTGAGCTCGGGGAGCCCGTGCTCGCGGGCGAGTTTGGATAGCAGTGCGAAATGGAGTGCCGGCTCCTCGTCGACGGGCGGGATGCACATGAGGCCTTCGATTTCGAGCTTCAGCTCGTCCTGCACCAATTTGAGGAAGGCCGGCAGATCAGCCGGCGCGACGCCCGCCTTCTGCTCTTCCTCGCCCGTGTTGACCTGGACGAGCAGACGGAGGGTCTTGCCGCGCGCCGCCATCTCGGCCTTCAGCGCGTGCGCGAGCTTCGGCCGGTCGAGCGTGTGGAGTACGTCGAAGAGGGCGACGGCATCGCGCACCTTGTTGGTCTGCAGGGGCCCAATGAGGTGCAGCTCCAGGTCCGGGTGCGCATTCTTGAGGGCCGGCCACTTGGACTGGGCCTCCTGAACGCGGTTTTCGCCAAACAGCCGCTGCCCGGCGGCGATTACCGGCTTAATGTCGACCTCGCCGAAGGTCTTGGAGACCACCACCAGCCGGACGGAGGCTGGGTCGCGTCCAACTTCCCGCGCCGCCTTCTCGATCCGGCCGCGAACGGCCTCGAGCCGTGATTCTGCCGTCTCCTTCATCGTCTCCGCCTTGACCCGCCCAATCCTTTGGGCACATTACGCGCCGAGCTTATTCGCCCACAGTTATGACAACACGTACCGAGGTCGCCCCAAATGGCCGCCGAACGCTATAACGCGCCCGATCGCGAGCAGCACTGGCAAAGTGTCTGGGACGCACGCGGCGTCTTTCTCACATCGACCGATCCGGCCAAGCCAAAGTGCTACGTGCTCGAGATGTTCCCGTATCCGTCCGGGCGCATCCATATGGGGCACGTGCGTAACTATACCATGGGCGATGTGCTGGCCCGCTACAAGCGCGCCCGCGGTTTCAACGTCCTGCACCCCATGGGCTGGGACGCCTTCGGCATGCCGGCCGAGAACGCGGCCATGGAGCGCCAGACGCACCCGGCCAAGTGGACCTACGCCAACATCGACGCCATGAAGGCGCAGCTCAAGTCCATGGGCCTCGCCATCGACTGGAAGCGCGAGTTCGCGACCTGCAATCCGAGCTACTACCGCCACCAGCAGCGCCTGTTCCTGGACATGTACGCGAAGGGCCTCGCCTATCGCCGCGCGAGCAAGGTGAACTGGGACCCGGTCGACCAGACCGTGCTGGCCAACGAGCAGGTCATCGACGGCCGCGGCTGGCGTTCGGGTGCGCTCGTCGAGCAGCGCGAGCGCCAGCAGTGGGCCTTCAAGATCACCGAGTTCGCGGATGATCTCATCGAGGCCCTGCACACGCTCGACAAGTGGCCCGAGAAGGTGCGGGTCATGCAGGAGAACTGGATCGGCCGGTCCGAGGGCCTGCTGATCCGATGGGCACTCGATTCGGCTGCGCCCAGCGGCATGTCGGAGCTGGAAGTCTTCACGACGCGGCCCGACACGCTGTTCGGCGCGTCCTTCCTCGCCATTGCGCCCGATCATCCGCTGGCGCTGGCCGTCGCGGAGAAGAACCCCGCTGTCGCTGCTTTCAGCGAGGAGTGCCGCCACATGGGCACGTCCGTCGCGACCATCGAGAGCGCCGAGAAGAAGGGCATCGACACCGGCATCGTCGCCGCGCACCCGCTCGATCCGAACTGGAAGCTACCCGTCTACGTCGCGAACTTCATTCTCATGGACTACGGCACAGGCGCCATCTTCGGCTGCCCGGCGCACGATCAGCGCGATATCGAATTCGCTCGCAGGTATGGGCTCCCCGTCGTTCCTGTCGTCGCCCCGACGGAGGCCAAGGCGCGCACGCACGCGCTCGCCGGCATCGAAGCCGGCACGGCCTATGTCGACGACGGCGTGATGATCAATTCGCAGTTCCTCGACGGCCTCGATGTCAAAGCGGCCTTCAATGCGATCGCAGATCGCCTGGAGAAGGCGTCGCTCGCGGGTAAGCCCGTTGCCAAGCGCAAGATCAATTATCGCCTGCGCGACTGGGGCATCTCGCGCCAGCGCTACTGGGGCTGCCCGATCCCGATCATCCACTGCGGGACGTGCGGCGAGGTGCCTGTGCCCGTCGAACAGCTCCCCGTGAAGCTGCCCGAGGATGCCTCGTTCCTCGAGCCGGGCAATCCGCTCGACCGTCATCCGACGTGGCGCCATGTCGATTGCCCGAAGTGCGGGTCCAAGGCCGTCCGCGAGACGGACACCATGGACACGTTCGTCGATAGCTCCTGGTATTTCGTGCGCTTCACGGCGCCCGATGCGGACACGCCCGTCGATCAGGCGGCGGCCGACTACTGGCTGCCCGTCGACCAGTACATCGGCGGCATCGAGCACGCGATCCTGCATCTGCTCTACTCACGCTTCTTCGCGCGCGCCATGGGCGCCACCGGCAACCTGAACCCCAAGCTCAAGGAGCCGTTCGCCGCCCTCTTCACGCAGGGCATGGTCGTGCACGAGACCTACAGGTCCGCGGACGGTCAATGGCTGCTGCCGACCGAGGTGCGCTTCGAAGGCGAGGGCGATGCTCGGCGCGCGACCGAGATCGCGACCGGCAAGCCGGCTGAGATCGGCTCGATCGAGAAGATGTCGAAGTCGAAGAAGAACCTCGTCGACCCCGACGACATCATCCAGCACTGGGGCGCCGACTGCGCTCGCTGGTTCATGCTGTCCGACAGCCCGCCCGAGCGCGATGTCATCTGGACCGAGGCGGGCGTTGCGGGTGCCGGCCGCTTCATTCAGCGCATTTGGCGCTTGCTCGGCGAGATCGAGACCAAGGCTGCGCCCAAGGGCGCGACTCGCCCCGCTGCGTTTGGCCCGAGCGCGGAGGCATTGCGTCGCGCGACTCACAAAACTCTCGATACGGTCGGTCGCAATATCGAAGCCCTGCGCTTCAATGTTGCCGTTGCGCAACTGTACGAGCTGACAAATGCCATTCAAGCGGCGCTTCCGCAGTCGGATGAAGGCCTCGATTGGGCACTTCGCGAGGCCGTCGAGCATCTTGTTCAGATGATCGGCCCGATGATGCCGCATTTAGCTGAAGAATGCTGGGAGCGGCTTGGCTACAACACCTTGTTGGCAGATCAGCCGTGGCCGAAGGCCGATGGGGCCTTGCTCGTTGACGATCACGTAACCATTGCCGTACAGGTGAACGGCAAGCGCCGTGACGAGCTGACCATCGCCCGGACGGCCGCGAAGGAAGAGATCGAGGCGGCAGCACTCAAGCTTGAGGCTGTCGTACGGGCTATCGAGGGACGGCCCGTCAAGAAGGTGATTGTGGTCCCACAGAGGATCGTGAATGTCGTCGCCTAGGGGGAAGAAGCCGCAAGCTGTCTCATCGAGACGCGCATTTCTGCGCGGGCTCGGTTTGACGATTGCCGCTGCTCCGGTGCTCGCGGCCTGTGGTGATGGCGACTTCCGCCCGCTCTACGGACCGACGGCCAGCGGTGAGCATCTTCAGGATGTCCTCGCGAAGGTCGACATCGCACCCATTCCGAGCCGTGTCGGCCAGCGCATCCGCAACGAGCTGATCTTCAACAATACCGGTGGTCGCGAGGCGCCGAAGCCCGCCTATCGCCTGGAGATCGTGATCCGCGAGGGCATCAATTCGACCCTCGTGACGAAGGAAGGCGAGGCTTACAGTCAGGTCTACAACGTCGAGGCCGGCTATCAGCTCATCAACATCAAGCAGAAGTCGGTTGCCCTGCAGGGCAGCTCGCACGCCCGCGCCGCCTTCGAGCGCTACCAGTCGATCTACTCGAACGTCCGCGCGCGCGAGGATGCAGAGATCCGCGTCGCCAAGACGATCGCGGATGAGCTGAAGGTTCGGCTCGCCGCCTATCTCTCGCGCGCAGCCTGAAGCGCGCGGAACCATACTTCTTCTTTCGTCGTCGTTTTGCTCAGGCGCCAGCACGCTGCTACGTTCGCGCGCCCTTATCCCCTCTCCCCGTGCTTACGGGGAGAGGGTTAGGGTGAGGGGCGGCGGCATAGGCAAACGTCAGCGCAAGCGGCCGCCCCCCACCCCCCCCCCCCACCCCCAAAAGGGAAA
>JAEZAW010000012.1 GCA_023430315.1 Pseudomonadota bacterium | reverse complement strand
GCGTGTGGATGATGCTGCTGACCTACCTCATCTCGATCCCGCTCGGCATCCGCAAGGCCGTCAACGACGGTGAGCGCTTCGACACCTGGACGTCAGGCCTGCTGGTCATCGGCTATGCCATTCCCGGCTTTCTGATCGCGGTGCTGCTGCTGATCCTCTTTGCCGGCGGGTCGTTCGTGCAATGGTTTCCCTCGCGCGGCCTCACGTCCGATCATTGGGCGCAGCTCTCGCTCTGGGGCAAGGTCATCGATTACTTCTGGCATCTGACGCTGCCGCTCATCGCACTCGCACTCGGTGCCTTCACGACCATGGCCTTCCTGACCAAGAATTCCTTCCTCGACGAGATCCGCAAGCAGTACGTCATGACGGCGCGCGCGAAGGGCCTCGCCGAGGGCCAGGTGCTCTATGGCCACGTCTTCCGCAATGCCATGCTGTTGATCATCGCCGGCTTCCCGGGCGCATTCATCGGTGCGTTCTTCAGCGGTGCCCTGCTCATTGAGACCATTTTCTCACTCGATGGGCTCGGGCTGCTGAGCTTCGAATCCATCATCAACCGCGATTACCCCGTGGTCTTCGCCACGCTCTTCATCTTCTCGCTGCTCGGCCTCGTCGTGAACCTCGTATCGGACTTCGTCTATACGCTCGTCGATCCGCGCATCGACTTCGAGTCGCGGGAGGTCTGATATCGTGGACGCGCGGCGCGACGATACACTCGAGCTCAAGCCGGAAGTGCCGGCCGTCGCGCCGGATGTCGGAACGCCCGTCGTCCTGCCGCCAGTCGAGCCACAGGATCTGCCGCCGGACGCCCCGCCTCTAGTCGTGCGGCGGCGCCGTTTCGGATTTCTCCAGCTTTCCCCGATCAACGAGCGGCGCTGGCGCAATTTCAAGGCCAACCGGCGCGGCTACTGGAGCCTTGTGATTTTCCTCGGGCTCTTCATCATGAGTCTGTTCGCCGAGGTGATCGCCAACGATCGTCCGATCCTCGTGCGCTACAAAGGCGAGACGCTCTTCCCGATCGTCGTCGACTACCCCGAGGAGAAGTTCGGCGGCTTTCTCGCGGTGACCGACTACAAGGACCCGGTCATCCTCAACGAGATCCAGGCCCACGGATGGATCTTGTGGCCGCCGATCCGCTACTCCTACAACTCGATCAACAAGGACTACCCGCGCATCAAGGGTTCCGAGGGGCGCTGCCTCGGCTATCCGGCACCGCCGCCATGGGCGACGAGCGCCGAGCTTTGCGAAACCGATCCGGTTCAGCTCGCGCGCTTTCAGGCGATCGGCAATCGCAACTGGCTGGGTACCGATGACCAGGGACGAGACGTGGTCGCGCGCGTGATCTACGGCTTTCGAATATCCGTGCTCTTCGGCCTGATCCTCACGATCCTCTCGGCCGCGATCGGCGTCGCGGCCGGCGCGATGCAAGGCTATTTCGGCGGTCGCGTCGATCTCATCTTCCAGCGCCTCCTGGAGATCTGGTCGTCGATTCCGTCGCTTTATGTGCTGATCATCATCTCGGCCGTGCTCGTTCCGGGCTTCTGGACGCTGCTGTTCATCCTGCTCCTCTTCCACTGGGTATATCTCGTCGGCGTCGTGCGCGCGGAGTTCCTGCGCGGGCGGAATTTCGAGTACATCACGGCTGCGCGTGCGCTCGGTCTCTCGAACATCAAGATCATGTTCAAGCACCTGCTACCGAACGCGATGGTGGCGACGCTGACCTTCCTGCCATTCAAGCTCTCGGGCTCCATCACGGCGTTGACTGCGCTCGATTTCCTCGGGCTCGGGCTGCCGCCAGGTTCGCCGTCGCTGGGCGCGCTTCTCGCCCAGGGTAAGCACAACCTGCAGGCGCCATGGCTCGGCCTCGCCGGGTTCGTCTCGATAGCGATCACATTGTCGCTGCTGATCTTCATCGGCGAGGCAGTTCGTGATGCGCTCGATCCGAGGAAGACCTTCCGATGAGCGCGCTCACTCAAGAAGCGTCGCGGGCGCCGTCCCAGAACCTCATCAACGTACGCAATCTTTCGGTCGAGTTTCGATCGGGCGAGACGCGACATCTCGCTGTGCGCGGGATCGATTTCACGATCGGCAAGGGCGAGACGGTGGCGCTCGTCGGCGAGTCGGGCTCCGGCAAAAGCGTCTCGGCTCTCTCCATCATGCGCCTGCTGGCCTATCCGGCCGCGCACCATCCGACAGGTGAGATCTACTTCGAGGGCAAGGACCTGCTGAAGGTGCCCGATGCCGTGATGCGCGACATTCGCGGCGGGCGCATCTCGATCATCTTCCAGGAGCCCATGACCTCGCTCAATCCGCTGCACACCATCGAGCAGCAGGTCGGCGAGATCCTGCGCCTGCACATGGGACTGAGCGAGGCAGAGGCGCGGACACGTACGCTCGATCTCCTGCGCAAGGTCGGTATCCGCGATGCCGAGAAGCGCCTCGGCGCTTATCCGCATCAGCTCTCGGGCGGGCAGCGCCAGCGCGTCATGATCGCCATGGCGCTCGCCAACGAGCCCGATCTGCTCATTGCCGACGAGCCGACGACCGCGCTCGACGTGACCATTCAGGCGCAGATCCTGGCGCTGCTGAAAGATCTCCAGCAAGAGCTGGGCATGGCCATGCTGCTCATCACGCACGACCTCGGGATCGTGCGGAAGATGGCGGACCGCGTCTACGTCATGAATGCAGGATCAATCGTCGAGCGCGGCACGGTCCGCCAGATCTTCGAGGCGCCGCAGCACGCCTATACGCGCCACCTGCTCGCCGCCGAGCCCAAGGGCACGCCGCCGGCCGGCAACCCGACTGGACCCGTGGTCATCGAGACGCAGGATCTCAAGGTCTGGTTTCCGATCAAGCGCGGCCTACTGCGGCGCACGGTCGATCATGTGCGCGCCGTGGATGGCGTGTCGCTGAAGCTCAGGGCCGGCGAGACCATCGGCGTCGTCGGCGAGTCCGGCTCGGGCAAGACCTCGCTCGGTCTCGCGATCCTCCGGCTGATCAGCTCCAAGGGGCCGATCGTCTATATGGGCAAGCGCATCGACGGGCTCGGCGCCAAGCAGATGCGGCCGTTGCGCCACGAGATGCAGATCGTCTTCCAGGACCCCTACGGCTCGCTCTCGCCGCGTCTCTCCGTGAGCCAGATCGTCGAGGAGGGCCTGCTCATCCAGGACCCGGGACTGAACTTCGAGCAGCGCCGCGCGCGTGTGAGCGAGGCGGTGGTCGTGGTCGGCATCGACCCCGGGGCCCAGGACCGCTACCCGCACGAGTTCTCCGGCGGCCAGCGCCAGCGTATTGCCATCGCGCGCGCCATGGTGCTCGAGCCCCACTTCGTCCTGCTCGACGAGCCGACGAGCGCGCTCGACATGAGCGTCCAGGCCCAGATCGTCGATCTGCTGCGCGATCTGCAGCGCCGGCACGACCTGTCGTACTTGTTCATCAGTCACGATCTGCGGGTCGTACGTGCGCTGAGCAACTACGTCATTGTGCTGCGCAACGGCGTCGTGGTGGAGGAGGGGCCGACGGCTCAGATCTTCGACCGCCCGCGCGAGGCGTATACGCAGGCGTTGCTCGCTGCGGCCCTCAATCTTGAAGTCAGAAACGAAAGCGTGCTCGCAACCTGAGCGGTCGCGAACGTGCGGACTTGCACGCCCAAGGGGTGATTCACTGGCGCTGACGATACGTGCTCGGTTTGTCGGGCAGTGCCCAGGCAAGGCTCTGATATGGCATGAAAAAGAAAAGCCGGGCACGAGGCCCGGCTGGAAGTTTGGTGCCTTATCGCCGAAGCGATAGGCTTGAAGGCGTCAAAGGGAGGGAACTGCCTTCAGTAGCTGTCCGTCACAGCTGTTTGTGTATATGTGGGCTAGGGCCGTTCAGTTCAATGGAGGAGTGGAGGAGGCGGCCATGCGAAAAGAGCATGTCTCGGTACGTGAGCCGATAATCCGCCGAATCAGTATTTCCACTGCCGCCCTTTGGCGACCATGAAATCCCGGAAAACCTGCACCTTCTTCGCCGTCTTCAGCTCCTCGGGGTAGACGAAGTACACGGGCAGCTTCGGAAGCTCCAGATCGGCCAGCACGGGCACCAGATCGGATTCCTCCTGGGTGAGGTAATCGGGGATCATGCCGATGCCGATGCCGGAGCGGATCGCGTACTTTAGGGCCAGTATGGCACTGGCCCGCATGACCGGCACCCGCGGCGCCCGGCCCTCGCGCCCGAGCGATTCCAGCATGTTGATGTGCGAGAGGTGCGGCGCCGGATTGCCGACGAAGGACACGATCCGGTGGCGGTCAAGGTCGGCAACAGTCGCCGGCGTGCCGAACTTGCGGATGTACTGGCTCGATGCATAGCAGTGAGTCTGCATGGTGAAGAGCGGCCGGCGGATGAGGTCGCCCTGCGCAGGCTCTCGCGCCCAGATGGCGACGTCGGCTACACGCATGGAGAGATCGACCGGCTCGTCGTTCAGGATGAGCTCGACACGGATGTCGGGGTAAAGCTCGAGGAACTCGCGCAGACGCTGCGTGATCCAGACCGAGCCGAGGCCGACCGTCGCCGTGACGCGGAGATCGCCGGCCGGCTTGGTCGTCGAGTCCGAGAGCAGCGATTCGGCGGTCTGCAGCTTGTTCATCACCTCGCTGGCGGTGCGGAACAGCATCTCGCCCTGCTCGGTAAGCACGAGACCGCGCGCGTGGCGGTGAAACAGCGAGACGCCAAGCTCTTTCTCGAGTGCCGAGACCTGCCGGCTGACCGCCGACTGGCTCATCCTGAGGCTCTCGCCGGCGTGAGTGAAGCTTCCCGCCTCGGCAGCCGAGTGGAAGATACGCAACTTGTCCCAGTCCATATGCCCCGGCACGCGACCGTTTCCTCTTTCGATTGTTACTGGGCGGCTTCGAGCCGCTCGCCCGCGTGGGCGAGGAATCGTTCCGCTTCGAGTGCCGCCATACAGCCCATGCCAGCGGCCGTGACCGCCTGGCGATAGACTTCGTCCTTGACGTCGCCGGCAGCAAAGACGCCGGGGATGTCGGTGGCGGTCGAGTCTGGTTTGGTGATCAGGTAGCCGCCCTTGGTCGTGGGAAGCTGTCCGGCGAAGAGCTCGGTTGCCGGCGCGTGCCCGATGGCAATGAAGACGCCGTCCACGGGCCGGTTCTCGACCGCGCCGGTCCGCACGTTGCGCAGGCGTACGCCGGTGACGCTCTTTACCGGATCGGTATCGCCGGTGATCTCATCGAGCGTTGTGTCCCAGAGCACTTCGATCTTGGGGTTCTTGAAGAGGCGATCCTGCAGAATGCGCTCGGCGCGGAAGCTGTCGCGGCGATGGATGACGGTGACCTTCTTCGCGAAGTTCGTGAGGAAGATCGCCTCTTCGACAGCGGTATTGCCGCCGCCGACGACGATGACTTCCTTGTCGCGATAGAAGAAGCCGTCGCAGGTCGCGCAGGCGGATACGCCATGGCCCTGGAAGGCGGCCTCGCTCGGCAGGCCGATCCAGCGCGCCTGGGCGCCCGTGCATATGATGAGAGCATCGCAGGTGTAGCTGTCGCCGGAATCGCACTCGAGTAGGAACGGTCGCTTGTTGAGCGTCACTTTTACGACGTGGTCGAAGACGACTTCAGTCCCTACGTGCTCGGCCTGGGCCTGCATCTCCTCCATGAGCCAGGGGCCCTGGATGACTTTGGCGAAGCCCGGATAGTTCTCGACGTCGGTCGTGATGGTGAGCTGCCCACCCGGCTGATTGCCCTGAATGATCAGGGGCTTGAGCATTGCACGAGCGGCATAGATGGCGGCTGTGTAGCCGGCCGGACCGGAACCAAGAATGATTACTTTAGCGTGGCG
>JAEZAW010000351.1 GCA_023430315.1 Pseudomonadota bacterium | reverse complement strand
CACCAGCATCGAGACACGGCGAACTTCGGAATCAAAAGGGACACTAGAACACCGGACCTGCCAGGTGGCCCAAGGCACCTTGGCTCGGTCCGGGCTCATCCCCCCAGACGATAGTGAGTAAGCCAAGATGGCAGCCAAAGACGTAAAGTTCTCCCAGGACGCCCGTGAGCGGATGCTGCGTGGCGTCGATATCCTCGCCAACACCGTGAAGGTGACGCTCGGCCCAAAGGGCCGCAACGTCGTACTTGAGAAGTCGTTCGGCGCTCCCCGGATCACCAAGGACGGCGTCACCGTCGCCAAGGAGATCGAGCTTGCCGACAAGTTCGAGAACATGGGCGCGCAGATGCTGCGCGAGGTCGCGAGCAAGACCAGCGACGTCGCCGGTGACGGCACCACGACGGCTACCGTTCTCGCTCAGGCGATCGTGAAGGAGGGCGCGAAGTCGGTCGCAGCCGGCGCCAACCCGATGGACCTCAAGCGGGGCGTCGACCTCGCCGTCAACGCCGTCGTCGCCGAGCTCAAGGCCAAGGCCAAAAAGGTCACGTCGAACGCCGAGATCGCCCAGGTCGGCACAATCTCCGCCAACGGCGACGAGGAAGTCGGCAAGATCATCGCCGAGGCCATGGCGAAGGTCGGCAACGAGGGCGTGATCACGGTCGAGGAGGCCAAGAGCCTCGAAACCGAACTCGATGTCGTCGAGGGCATGCAGTTCGACCGCGGCTATATCTCGCCGTACTTCGTCACCAATGCCGAGAAGATGACGACGGAGCTCGAGAGCCCCTACATCCTCATCCACGAGAAGAAGCTCTCGGGCCTGCAGCCCATGCTGCCGCTGCTCGAAGCCGTCGTGCAGACCGGCAAGCCGCTCCTGATCATCGCCGAGGAGGTCGAGGGCGAGGCGCTCGCGACACTCGTCGTGAACAAGCTGCGCGGCGGCCTCAAGGTCGCGGCCGTGAAGGCGCCGGGCTTCGGTGACCGTCGCAAGGCCATGCTCGAGGACATCGCGATCCTCACCGGCGGTACGGTCATCTCCGAGGATCTCGGCATCAAGCTCGAGACAGTGACGATCAACATGCTCGGCAAGGCCAAGCGCGTCTCGATCGACAAGGAGAACACGACGGTCGTCGACGGGGCCGGCAAGAAGACCGACATCGAAGGCCGTGTGAAGCAGATCAAGGCGCAGATCGAGGAGACCACCTCGGACTACGACCGCGAGAAGCTGCAGGAGCGGCTGGCCAAGCTCGCCGGCGGCGTCGCGGTGATCAAGGTCGGCGGCGGTTCCGAGGTCGAAGTCAAGGAGCGCAAGGATCGCGTCGACGACGCGCTTCATGCGACCCGCGCCGCAGTCGAGGAGGGCATCGTGCCGGGCGGCGGCGTCGCGCTACTGCGCGCGATCGCGGCCCTCGACAAGATCAACGTCGACAACGAGGACCAGAAGGTCGGCGTCAACATCATCAAGAAGGCGCTCTCCTGGCCGGCACGTCAGATCGCGCTCAATGCGGGTAGCGATGGCTCGGTGATCGTCGGCAAGGTGCTTGAGAACAGCAAGTACGCGTTCGGCTACAACGCCCAGAGCGGCGAGTACGGCGACCTCGTGGCGCAGGGCGTCATCGACCCAGCCAAGGTCGTTCGCTGCGCGCTCCAGGACGCCGCGTCCGTCGCCGGCCTGCTGATCACGACCGAGGCCATGATTGCCGAGCTGCCGAAGAAGGATGCCGGCATGCCCGCGATGCCGGGCGGTGGCATGGGCGGAATGGGTGGTATGGACTTCTAAGGTCCGGCCAGCTTCAAGAGTTTCGGGCACTGCAAGAGGCCGTCGCGCACCCCGCGCGGCGGCTTTTTCCATGCCCCGGCCCTTGCCTCCGCCCCATTTCCAGGTATAAAGCGCGCCATCACCCGCTCCGGTCGAAGGCTCGAGGAAAGGCGGCGCTTGCCGTAGGACCACTGGTCCGGCTTTCCGGGTCTACGCTCTTTGGGTGCCTTGGTGGGCCTTTCCCGGCCCATAAGGGGCTTTGCGCCGGAGGGGACAGAAACGAGAGAAAGCCAGAGCATGGCTCTCTATGAGCACGTGTTCCTGGCACGCCAGGACGTCTCGAACCAGCAGGTCGAGACATTGACCAAAGAGTTCTCGGATATCATCGAGGCTGGCGGCGGCAAGATCGCCAAGTCCGAGTACTGGGGACTTAAGACCCTCAACTTCAAGATCAAGAAGAACCGCAAGGCTCACTACAGCCTCTTCAACATCGACGCGCCGCCCGCAGCGGTCGCCGAGATGGAACGGCGCATGAGCTTGTCGACGGACATCCTCCGCTTCCTCACCGTGAAGGTCGAGGCGCACGAGACGGAGCCCTCCGCGCCCATGCGCAAGGGTGACCGCGACGAGCGCGGCGAGCGTGGTGATCGCGGCGACCGTGGTCCGCGTGGTGGCGGCGGTGGCCGCTTCGGCGACCGCGGTGGTGATCGTGGTGGCTTCCGCGGTGATCGTCCGCCGCGCGAGGGTGGTGGCTTCCGCGCCGATCGCGGCGATCGTCCCCCGCGGGATGGCGATGGTCCCCGTGGCGACCGGCCGCCGCGCGACGGCGATGGCTTCCGCGGTCCCCGCGGTCCGCGCCCCGATGGCGATGCGCCGCGTGGTCCCCGTCCTCCCCGTCCTGATCAGGAGAGCTGATCCATGTCCGATACCAGCGCCTCAGGCGGCGGCGCCGCACGCCGCCCCTTCCATCGTCGCCGTAAGACTTGCCCGTTCTCGGGCGAGGGCGCACCGAAGATCGACTACAAGGATGCGCGCCTGCTCGGCCGCTACATTTCCGAGCGCGGCAAGATCGTGCCGAGCCGCATCACCGCAGTCTCTGCGAAGAAGCAGCGCGAACTCGCCAAGGCGATCAAGCGCGCACGCTTCCTCGGCCTCCTGCCCTACGTGATCAAGTAGGCGCAGCACGACACTACGACGGGCGGACCGCACGGGCGGACCGTCTGTAAGCTATGGGTTGGGGCGCGTCGATCACCGGCCGCCTCTAACCGCCACTAGTGGCCTGATCGCGAAATTCGTCTGAATGCGCGGCTGGCTCGGAACGAATTTCGCGATCTGAAGGCCACTAGCGAATTTATGATGCTGGTGAGGTTCAGATCGAGAAGTCCGCTTCGAACCCAGCCCACATGATGGTGCGGACTTCTCGATCATCACACCAGCGCGGGACAGCTTCGGGTCATGCCCTATTTCGCCATCTTTGGCCTTGCAGGCGGCTTCGCGTCCGCCGTGCTGTTCGTGTCCGCTATCTACGGTGGGCCGACCGGGCGTGTGCTCCTCTATTTTCTCGCACCTTTGCCAAGCTTCCTCGCCGGTCTCGGTTGGGGTGCACCCTCGGCGCTAATTGCGGCGCTGGCCGCCTCCGCAGGCATCGGTTTCGTGCTTGGCGGCTTCTGGCCGGCGTTCGTCTTCCTCGTGAGCCAGGGCCTGCCGATCGTCATCCTCTGCCATCTGGCCCTGCTCAACCGCACAACCGGCTCGGGCACGCCTGACGAGAACGGCGCACCGACCGTCGAGTGGTATCCCGTCGGCCGTCTGGTGGCGGCGGGTGCGATCATCGCCGGCAGCCTCTCCGTCATGAGCCTGTTCATGCTCGGCGGCGACCTCAACGAGGTACGCAGCGGACTGCGCGATATGATCGAGAAGGTATTCGCGCAGGATCTCGCGGTGCTCCGCGACAAGCCGCTGACGCGCGAGGAGATCGACGCGCTGGCCCACCTTGGCCTGTATCTGCTGCCCGCCGCTTCTGCGACTTCCTGGCTGGCGGGCTTCAACCTTAATCTCTGGCTAGCAGGGCGGATCACCAACGCGTCGGGCCGTCTCGTGCGACCCTGGCCGGACCTTGCTGCCATGACCTTCCCGCCAGGCATGGCGTGGGGCTTGGCCATCGCCATCGCCTTCTCGTTTCTGCCGGGCTATCCGGGCCTCATCTCATCGGGCTTCGCAGGCGCGCTCCTGTTCGCTTACCTGCTGGTTGGCCTCGCCATCATCCACTACGTGACGCGCGGCAAAGCGCACCGGCCGATCATCCTGTGGGGCGTCTACTTCTTGCTGCTCCTCTTCAACAGCTGGATGGCCGCGCTCATCGCCCTGCTCGGGCTCGCCGAGCCCATCTCACCTCTCAAGCGCTGGCCACGCTCGTCGTCCGGACCTCCGGCGCCGCGCGGCCCCGACTGACGGCGTCCACACGCCAAACCGAACAACCACCACACTCAACGATCAAACCAAGGAGCTGAACATGGAAGTCATTCTGCTGGAGCGGGTCGGACGGCTCGGTCAAATGGGCGATGTCGTCAGGGTCAAGGACGGCTACGCGCGCAACTTCCTGCTGCCGCAGGGCAAGGCGCTGCGGGCCACCGAGGCGAACCGCAAGACCTTCGAGGGGCAGCGCGTGCAGCTCGAAGCCCGCAACCTTGAGCTCAAGACCGAGGCCGAAGGAATCTCTACCCGCCTCGACGGGCAGACGTTCGTTTCGATCCGCCAGGCTGGCGACACGGGCCAGCTCTACGGCTCGGTCTCGACGCGCGACATCGCGGAGGCGGTGAGCGCCGGCGGCTTCTCGGTCGAGCGGCGCCAGGTCCTGCTGGACAAACCGATCAAGGCGCTCGGCCTGCATGAGGTTCGCGTGGCGCTCCACCCGGAAGTGGTGGTCAAAGTGTCGATCAACGTGGCCCGTTCTGCCGACGAGGCCGAGCGCCAGGCGCGCGGCGAGGACGTCACGGTCGTCCGCGACGAGCTGCCGCAAATCGAGACCTACAGCGAGGACGCCGAGGGCGACGCGCCGGTGGCACCGGGTCTCGGCGAGCAACCCGACGTCTGATCGTCGGAAACACGCCTCTGTTCAATATCTTGGGCCGCGCGGTGAATAGCCGTGCGGCCTTTGCGCACGCGCAATGCGGTCGCCGGAACGATCGGGAGGCTTGGCACGTTTGCTGATCGGCGGACCAAGGACGAAGCACCTGAGATCGCCAAGCATGTGACAAATTGTCGTCCAGGCGCTATTCTTGGCTCATCCGAAAGTCGAAGCCCCTGTCTGCGGCACCGGGGAGGTATCCGCACGCGGGCGCATAGCGTCGAGGCGTGCCCAATGTTCAAGCCGCTCGAAATCCTGCTCCGGCGTATCGTGGAGCACGGCAATCTCTCGCTCATTACCCACAATGGGAAGGCATATCGCTTTGGCGATGGCCATGGTCCGCCAGTGGTTGCGCGGCTCGCCGATCGCAAGCTCGAACGCCAGCTCGCGCTCGACCCCCATCTGGCCGTCGGCGAGGCCTACATGGACGGCCGGCTCGTCATGGAGCAGGGCCGCATCTACGATCTGCTCGCCCTGGTGCTCGAGAATGCCATGGCGCATCCGCCGCCGCGCTGGGCACAGAGCCTCGATGTCGCCCGCTTCCTGACCCGGCGGCTCGCGCAGTTCAATCCCGCCAGCCGCTCCCGCCGCAATGTCGCGCACCACTACGACATCGACGGCTCGATCTACGATCTCTTCCTCGATGCCGACCGGCAGTACTCGTGCGCGTATTTCGCGGACGCAAAGACGCCGCTCGAGGTTGCTCAGCGCGCCAAGAAGCGGCATCTCGCTGCCAAGCTCGCTCTATCCGAGGGGCAGCATATCCTCGATATCGGCTCCGGCTGGGGTGGCCTCGGGATCTATCTCGCGGACGTCGCCGGCTGCTTCGTCGATGGCGTGACGCTTTCGGTCGAGCAGCTCAAAATCGCCGAGGAGCGCGCCCGCCGCGCCGGCCTCGCCAATGCCGTTCACTTCCGCCTGCAGGACTATCGCGAACTCGTCGGCCCCTACGACCGCGTTGTCTCCGTCGGCATGTTCGAGCACGTTGGCGTCAATCACTACGGCACGTACTTCCGCAAGGTCCGCGATCTCCTCAAGGATGACGGCGTCGCGGTCATCCATTTCATCGGACGCTCCGAGCCACCTGCCATCACGAACCCCTTCATTGCGAAGTACATCTTCCCCGGCGGCTATATCCCTGCGCTCTCCGAGGTCATGACTGCGATCGAGCGTTCGGGGCTCATCACGACGGATGTGGAGGTGCTGAGGCTCCACTATGCGGATACGCTGCGCGCCTGGCGCGAGCGCTTCATCGCCAACTGGGAAACGGCTGCGCGCATTCGCGACGAGCGGTTCTGCCGTATGTGGGAGTTCTATCTTGCGGGCTCCGAGACGGCGTTCCGCTATCAGAGCCTCGTCGTGTTCCAGATCCAGGCCACGCGCCGCATCGACGCGCTGCCGCTGACGCGGGACTACATCGCGCACAACGAGGCGGCGCTCGAACGCGCGGAGCGTGAGGGCATCAAAGTGCAGATGCCGCGCTTGGCCGGAGAGTGAGAACGACCTTCGAGCCGGTTGTTATTCGGCCGCTGCCTGCAGGCCGGGGGCGGCTGCTTTCACGTCCGCGTCCACGTGCTGCTCGAACTTGGCGAAGTTGTCCCTGAACATCTTCACCAGCGCCCGCGCCTGAAGGTCGTAGGCGGCCTTGTCAGCCCAGGTCTCGCGCGGATCGAGGATCTTCGGATCGACGCCCTCGAGCGCCGTCGGCACCTCGAAGCCGAAGGCCGGATCGAGCCGCATGGGTTGGCCCTTGAGCTCGCCCGAGAGAGCCGCGTTGAGCAGCGCGCGCGTCGCCTTGATCGGCATACGCTTGCCGGTGCCGAACTTGCCGCCCGTCCAGCCGGTGTTGACCAGCCAGCAGTCGACGTTGTGCTTCGCGATGAGCTCGCGGAGCATGTTGCCGTAGACGCTCGGATGGCGCGGCATGAACGGTGCGCCAAAGCACGTCGAGAAGGTCGCCTGCGGCTCGTTGCCCATGCCCTTTTCGGTGCCGGCGACTTTCGCCGTGTAGCCAGAAAGGAAGTGGTACATCGCCTGGCTCGGCGTGAGCTTGGCGATCGGTGGCATGACACCGAACGCATCGGCACACAGCATCACGATATTGCGCGGATGGCCGGCCGTGCCGGTCGGGCTCGCATTGGCGATGAACTCGAGCGGGTAGGCAGAACGCGTGTTCTCGGTCAGACGTCCGTCATCGAAATCCGGCACGCCATTCTCGTTCAGGATCACGTTCTCGAGCACGGCGCCGAAGCTGTTGGACGCCGCCCAGATCTGGGGCTCGGCTTCCTGCGACAGGCGAATAGTCTTGGCGTAACAGCCACCCTCGAAGTTGAACACGCCGTCGGGCGACCAGCCGTGCTCGTCATCGCCGAGCAGAATACGGCTCGGCTCAGCGGAAAGCGTCGTCTTGCCCGTGCCCGAAAGTCCGAAGAACACGGCGGAGTCGCCGCCTTTGCCGACGTTCGCCGAGCAGTGCATCAGCATGACGCCGCGCTCCGGCATCAGGTAGTTGAGGAACGTGAAGACGGATTTCTTCGTCTCGCCCGCATAGGACGAGCCGCCGATCAGCACGAGACGGCGCGTGAAGTCGCAGGCGATGACGGTCTCGCTACGGCAGCCATGGCGCTTCGGATCGGCGCGGAAGCTCGGGAGATTGACGACGGTGAACTCGGGCTTGAACGTCGCAAGCTCGGCAGCGCTCGGGCGGCGCAGAAGGTGGCGGATGAAGGCCGCGTGCCAAGCGAGCTCCGTGAAAACGCGCGTGTTCAGGCGATGCTTGGCATCTGCACCGGCGAAGAGGTCTTGAACAAAAAGCTCACGCGATGATGCATGAGCTTTGAAATCCTCGAGCAGGGTGTCGAACTGTTTACGCGTGATGGGTTTGTTGTTGTCCCACCAGACAGTCTCTTCCGTCGCATCGTCGCGGATGGTGAACTTGTCCTGCGCGGAACGCCCGGTGTGAGCGCCGGTCTCGACGACGAGTGCGCCGGTCGCGGCGAAATGCGCTTCGCCGCGACGAATGGACTCCTCGATCAGCTCCACGAGCGGCCGGTTATGGCGGACGGCTGAAGGAACGCTCAAAGAAAAAGTTTCATTGCTCATTCTGGTATCGCTGCTCGTAAGAGGACCCGCCGTCTCGGAAACCTGAGCCGCAGGAGGCCGTCAAAGATGACGACTACACCGGAAGTGTCGCGGGGAATTCAAATTCACCTGCGATACTGAAGGCTTCATGCTTTCCAGAAGGAACGCCTCTAAGCAAGCCCCTCGCTGTTCACAACCCGGCCTTTGGTCGCACGGCCCGTCCCGTGCCCGCGCGTGCCATGCCGGTTCTCTGTGAACCGGCCATACGCCCGAGCGTTCCCATTTTTATCACGCACCATGCAAGCAGAGTGACATATCAATGCTGCGCCGCAGGTGACGGGCAAACGTCCTGGAAACTTGGTGAATGAACTGTGGGCATTGCTGGCGGCGCTGGGTCGCAAAGAGCCTTGCACCAACGCGCTAACTTATCCGCGCCCGCGGTACGGCGCGACGCCCTGATCGGGCAGCCAGACGCCGTCCGGACATGTGCCGGTCTGCCAGAAGACGTCGATGGGCATACCGCCACGCGGGTACCAGTAGCCGCCGATGCGCAGGTACTTCGGTGCGAGGAGATCGACCAGCCGCTTGGCGATGGCGATCGTGCAGTCCTCGTGGAAAGCCCCGTGATTGCGGAAGGCGCCGAGATAGAGCTTCAGCGACTTCGACTCGACAAGCCAATCGCCGGGCACGTAGTCGATAACGAGGTGTGCGAAGTCGGGCTGGCCTGTGACAGGACAGAGCGAGGTGAACTCCGGCGCAGTGAAGCGGGCGACGTACAACGTATCGGGATGCGGGTTCGGCACGCGATCGAGCACGGCTTCTTCCGGGCTCTGTGGAAGCGCGGTCTGCCGGCCGAGAGATGGCGTTGTCATGCGACGCCTCCGATCATGCGGGTGCTAATCCGATCCGCTCATCGCGGCGGCGCAGCCAGACGATGAACGGGATAGATGCCAGCACCATCCAGGATTTTCCGAGCACCTGTCCGAGCAGATAGTCGAGGCTGCCGAACGCGAGCTGCAGGAAGACGATGCTGTCGATCACTAGTCCAACGAAACTGCTTGCAACGACGGCCGAGACGAGCCCACGGCGCTGGAGCGGTGTGTAGACGGCAAGATCAGCCATCTCCGCGAGAAGGAAGGCCACGCCCGAAGCGATCACCAGCGACGGGGGTGCCAGAAATGCCGAGAGCGCAGCGCCCGCGACCACCGCACCCGCTGCCCAGCCGACGCCGAGGCGCCGCTGCACGAGATCGCGCAGCACGAGCGCGAGGCCGATCATCGCCACGCCCGTCGGCGCCATGATGCCGAACCCGACCGGCATGAGGCATGGCCCGTTCGGCACGCACTTCGTGCCGACATTGCCTATGAGCCAGTTGGCGGCGGGAATGCAGAGCGCGAAGGCGGCGAGGAAAATCAGGCCTTCTGCGCGACGGCGGTCGAGCATGGGATGTATCTCCGATTTATAAAGCGCAACGAGATGGCGCGCTCAGGCGCCGGGTCAGCCCGGCGACCGTGTGGATAGGGCATTGGCGGGGAAAAGGCTAGTACGGCCGCAGGGTTCTGCGTCTGGATGGGGCCACGTGCCCCTCAGGTCCATCTCGGTTGGCGGGGTTGGAAAGGGCGGGCGCGGTGTGCTATCTGAGGCGGACGCGATCAGGGCGCGTCCCGTCCACGGGAAGGGAACCTCCCACCTGAACTCACATCAAGACGACGAATTATGGCCCTCTTTCCGCCCGTCTCGTGGACGCCGGGCTTTGAGAAAGAGGTGTATGCATGACCCTTGATCCATCAGGGCGCGATCCTAAGCGTTTCGTTCGCCCGCTTCCTTCAAACCCGAACCTCGACAAGCAGCGAAAGCTCGCCAAGCATCTCGCGCGCGCCTATTGGCGCGGCAAGCCCGAAGCGATCGAGCGCGTGCGGGCGCTGCACCCGAACCCGCCGGCACCGGAAGAGTTTGCCTTGAGCGATGCGCAGCTCGTGATCGCGCGCGGATATGGCCTCGCGAGTTGGCTGCAGCTGAGGCAGAAGATCGAGTCCCTCACCAAAACGCCGACTGAGCTGTTCAAGATGGCCGTCGAGGCAGGCAACGTCGACAACGTGCGAACGCTGCTACAATCCCACCCCGATCTCATCTCCAAGATCAACGCGCCGATCTTCAGCTTCGACCGGCCGGCTGCCCATATCGCATCCAGAAATCTCGAGCTGCTTGATCTCCTGATTGCCAACGGCGCGGATCTCAATACGCGCAGCAACTGGGCGAAAGGCGGGTTCGGTCTGCTGGAGCAGGTCGGCCCCGATGAGGCTGCCCCCCTCGTTGCCCGCGGCGCCAGGATCGACATCTGGGCGGCTTCCCATCTCGGCATGATGGCGGAGGTCGCGGACTTGATCGCAGGCGATCCATCGCTCGTCCATGGCAAGGGCGGCGATGGCAAGCGGCCATTGCACTTCGCGCGCACGATCGAAATCGCTCGATTTCTGCTGGATCATGGCGCTGAGATCGACGCGCTCGACGACGATCATTCTTCGACTCCGGCTCAGCACTTGATCGGCGATCATCCCGAAGTCGCGCGATTCCTGGTTGCGCAGGGCGCGCGATCCGACCTGCTGCTCGCTGCAGCGCTGGGCGATGTCGCGCTGGCGCGGGAGCATCTCGACGCCAATCCGGGCGCAATTGCCATGCGGGTCGATCAGAACTGGTTTCCGATGGTCGATACCGCGACGAACGGCGGGCATATTTATCAATGGACGCTCGGCTTCCACGTCTCGGCATTCGATATCGCGCGCCATCGCCGCCACGGCGAAGTTCTCGATCTTCTACTCGAGCGCGCGGGTCCGCTTGAGCGGTTGCTCGACGCGCTCTGGTGCAGCGATGATGCGCGCGTCGACGCGGTCCTCGCGGCCGATCCTCAATTGGTGGCGGGTGCACCGGAGACGGTATTGCGGCAAGTCGCAGACGCCGCACGCAACAACAACCTGGCTGTGGTGAGCGGTATGCTCCGCCGCGGATTTCCGGTGACGGCGCTGTCGCAGCACGGTGCCATGCCGCTGCATTGGGCGGCGTATCACGGCAACCCCGACATGTTGGAAGAGGTCTTGCGCTACGATCCGCCGATCCACGCAGGGGACCGCCAGCACGACGGGACCGCGATGGGCTGGCTGATCCAGGGCGCGCTTCACCCTTGGGGGTTTTCGACCAAACGGCACGGCGAGTGCGCCCGCCTGCTGCTCGACGCGGGCGCCCGGGTCAATGAGTCGTCGCTGCCAACCGGGCACGACGGCGTCGATAAGGTGCTACGCGAGCATCTCATGAAAGGTTGAACGTAAAGGAGGCAGGTTGGCGGCGGAAATGCAGAGCGCGAAGGCGGCGAGGAAAATAAGGCCTTCTGCACGACGGCAGTCGAGCATGGGATGTATCTCCGATTCATAAAGCGCAACGAGATGGCGCGCTCAGACACCGGGTCTGCCCTGGCGACCGCGTGGATAGGGAATTGGCGGGAAAAGGGTCTAGGTGGGGGCTGGGGCGGTCCGAAACGAGGCCGCGGTTGCCAACGAAGGCGGCGCGTCCGGCCCGAAGGCGATCTCGACCAGGTTCGCCGACTCACCTAGCGTTGTGCTGTTTGGTCACTCCAACGATGGAGACGACCAAAATTTTGGGTACTCCGGCAAATACCTCCCAATCCAGGTGAGGATCACCACAGTCTCCCGGATAGCCGCGGATGGGAGCGGCAGAGACGCATACGCTGTGGCTAGGCAGGATGGAGGCTAAGCGTCGAGGTAAGTGAAGCTGTCCCATCACACCAACGCGAACCTCGGACAACTCAGCCCGGCTCCACGCCGGGTTTTTTTCCATTTGGCGGAGCGAAGCGGCCAAGGCGGTTGAAAGGTCGTTGACGAGAGCCAGAGCAATCTGTCCACGACGGCGCTGAATCCTGTGGAAACAGCGCCGATGAGTCATAGTGACTCATACAACTAGCGCTCGAATCCGGCCACACCGGACGTGGCGGCGAGGCACGTGTCTCAGCCCTCAACTCGATGGCCCCAGCGGCCAGCCAGACGCAACGGGGCGTCGGGAGCGCGTGGCTTTGTCCACGCCAGCGAGGGAGAGGGATATGTTCCTTCCGCTGATTGCGATGGTCGCCGTGCGGACTTACGTCCGTTGGCGGCTCGGCCGGTGGGAGCGTGTGAAAGCACACGTCCGCCGGTGGCCCAGGCGTTGAGCCGAAGCCGCTAAGACGGGAAGGGGTGGTCTAGCTTGCCGGCGACGGCCACCCCGGCCTGCCGCCACAGTGAATCGATTTGAGTCGTGGCGGAAGTGAGTCAAAGTGACTCACCCAAGCCCGCGGACTGTCTATCCACAGATTGCGAATGGCTTCCGCAGCTCGGGCTTGCCGCGCCACGCCGAGCGTGACGACGCGCACGCTTCGCACAGATACCGTTTTAGAGTTCCGTACTAGCGCACCGTTTTAGCGGGAAAGATGTATGAACCCATGCATTTTGGTGGCTTCTCGCGTTTGGAGCAGATAGCTCCGATTTATAAAGCGCAACGAGATGGCGCGCTCAGACGCCGGTCAGCCCAGCGACCGTGTGGATACGGCAATTGCGAAAAAGGCTAGCTCAATTTCCATGCAATTTCCGACAGCCTCGAAGCTGTCGAAACATTATCTGACGGCAACTATTTTCTACCGACTTTTGTCTGTCTCGCCAAGTATTCTTGCGACGCATGACCGCGCGGTCGGAACTGCGTGCAGATAATGCACAAGGCCCAAACCACTCACATCCTTATCTGAAAGCCGGAGCATCTCAACAGTTCCACGCACACCGCTGGGAACAGGCTCACATTCAACAATAGTCAGCCCCCGATCGCGAATGATATCCCAACCAAATGACATAGCGAGGACCAAACTCGACGGCAAAACAAATAATGTGGCGAGAAGGACTAGAAGGGAAAATAGCCACGCCATTATTAATGCCACTAATAATGGCATGAAAATTAATATTATGGCTAAGGCTCCCAGAAGTTCAAATGGATCGGTCGGAAACCGATCTCCGGATACGTCGCCCAATACTATGATCAAACAACCCAGCACCGCAGAAGAAACAATCCATAGGCGAACACGACTTACCCAGCCATCCGGCAATAATCTAGCTTTTGCCCAGCCGAACGGCAACAAAAGACCCCAGACAAGCATAACCCCAAGTATCAGATTAATAAACTGCGAAGCTTGAAGTATGAGGCTTGCTTCATCGTGGGCCGCGCGAATTGCATATAGCGCCCATTTCCCGGATTTCGCCTGCGCTTCATCGCAGTCTGGCTGGTGTCCTAAGTTAGTCGTAATTGCTCCGATTTTCCAAAGCAGAATAAAGAAAGGGATTACGAAAAGAGTCATACAGCTATGATATAGGCCGAATATTCCAAACTTCGAGTAAGCCTCATCCAGGATAGAGGAGTAACCAAAAAAGCAACGGACATAGACAATTAGCGCCGCGCAGATTGCCAAAGAGATCCATCCAAACCGGGCCAGTAAATAGCGGGCGGCTAGTTCTCCATCATCTTTTGGGCTCGCCCAGCGGCGAGCGAACGGGGTAGCCATGCACACGACTTTGGTTATCCGATTACTACCCTGCGCATCCAATATCCGCACCGCTTCGACCGCCACCGATCCTCCGTGGCTATGTGCAACTACTACATGTTCGCATTCCGGTTCTCGCCGGAACCAGTCTTCTAAATGAACGGCGAGCGCTTTTCCTGCCGAAGAGCGCGCCGCGAAAGAGTTGTTCCCGCTCCATCGAAACGGTACCCAAGCTGCTAGCGGACACTTTATTTCCTTCTCTACAGCTATTTGGAATTGCGATCCCAAAAGAAACCATGGAAGATCGGAGTCGCCTGGAATTACGGGAGTTGCGCCCACGATATGGCATAGGATGCCGTAAGGCCAAGTTCCGTGGACAGCGTGCACTACCAACCTACGAGCAGTTTGGATATCGTCCATTGGATGTCAAAATCGCTACTGCTTGTCCGCAAAGCCAGAATTGTAAGTGGGAGTAACTTATCAGAAATGCGCACCCGACCAAGGCGCGGAAGAGCAAGTGGCTCGCGTGAGTGTCACCTAACGTAAGAAAGATTTGAACATCGTCCTAACTGCCACCCCCCACCACCCCAATCACCCTCGCCCCAATCACCTCCGCCAACCTCCGCGGATCGACCTCGAAGACTGCTTCCGGCGAGCCGGCGGCGGCCCAGACCGTTTCGTATTGCAGCAAGTCCTTGTCGATCCACGTGGGCAGCGGCTGGGCATGGCCGAAGGGAGGGATGCCGCCGATGGCAAAACCCGTGACGTCCCGCACAAATGCCGCATCCGGCCGGTCGAGCGCCTCGCCGATCTCTCCCGCCACGCCCTTCTGATCGACCCGATTTGACCCCGAGACGAGCAGCAGGATCGGCTTGCCGCTCTGCTTGCCCCGGAACACCAGCGATTTGATGATCTGACCGACCGCGCAACCACAGGCAGCCGCGGCCTCCTCGGCCGTCCGCGTCGACTGCGCCATCTCGACCACCCGAACGGCAAGCCCCAGCCCATCCGCGGCCTGCTGTACGCGCCGAGGCGCCGGCTTCAGCTCACTCATTCCTGATTTCCCTCATGATCTCGTGGCTTAACGCCATTGTTGCGCGGCGGGAGGCCGGCCGCTATTCAGTGCGGCAGCAAACCCGTCCCCACAATCGGCATAGGATAAGTCATGCAGGTCGACGAGGCGACCGTCCGCCGGATCGCGCGGCTGGCGCGGATCAGGATCACCGACGAGGAAGCCAAGGCGCTCGAAGGCGAGCTGTCGGGCATTCTGGCGTGGGTCGAGCAGCTCGGCGAGGTCAATACGGACAATGTGCCGCCCATGACGCGCGTCGCGGACATGAAGCTCAGGAAGCGCGAGGACGTGGTCACCGACGGGGAGAAGGCCGACGACATCGTCGCCAATGCGCCGATGACCGAGGACCACTATTTCGTCGTGCCGAAGGTCGTGGAGTGAGCGCGTGACCGATCTGACCAAACTGACGCTCGCCGAGGCCCGCGACGGGCTCGTCACCAAGAAGTTCAGCGCCACTGAGCTGACGCAGGCCTTCATCAAGGCGATCGACGCGGCTAATCCGCACCTCAATGCCTATGTGCTGGCAACACCCGAGCACGCCCTTGCCCAGGCCAAGGCGAGCGACGAGCGGCTCGCGAAGGGCACGGCGCGCCCGCTCGAAGGCCTGCCGCTCGGCAACAAGGATCTCTTCTGCACGAAGGGCATCCGCACCACGGCCTGCTCGCGCATTCTCGACGACTTCAAGCCGACGTACGAATCGACCGTCGGGCAGAACTTGTGGGATGCCGGCGCGATCATGCTCGGCAAGCTCAACAACGACGAGTTTGCCATGGGCTCGTCGAACGAGACAAGCGCGTTCGGCCCGGTCGTGAACCCGTGGCGGCGCACACGCCACGGTAAGAAAGACAACGCCAAGCTCGTACCGGGCGGCTCATCCGGCGGTTCATCGGCTGCGGTTTCGGCGAACCTGTGCCTCGGTGCGACGGCGACCGACACCGGCGGCTCGATCCGCCAGCCTGCGGCACTGACAGGCACTGTCGGCATCAAGCCGACCTACGGCCGCTGCTCGCGCTGGGGAATCGTCGCGTTCGCTTCATCCCTCGATCAGGCCGGCCCAATTGCTAAGACCG
>JAEZAW010000338.1 GCA_023430315.1 Pseudomonadota bacterium | reverse complement strand
CCGATCCGGCGATCGTCCATCCGTTCATCGATCACGCAGCCGGGCTCATTCGCTTCGTGAAAGGGATAACGCTCCCGATTGCACCATTCTTCGGGATCATGGGAGTCGCCCCGCCCACGATCTGGGGGAAGCAGCCGAGCGCCGTGCCTCGCGCGTTCGGCGGCAATCTCGACAACAAGGAACTGCGCGCCGGCACGACTCTCTATCTGCCGGTGTTCGTCCCAGGAGCGCTGTTTTCAGCGGGCGATGGCCACGGCACACAAGGCGATGGCGAAGTCTGCATCAACGGTCTGGAAACCGGTCTCGATGGCACATTCCGACTGACGGTCCGCAAGGATCTCGACTGGACGTGGCCATTCGCGGAAAGCCCAACACATTTGATTTCGATGGGCATCGACGAAGACCTCGATGAAGCAGCTCGCCAAGCGCTCCGTCAGATGATCATGCACATCACGCGGCTCAGCACCCTTACGCGTGAGGAAGCCTACATGCTTTGCTCGCTCACCGGTGATATGCGCGTGACCCAGTTGGTCAACGGCAACAAGGGCGTTCATATGATGATGGCGAAGTCAGCAATAAGCTGACAGAGGCGCATGGCTCTTCGATGCGCCTGTATGATTGATGCCAATTCAGGCACCATGACTGTTTGATACCTCGGTCGACAGCACCGCTGATCCCTTCAAGGTCTGAAGAACGACGCAATAGCGCTCCGTCAGCTTGAAGAGCTGAGCAAGGCTTTCTGCATCCGCGGGACTGTCCACCTCGAATTTCAGGCGAATGGACTGGAAGCCTACACTGGCGCCCTTATCGACGCCCAGAGTGCCGCGAAAATCGAGATCCCCTTCGGCAACCACGTTAGCGGCGTGGAGCGGCACGGCCAGAGCCGTCGCAACGGCCTTCAGGGTGACACCTGCGCACGCAACGAGGGCTTCGAGGAGCATATCTCCCGAGCACAGCTCGAGACCGGAGCCTCCCGTTGCTGGATGAAGTCCCGCAACGGCAAGCGCTCGTCCAGTCTCGACCTTGCAGGCGATGCCACTCTGATCGAGAGAGCCTTTCGCGCGCAGCGTGATCAAGGCGGAAGCGGGATCCGTCTTGTATTGTGCCTTCAGCGGAGCCTGCAGCTCCCGCAGCGCCTGTGCGTCCATTGATGCTCACTCCGGGATGCGTGACACTTTCTTGAAGCGCCATTTATAGCCGACGCAGCATGAAAAGCGCACCCCGTCCTTCCGCAAGCCGCCGTCATTCGGCCAGGGAGTTGCGTCATGCTCATCTTCAGAGCGGCCGATCCGAGTGCGGCGCCGATTGAATTCAGTTGGCGGCTCTGCGGCGGCTAAGAACGAATAAGTGATAAGCTTATGAAGCGGCGCCGCGATATTTCACGGCGAAGCTGGTCGTGCCTCATTGCTGGCAGATTCCTATCGCAGCTTCAGTCGTCGCATCTCCATGCATAGTTGAAGTGGCCGGCCGCAACTTGGCGCCAGCTGTCTCCATGCTGCGGGTCAGAGGGGGAGTAAAATCAGATGAGGTTCTTCGTGATGGCCGCAGTTGCGGCCGTTGTCGTTTCTGCGACTTATGATACCTCGCGAGCACAAACAGCCGATCAGGCTGTCCTCAAGCAGCGCGCACAGCTGCGCGCAGCACGCGAGCAATACCGCGAACGGCTCAATGAGAATGTCATTTATCTCATGGGCGGTCAGCTGGGTGCCGGCTATGCCGTGATCGCCCACGACATTTCCGTGGTTGTCAATCAGGGCGACAACCTGCGGGTGCTGCCCGTGGGCGGCGGCGCCGGCGTGCAGAACGTGCGCGATGTCGCCTTCCTGCGCGGTATCGATCTTGGCATAACGAACCTGCTGACCCTCAATCACCTGAAGGCAACAGGCGAGCTTGGTGCCAATCTCGACCAGCAGATCACCTACATCGCACCGCTCTTCCTGGAGACGCTGCACATCCTCGCGCGCGGGGAGTACAATCGTATAGAGGATCTGAGAGGAAAGAAGATCGCCTTCAACTACAAGGGAAGTGCAACGGCGCAGTTTGCGCCGCTCGTATTCAAGGCACTCGGCATCGAGATCCAGGATCTCTACATCGGGCAGGCCGATGCCATGGAGAAAATGCGCACCGGCGAAGTTGATGCAACGGCATGCACGTGCCCTGTCCCTGTTCCGGCGTTTGCCAGCGCCAAGCCCGAGTGGGGATTCAAGCTGCTTCCCGTGCCCTTCTCGCGGGCTCTCGAGGACAACTACTATCCCTCCAAACTCACGCACGAAGAGTACCCCAATCTGGTTCCCAAAGAGGCGGCCGAGACAGAGACCATCGCGACCGCCAACGTGCTCATTGCCTTCAACTGGGCTCGAGACACCGCGCGTTATGCCCGCATTGCGAGGTTCACCGAGGCGATGTTCACGAGGTTCGAGGACTTCCAAAAGCCTCCGCGCCACCCTCTCTGGAAGACTGTCAATCTCGCAGGAAAGCTGCCCGGCTGGCAGCGGTTTCCTGCTGCTCAGGAATGGATCGACAGGTTCGAGAAGGACGACACGACGAGGTTGCAGAGCAGCTTCGCCCAGTTCATGGCTGGCCGGCGGGCATCGATGGAAAGGAACGCAGCAGCCGATCAAGAACGGCTGTTCCGGGAGTTCATCGAGTGGAGGGCGCGAGCCGCGGGCAGGTAGTTCTGCGCCAGCAGAAGGTATCGATGCCCGGTGCGGATAGCTTCACGGCTACGAAACGCAGTGGAGCTACGGCATAGTTGAGCTACGTGCAAATGCACGAGGCGCAAAAGGCTGCGCCTCCGGCGCGAAGGAAGCTTCACATCGACGGCTTCTTGCTGCGTCCTCGCGGTGCAACATCCATTTGTATTTGTGCGAGGCGTGCCTTGAGGCGCGGCAGCGTGAAATCCAAGAACGTGCGCAATTTGACTGGCATGAAGCGGTTCGGCGAGTAGAGGAAGCTCACGGGCTGGGGCGGCGGTCGAAAGTCCTTCAGCAGCGGAACGAGCTCTCCGGATTGGATCGAACCGGCGACGAGATATGAGAACGCTTCGGTGATCCCGATGCCCGCGCGTGCCGCATCGCAGGCCGACTCGAGATTGCTCACGATGATACGCGATCGTACAGGAACGACATATTCTCTTTGGTCGCGCGAGAATCTCCAGGCGGTCGGCGACTGCATCGGCGGATAACTGATGCAGTCGTGTGACGCGAGATCGTCAGGTATTTTGGGAACGCCGCGAGATTTCAGATAGGCGGGACTGGCGCAGACCACGCGGTCGATTTCGCCGACGCGCACCGCGATCAGGCTGCTGTCGGCAAGATCACCGATGCGGAGCGCCACATCGACGTGTTCCTCCAGAAGATTGACAGGACGATCCTGCAAGCTGAGCTGGACGTCGACCTCCGGAAACGCCGCGAGGAACTCCACCAGGATCGGCTGCAGATGTAAACGGCCGAGCGCGACCAAGGTCGATACGGTCAATTCCCCGCGCGGCGTCGTGTATTCGCCGGACGCCGTGCGCTCAGCCTCGGCGACGTCAGCAAGAATTCGCTTTGAGGCGGCTATGTAGGAACGCCCTGCATCCGTCGGCACGAGTGCACGGCTCGAGCGATTGAAAAGCTTGGTCTGCAGGTGGGCTTCGAGCTCGGACACCTTCCGGCTCACGGTCGCGAGCGGCGTTTTCAGCCGACGCGCCGCCGCCGAGAGGCTGCCTGCCTCCGCGACCGCCAACACAATCGACATGGCATCGAACCGATCCATCGATGTTTCCATCTTGTGGAAGGGAACATCTCGATTTTGCCAGATACCCAGCATTTCCGGAAGGGCCTATCTGGAGCTGCATCGAAGGAGCATTCGACCGCAGGAGCCCGTCATGAATACGAAGCAGGCCAAAGGCACCGCCCTCGTCACCGGTGCAGTCCTCGCAACAACCAGCATCAGCACCGATTGCTGAGCGCCTAACGGCACGCCATTTGAGATGACCTTCGGCCCATGAACTCCAACAGAACGGTGAAGTCATGAACCCGGATCGACGCCAATTCTTACGCACGACCACTGCGGGCATCGCTGTCACGACGGCAGCCAGCTTGTTCCCGTCGCAGCTATTCGCCGCGCCCGTCAGCGAGGCTATTCGCCCCTTCCGTATCGATATCCCGGAAGAGCAACTCGCCGATCTCCGCCAGCGCATTGCGGACGCCCGCTGGCCGGATCAGGAGACCGTCAACGATGGATCTCAGGGGCCGCAGCTCGCAAAGTTTCAGGAGGCCATGCGTCACTGGGGCTCCGCGTACGACTGGCGCAGGGTCGAGGCGCGCTTGAACGCGCTTCCCATGTTCCTGACCGAGATCGACGGCATCGACATTCACTTCATCCATGTGCGTTCGAAGCACGACAATGCGCTGCCGCTCATCGTGACGCACGGGTGGCCCGGCTCGATTATCGAGCAGCTCAAAATCATCGATCCTCTCGTCAATCCCACGGCGCACGGCGGAACCGAAGCAGATGCCTTCCATCTCGTCATCCCGTCGATTCCTGGCTTCGGCTTTTCGGGCCGTCCAAAGGACACAGGTTGGGGACCCGACCGCATCGCTCGCGCCTGGACAGAGCTGATGAAGCGTCTTGGGTATACGCGCTACGTTGCCCAGGGCGGCGACTGGGGCTCCCCGATTTCCAGCGCGATGGCGCGTCAGCTGTCGCCCGGATTGCTCGGCATCCATATCAACCTGCCGGCAACGGTTCCGAGCGACATCGCCATGACGCTTGCTGGCGGTGGGCCTGCGCCAGCGGGACTTTCCGAGAAGGAGCGCGCGTCGTTCGACTCGCTCGACACGTTCTTCAAGAAGTACATGGCTTACGGCGCCATCATGGGTACACGGCCGCAAGCCATCGGCTACGGCTTGGCGGATTCTCCCGTGGGGCTCGCAGCCTGGATCTTCGACTACAACAACGGCGAGCTCGCACGTCGGCACAATCGAGATGATGTTCTCGACAACATCACGCTGTACTGGCTGACCAATACGGCAACCTCGGCGGCGCGTATCTACTGGGAAACTGCCGGACAGAGCATCGTTCTCGCCTCAGCGCAGAAGACCGGCGAGATATCGCTCCCCGTCGCCATCACCGTATTCCCGCACGAAGTCTATCGCGCACCCGAGACATGGGCTCGCCGCGCTTATCCCAGCCTCGTCTATTTCAACGAGGCCGAAAACGGTGGGCATTTCGCTGCTTGGGAGCAGCCGGAGATCTTCTCTCGGGAGATTCGGGCGGCGTTCCGGCCGCTTCGGTCGACACGCTGATAGAGCACGACACGAAAGGACACGCATCATGTCACAGCGCATGAATTACAACGCGGCCGCGCCGGCCGGAATGAAAGCTCTCGGCGCCGTGCACGGATACGTTGGCCAATCTGGACTATCGAAGCGGCTCATCGATCTCGTGTACCTGCGCGTATCGCAGATCAACGGATGCGCCTACTGCATCGAAATGCATTCACGCGACCTTCTGAAGGCCGGACTACCCGTCGAGCACCTCGTCCTTGTCGGCGTATGGCCCGAGGCGGGCGAAATCTTCGACGAGCATGAAAAGGCGGCGCTCGCATGGGCGGAAGCCGTAACGCGGCTCGGCGAGCGTGGTGTTCCCGACAGCGCATTCGAGGCAGTCGCCGCGGTGTTCGATCGGAAGCAGCTCGCCGACCTCACGATCGCGATCGCCCTCATGAATGCCTACAACCGGATGGCCGTCAGCTTTCGTGCAACGCCCGCGGCGGTGGCCTCATCACTTCGAGCAGCACAATGATTTCAACCTTAAAGACGAAGGAGGATATCATGAGCAAATTTCGCATCATCACGGCAGCGGCAGCGCTGTTGGTTGCATCCAGCCTGGCACTGCCCGTTGCACAGGCGCATGAAGTGAGTCTGGGCGATATCAAGCGGACCAACCTTCTGCGCAACGATCTCAGTGCTCCCGGACGCGAGGTCATACAGGTGCTCGTTGAATTCGGCCCCGGCGTAACTGCTGCCCGACATTCGCATCCCGGCGAGGAACTCGTCTATGTCACCGAAGGCTCGCTCGAGTATCAGCTCGACGGCAGGCCACCCGTCATCGTCAAGACCGGCGAAGTGCTGTTCATACCGCACGGAACGCCACACGCGGTGAGGAACGTCGGCGCTGGCAAGGCCGCAGAACTCGCCACTTACATCGTCGAGAAAGGCAAGCCGCTTCTCAATCTGAGTGAGTAACGGCGCCACTACGCCGTGTCTCAGTTGGTATTCGCGAAAAGGAGATTGATTATGAGCATCCACCTGAAGAGAAAGATCGCGTTTTCACTTTCAATGGGCGTCGTGACGACAGGAATCATCTCCTTCGTCCTTCTCACGCTCAACCTGGGCTTCTCGAGCGAATTTGCCCTTGCATGGCTGCGCTCATGGGCCGTCAGCTACACGATCGTCATTCCCTCGATCCTGCTTATCGGCCCGCGGCTGCAAGCGCAAATCGACCGCCTCATTGCGTGAACCGGACATTCGGAAAGAGCAAATAAAATGCGAGTGCCACCATTCCGGAGCTTGTTTGCAGCTGTTGCAATTCTCGGCTCCTTCAGCACGTCTGGATACCCGCAAAGTCACCGTGCGTCAGAAGCGGAAGTTGGCTACTTCGGCATCGACGAGAACGTCACGCTAAGAAGGATGGTGGTGCACCACTCGGCGCCGAAAGGCATCGTTCTCTTTCTGCATGGCTTTCCAGAGACTGTGTATGCCTGGAAGGATATTGCCCTCGCCCTGGGCAACGACCACGAAGTTCACGCCTTCGACTGGCCTGGCTATGGTCTTTCATCGAGACCGGCTGTCGACAAGTTCGCCTATGCGCCTAAGGACTACGCGCACGTTCTGAATGACTATATACGGAAAGCGGGCATCGACACATCGAAGCTCACGATTTACGCAACGGATATTGGCGCATTGCCCGCGCTTCTTCTGGCCCTGGACAGCCCTGACATCGCGAGGACGATCATCGTCGGCGATTTCGCTCCGTTCGATAGGCCGCGCTACATGTATGAGAGTCTGCAAGCGCTGAAGGCGGGGTCGTCAATGGAGCAGGCGCGTGCCCAGTTGAACAAGAACCGGGACGAAATCCTCGAAAACGCCTTCAGAAGAGGGCTGCCCCTGGAAGCGCAATTCGAAGTGTCCCGCGAGTTCAAAGAAGATATGTTCCGTGGATGGAACCACGGAGCGATGACGACCGCGGACGCGTTCGCCCATTACTACACGCACTTCACGCGCGACCAGAACCACTTCGAAGCACAGGTATCCCGGCTCAAAACTCGGGTGAAAGTGGTCTGGGGTGAGAAGGACCTCTACATCAAAAAAGAGATGGGTGTCGAACTCGCTGAAAAGATCGGCGCCGAGATCACGATACTTCCCGGCATCGGACACTACCCTCACCTGCAGAACCCGCCTCAAGCCATCGAAGAGGTTCGCGCCTCGCTTCGATGACTGCGGCCAAGATGCTCATGGCAGCTGTTAGCCGGAGCTGTCCGTGAGTTGCATGAGCCCGAGCTTCAGGTGGCGGCGGAGGGCTCTCTCCGTTCGATCCGGGGAGCGTGCGCGCAAGGCAGCTACGATCTGCTCGTGATCTCTCAAGGCTTGATCGACGAGCTTCTTCTCCGTCCGGGTCACCCACTGCGGATGCAGAAAGTACTCATTGAAGCTGTTGAGCATCTCGATCAGCCTTGGCGAGCCAGACGCCTGCACGATCGTGAGATGAAATTGATGATTGACGCGCACGCGCTCTGTTGGCGACGCCTTGCGCCCTCTCTTTACGAGATCTTCGAGTAACTGAAGCTGTTCGTCGGTAATTCGCTCTGCCGCAAGACGGGCCGCACAAAGCTCCAGTGCCTCACGGATATGATGAATATCGGCGACATCGCCGGCCATATCCACCACTTCGACGCCCGTTGTCTCATGCTCGCGAACGAGCCGATCGCCTATGAGACGCGAAATGGCTTCGCGAACAGGTGTTCGGCTGACGCTCAGCGCCTGCGCAATCTCGACCTCTCGCAGGCGCGCACCGGACGCGATCTCGCCGGAGATAATGGCCCGGCGCAGGTGGCGATAGACCTGATCTGCCACCCTCGCTGCACGCATGACGGTTGCGGGTTTCATGGTCCTCGACGGAGGCGAGTTCGCCGATCGCTCTGATGTGGAGGCATTGTTCTGTCGCCCGGCTCGTCTATTCTTCGCGACACTGTTGTGCATACGCGACCCTTTGAGAGTTGATTACCCAGTTTAGGACTTCATACGCGAACGCCGTCGGCGTGCAACCCGCCCCCTCGATGGAACGCAAGCTCTGCGGATCACACGGCAGGATGACAATGCACGCCGGCTGACCACTTCGGCGCGATGCGCGGTTAAGCAGTCAGACTTACGGGCGATTTCTCAGGCGAGTATTGCTACGACTCGAACCGGAATGCAAGATGTACGCAGTATGCAGAATTCAGCCTACAG
>JAEZAW010000234.1 GCA_023430315.1 Pseudomonadota bacterium | reverse complement strand
CCGATCGAGGTGAAGAAGGAGATCGACGGCTTCATCCTGAACCGCCTGCAGGTCGCATTGCTGACGGAAGCTTTCCGCCTCGTCGATGAAGGCTATGTCACGCCGCAGGATCTCGATCACACGATCGCCGACGGGCTCGGGCTTCGCTGGGCGTTCATGGGTCCTTTCGAGACTATCGAGCTCAACGCGCCCAAGGGTACGGCCGACTACTGCGAGCGCTACGGCGACTGGTTCCGCCGCTACATGAAGGACCTGCCGAAGCCGAGCGTGTGGGACGAAGCGAGCTGGCGGCGCGTCGCCGACGCGTGGGGACCAGCGCTCGCGTCGGAGAAGATCGCGGAGAAGTCACTCTGGCGGAACGAGCGGCTCGCCGCACTCGCGGCCCATAAGAAGTCGCAGAAGGGCTATAAAGAGGATTGACGAGCTAGCGTAAGGGGGGATCGCGATGCCGATAATTGGCCTGCTTCATCTCTTGATTGCAATCGGTTTTGTAGTCCACGCGAACAAGACTGGGCGCCCGCAGTATTGGATGTTCATCCTGCTCTTCGTGCCCTTTGCGGGCTCGATTGCCTATGTCCTCTTCGAGCTGCTGCCCGAACTTGCCAATAGCCGCCGCTCGCGCAGAGTGGTGTCGGATATACGGACTGTCGTCGACCCTCATCGCGAGTATCGCCAGCTCGGCGAGCGCGCGATGCTCTCCGGAACTGTCGACACCAAGCGCAAGTTTGCAGAGGAGTGCGAACGCAAGGGCATGTGGCAAGAGGCGATCGACCTCTACAATGAGATCGCGCAAGGCATCTATGCCGAAGACCCGGAAATACTTCGGCGTCTGGCGCGCGCCGAGCTCGGAGCCGGCGATGGAAAAGCAGCGATGTCGACGCTCGATCGACTACGCGCCGCCCACCCGGACTATCAAAACCAGGATGCACATCTCACGTACGCTCGTGCGCTCGAGAAAGACGGGCGCCTGCAGGAAGCTGCCACCGAGTACGAGGCACTTTCGAGCTATTTCGTCGGCATGGAAGCGCGCACTCGGTACGCATTGCTCTTGCAGAAATTGGGAGAGCCGATCGAGGCGAAGAAGCTGCTGAGCGAGGTCGTGCGCGCGAGCAAGGCACCGGGTGTGGTCCTCTCACCAGACGACCGCGAATGGGTGAAGGTCGCGCTCAGAAACGCCTGATCTGGCCGCTGGGGCCTCGAAGAAAGTTCCTGCAACGGCAACGCCATGACTGCCCACGATCGACTCCGCCAGCCGCACCCCATTGACAGGTGACTAAATGGTCACCTATGGTGGCGGCGTGACAGACGACGACCTCGTATTCAAAGCGCTTGCTGATCCGACGCGTCGTTTCCTCCTGGACCTGCTCTTTCAGCGCGATGGCCGCACGTTGAAGGATCTCGAATCCGGGCTGGAGATGACCCGCTTCGGCGTCATGAAGCATCTCAAAATTCTCGAGGATGCAGGTCTCGTCGTCACGCGCCGGTCGGGCCGAGAGAAGCTCCATTTTCTCAATCCGGTCCCAATCCGGATGATCCATGACCGGTGGATCGACAAGTATCGCGAACGGGAGGTCTCCGCGCTCCTCGCGCTGAAGGCCGAACTCGAGGAAAAGGATGGGTCATGACCGACAAAGGTTCGACGACGCAGGTCTACAAGATCATCATCAAGGCCAGCGCCCAGGCGATCTGGGATGCGATCACCAATCCCGAATGGACGGATCGCTATGCATACGGCGGCCGCGCCTCGTATGAGCTCAAGAAAGGCGGCAAGTATCATCATTCGGCCACCGCGGAGATGAAGTCCTTCGGCCTTCCTGACAAGATCATTCTCGGCGAAGTCATCGAGAGCGATCCGCCGAAGAAGCTCGTGCAGACGTGGCACCCGCAGTTCTCGGCCGAGATGATCGCGGAGCCGCCGACGCGCCTCACCTACGAGATCTTCGAGAGCCAGAGCGGCGTGTGCACGGTGGTGCTCACCCATGATGTCACGAACGCACCGCTGGTTGCCGGCATGGTCCCTGGCAACAACAATCCCGTGGAGAGCGGCGGCGGTGGCTGGCCATGGGTGCTCAGCGATCTCAAGACGCTGCTCGAAACCGGCAAGCGGATGTGACGATCACACAAGCAGCCTGAGGGCCGCGGCGACCAGCGCGGCGCGGCCTTCTCTTCTTCCTCTTCGTCGTTAGGAGCGCGATCGCATGAATTCGGCAATCTGCGCCCACGTGCCGAACACGTGCGCCGCGCCGGCTTCCCGCAAGCGCTCGGCATGGTCGTTCTGGATATGAGCGCCTGCACATAGGCCCAGCACGGTCATGCCAGCGGCCACGCCAGCAAGAACGCCCGAGCGGCTGTCCTCGATGACGAGGCAGTGTTGCGGCGCGATGCCGATCCTGTCCGCCGCATAGAGGAAGATGTCCGGATGCGGCTTGCCGCGCGGCACGAGATCGGCGCTAAAGACGCGATCGGCAAAATCCTCAGTAAGCCCTATCGCATCGAGGCTCACGCGCAGGCGCTCGCTTGAGCTCGATGAGGCAATGCAGTGCGCCAGTCGCGCATGGTAGCGGATGAAAGCGCTCGCCCCTGCGACCTCCTTCAGTTCATTTCGGAAACGCGCGAGCGTCGCATCCCTGAAATCGTCGGAGAAGGTCGGCGCGAGCTTCCGGCCCAAGCCGCTCTCGATCGCGGCAACGACTTCCGCTGCGCGCTTGCCCATATAGCGATCGTATGAATCCTGAAGCGTGGTCGGGAGGCCGAGGCCGGTAACAAATTCCGCAAGCATGGCATTGGCCAGCGCTTCGCTGTCCGCGATCACACCGTCGAAATCGTAGATGATGCCTTTGATGGTGCTCAATGCTTCCCCCTCGCCCTTGGCGGCGCATCCTATCGGCGCGGCGCTCTCTTGACACCGGCTCGTCTGCCATGCCCATAAGGCGCCGGAGCGCAGAGCCCGCCTGCTGATGGCATCTGCGCATTTTCACCTTATGTTCCGGATTGGCTGCGGCCGCGCCCGCCAGCCGGCCTCAACCCCAAGCAGTGGACTAGTGTGATGATCGAGAAATTCGCCAGATATTGGGGGCATGGTACGGAGCGAATTTCTCGATCTGAATCACACTAGCAGGCTCATGATTCTAGTGTCCCTTTTGATTCCGAAGTTCGCTCGGGACACCAGCATCGAAGCATGGCGAACTTCGGAATCGGGACACTAGCGCATGTCGAAAGCCTTCGTCTTTCCCGGCCAGGGCAGCCAAGCCGTCGGCATGGCCAAGGAGCTGGCCCAGAATTTCCCGGCCGCCCGCGCGCTGCTCGACGAAGTGGACGAGGCTCTTGGTCAGAAGCTTTCGGCCCTCATGTTCGAGGGCCCAATCGAGACTCTCACGCTGACGGAGAACGCCCAACCAGCACTGATGGCGGCATCGCTTGCCGTGATGCGCGTGCTGGAAAAGGAGAAGGGCTTTTCGCTGAAGGACCGCGTGAAGTTCGTCGCCGGCCACTCGCTCGGCGAATACTCGGCACTGGCGGCAGCGGGCGCGCTCTCCGTCGCGGATACGGCGCGGCTTCTGAAGCTCCGCGGCCAGTCCATGCAGAAGGCTGTGCCGGTCGGCGTCGGCGCCATGTCGGCCCTGCTCGGCGTCGGCCTCGACGTTGCAAAGAAGATCGCCGCCGATGCGGCCCAGGGCGATGTCTGCGATATCGCCAATGACAACGAGCCGACGCAGGTCGTGCTCTCCGGCCACAAGACGGCCATCGACCGGGTGCCGGAAGTCGGCAAGGCGCATGGCCTGCGACGCGCGATCCCGCTGCCGGTTTCCGCGCCCTTCCATTGCAGCTTGTTGAAGCCTGCCGCCGATGCGATGGCAGAAGCGCTCGCTAAGGTCGAGGTCAAGGCACCGGTCGTTCCGGTCGTCGCGAACGTGCTCGCAGCCCCGATCAGCGATCCCGCCGAAATCCGCGTGCGCCTCGTCGAGCAGGTCACGGGCACCGTGCGCTGGCGCGAGTGCGTGCTTGCCATGGCCGGCGCCGGCGTCACGGAGCTTTACGAGATCGGCACGGGCAAAGTGCTGAGCGGCCTCGCCGGCCGCATCGACAAATCGCTGAAGGCAACGCCCGTCGGCACCCCTGCCGATATCGAGGCCATCGCCGCACAACTTCTGAGCTGAGGACCAAAGAGATGTTCAATCTGACGGGCAAGACAGCGCTGGTGACGGGCGCAACGGGCGGCATCGGCGGCGCCATTGCGGAAGCCCTGCACGCCCAGGGTGCGACCGTGGTGCTCTCCGGCCGGCAAGCCGACAAGCTCGAAGCGTTGAAGGCCAAGCTCGGCGATCGCGCCTTCGTGCAGCCCTGCGATCTCGCCAACAAGGAGCAGGTCAGCAAGCTGATCGACGAGGCCACGAAGCTCGTTGGCGGCCGCCTGGACATTCTCGTCAACAATGCCGGCCTCACCCGCGACAACCTCCTGATGGTCATGAAGGACGAGCAGTGGGACGAGGTGATTGCCGTCAACCTTACCTCGACTTTCATGCTCATGCGGGCTGCCGCCCGCCACATGATGCGCTCAAAGTCCGGGTACGGCCGGATCATCAATATCTCGTCGGTTTCCGGCATTCTCGGCAATCCCGGCCAGGGTAACTATGCGGCCTCGAAAGCGGGCATGATCGGCATGACGAAATCGCTGGCCCGCGAGGTCGCCTCCCGCGGCGTGACCGCAAATTGCATCGCCCCCGGCTTCATCGAAACGGCGATGACGGCGGTTCTGAACGAGAAACAGACGGCGACGATCAAAGAAGCCATTCCGGCTCAGAGCTTTGGCAAGCCGGAGGACATCGCCGCCGCCGCCGTTTACCTTGCCAGTGAAGAGGCCCGCTACATGACCGGACAAACCCTTCACATCAACGGCGGGATGGTCATGATCTGACGTCTGTCGGATCGTGCACAATGCCGCGTTGCACGGCCATCCGGGCCGCTAGCCAAGGGATTTTTTGTGTGTTAACGAGCCGAAAATTCGAGCCGTTGGCGCTGGAGTTTGCATCGATTTCAAGCAACCTGTAGTGGGTAGCTCACAACAGGGCCGAATCGATCGGAGCAAGGAAACCGCCGTTGCCTACCGGCAATGGCATCAACAGGGTCGTCAGGGCCGCGTCGCGGTTGCTTGAGGTGACAGAGCGCGAGGGAAGTAGATATGAGCGACGTCGCAGAGCGCGTGAAGAAGATCGTCGTCGAGAATCTCGGCGTTGAAGCCGAGAAGGTCGTCGAGACGGCGAGCTTCATTGATGACCTCGGCGCTGACAGCCTCGATATCGTCGAGCTGGTTATGGCTTTCGAGGAAGAGTTCGGCTGTGAGATTCCGGACGATGCCGCCGAGCAGATCCAGACGGTCGGCGACGCGGTGAAGTTCCTCGAGAAGAGTGCCGCCAGCACGGCCTGATCGTCGCTGCTGGTGGATCGCGCCGTGTGCACCATCGGGGGGACCGATCCGGTGCCGCGGCGACGTCGAAGCCGACGTACGGCGTTCTGGATTGGGGGGTGCCGCTGCGGGATCGAAGGCGGCATGACATGGCAGGAGCGGTGACGCGACGCGGCATTCCTGCCCGTTAACCTGACAGGTGTGGGATGAAGCGAGTTGTCGTCACAGGCCTCGGCCTCGTTACCCCTCTCGGATGCGGTGTCGAGCCGACGTGGTCTCGTCTTCTCGAGGGCCGCAGCGGCGCACGCCGCATTACCGAGTTCGAGGTGAGCGACCTCGCCTGCCAGATCGCTAATTTCATTCCGCGCGGTGACGGCTCGGCCGGCACCTTCAATCCCGACCAGTGGATGGAGCCCAAGGAGCAGCGCAAGGTCGACGATTTCATCGTCTATGCGATGGCGGCGGCCGAGCAGGCTCTGAAGGACGCGGGCTACGAAGCCAAGACGCAGGAACAGCAGGAGCGCACGGGCGTCCTGATCGGCTCCGGCATCGGCGGTCTCAGCGGCATCGCCGAGACCTCGCTCCTGCTCAAGGAAAAGGGCCCGCGGCGCGTAAGCCCGTTCTTCATTCCGGGCCGTCTCATCAATCTCGCTTCGGGCTACGTCTCGATCCGCCATGGCCTCAAGGGCCCGAACCACGCGGTCGTGACCGCCTGCTCGACGGGCGCGCACGCCATCGGCGACGCGGCACGCCTGATCGCGCTCGACGATGCCGATGTCATGGTTGCGGGCGGCGCCGAGAGCCCCATCTGCCGCATTGCCGTCGCAGGTTTCGCCGCCTGCCGCGCCCTGGCGACAGCGTTCAACGACCAGCCGACCAGAGCGTCGCGCCCCTACGACAAGGATCGCGACGGATTCGTGATGGGCGAGGGCGCCGGCATCGTCGTGCTGGAGAGCCTCGAGCACGCCAAGGCGCGCGGCGCACGCATCTATGCCGAGGTTATCGGCTACGGTCTCACCGGCGACGCCTTTCATATCACGGCGCCATCCGAAGATGGCGACGGCGCCTATCGCTGCATGCGAGCGGCAGTCAAACGCGCCGGGATCACTGTCGACCAGATCGACTACGTGAATGCGCACGGCACATCCACCATGGGCGATGAGATCGAACTCGGCGCCGTCGAGCGCCTGTTCGGCAATAGCGCCGGCAAGCTCTCCATGTCCTCGACGAAGTCGGCGATCGGCCATCTGCTCGGCGCCGCGGGGTCGGTCGAGGCGATCTTCTCGATCCTCGCCATGCGCGACAACATCGCCCCACCGACAATCAACCTCGACAATCCCTCCGTCGAGACCTCGATCGACCTCGTCCCTCATACGGCCAAGAAGAAGCCGATCAATACCGTGCTGTCGAATTCGTTCGGCTTCGGCGGCACCAACGCGTCGCTGATCATGCGGCGCCTGGACGCCTAGAGTCTGAAGGTCTACAGTTAAGCATCATTATTTCCGCGCGGCAGCTGCCAACGGCTGCCGAATTCATGTATCCATTGCTTTGACCTGTTGCTTTGATTGTGTGCCGTCGGCCTCAGCCGAAGAGATGATGTTCCGCCGTCATGATAGTGGCCAGCTTTGGCCATATTCAGGATAGCTTGATGGACCGCAAATGCGGCCCACCGGCCGCATCCTATTGAATGGCAGTGGCGTAACGGCGCCCGATCCGAATGGCGAGAAGCAACCAGCGCATGAGGCAGGCCCTGCCAACTCTCGATACGACCCGCCAGCGCCTCAATGCCCTGCCGCGCAGCCCTGCGGAAGCGCTCGAGCCGGGTCGCGCTCCCCGCCCGCCGCGGCGTATCCGTGAACGGCGCGAGGCGCGACGGATGAACGGTTTCCTGCGCTTCATCAGCGGCATTCTGACGTTCTGCTTTCTCGGCATGTCCGTGTTCGCCGTCGGCGCACTGGCGCTCCGCTCGACATTCACCGCGCCAGGCCCGCTCGCCCATTCAACCGTCAGCGTCATCCCGCGCGGCGAAGGTGTCCAGGAAATCGCCGCACGCCTCGAGCGCGAAGGCGTCGTCTCTGACCGCCGACTGTTCGTCGCGCAGTATCTCTCGCAAACATTCCAAACACGCTTCACCGGCGGGAAGGAAATCTCGCTGCAAGCTGGCGAGTTCGAGTTCAAGAAGCAAGCGAGCATGAAGGACGTGCTGGATACGCTCGCACAAGGCAAAGCCGTCCTCTACCGCCTGAGCATCCCCGAAGGACTGACGAGCCAGCAGATCGTCGCCCGCCTCAATGCGGAGGAGAATCTCTCGGGCGAGATCACCGAGGTGCCGCCCGAGGGCACGCTGCTACCCGACACCTATCGCTTCTCGCGCGGCACGGCCCGTACCGATATCATCGAGCGGATGCGCGCGGACCAGAAGCGCTTCATCGCCGCCATCTGGGACAAGCGGCAGCCTGAGCTGCCCATCAGGACCATCGAGCAGGCGCTGATCCTCGCCTCCATCGTGGAGAAGGAAACAGGTCGCGCGGACGAGCGCGAGCGCGTTGCAGGCGTGTTCGTGAACCGGCTACGGCGCAACATGCGCCTCCAGTCAGACCCGACCATCGTCTACGGCATTGCTGGCGGCCAGGGCACGCTCGGTCGTCCGATCACGCGCGCGGACATCGACGCTCCAACGCCGTACAACACTTACACGATCAACGGCCTGCCGCCGACGCCCATCGCAAATCCAGGCCGCGCCGCGATCGAAGCCGTACTCAATCCGGCCAAGACCAAAGACCTCTACTTCGTCGCCGACGGAACAGGTGGCCACAGCTTCTCGGAGACGCTCAAGGATCACAATGCGGCCGTTCAGGTCTGGCGGCAGGCCGAGCGAGATATGCGCGCGCGTCAGGCGGCAGCGGCGAACACGCCCGGAGCGTCGCAGAGCGACAGCGACCCGCCGAATCCGACGTCGGCGCCGACCACGCCGGCCACAACGGTGAGCAGCACGCCGGGTCGCGTACTGGCGGACGTGCCCTTGCCTCAGCGCAAGCCGAAGCGCTGACTCGCCGGATCGATCACAATTCTGGCAGCAAATGCAGCGTCATGAGCGGGAGCGCGCGACGTCACGGTTCTGATACGCTATTGTCATCTGTGGCCCAGCGCGATCCCCTGCGCGACGACCGTCGATCAAGATTCTCGACGAGCCGCGTGAAGAAAAATCGGGACGCTGTCCGGGCCGGATCGACGCGACGTCGCGGGAGACGGCGGACGCGCGAGAGGGAGGACGTTATGCGAGTTGGTGCCCATCCGACACGGCGCGAGATGATCGCGGGAAGCTTGGCCACGGCGGTCGCCACATCGGCGTTCGGCCTCGCCGCGCCCGCTTGCGCGAGTTCGGGAGAGGGTATCCACGCGTTCGCGCTCGGCGATCTCCAGATCACGATCTTGTCCGACGGCACCTTCAATATGCCGACGCGTCTGCTCAACCGCGACATGGGAGCACTCCAGACCGCACTCAGCATCGGGCTCCGCAACAGGCAGCATGTTGTATACGGCGTCAACATCGTGCTGGTGCGCTCGGGCGCGGAGCTCGTGCTCATCGACGCGGGTGCAGGCGGAACTTGGAAGCCGACCGCGGGAAAGCTCGCCGATCGCCTGACCGCTGTCGGGATCGATCCTGCCAGCATCACCAAGGTCGTGATCACGCACGGTCATCCCGATCATCTCTGGGGCCTCGTCGACGAGTTCGATGACAGCCCGCGCTTCGCCCGCGCGCAGCACATCATGCCAGCGCCGGAGCTCGATTATTGGCGCAAGGTCGATGTCGACAGTCTGCCCGAGCGTGTGCAGGGCGCCGCTGCAGGCGCCAAGCGCGTGATCGGCACGATTGATGAGCGCCTTGCCGCAGCCCGCCCCGATGCCGAACTCGCGCCCGGAATTGCTTATGTGCCGACGCCGGGCCACACGCCGGGGCACTGCTCCGTGCGGATTTCAAGTGGCTCGAACGGACTCATCGTTACTGCCGACACGCTTTTCCACTCGCATCTCTCATTCGCACATCCTGATTGGCAGCCCGTCTCCGACATGGACGGTGCAGAGGCCGTTGCCAGCCGTCGCCGTCTTCTCGACATGGCCGCAACGGACCGCCTCCTGCTCGCGGCCTATCACATTCCTTTCCCGGGCCTCGGCCGCGTCGAGCGACACGACGCGGCCTTCCGATGGCTCAGCTAGCCGTCCTTGCGCACATTCGTGCAGAGGCCGCGCTCCCGAGATTTCACCCGTCACCATTGCCTTTTCGAGCCTGATACGAACCCATGACATACGGACTGGATGCCTACGCGACGACCCTCGGCAAACTGCTCGGACCGTCACACAATTTCGAAGTTCCCGCCTTTCAGCGCGCCTATTCCTGGACAACAGAGGAAGCCGGCCGGCTCATCGAGGACCTGCTGCTCGCCCTCGGCGAGGCCGATGCGCAAGGTGCGCCGGGCGGCTATTTCCTCGGGCCCATTCTGCTGCTCGACGCCGACAAGTCGCCGGCGCGCAGCACTGGCCCGCGCACGCTCCAGATCATCGATGGTCAGCAGCGTCTTGCGACACTGACCATCCTCGCCTGCGTTCTTCGCGATCTGGCGCGTCGCACGGACCGGTACGCTCTTGCCGATCTCGACGGTATGATCGGCGACAAGGGTGCGCGCGACGGCGAGATCCGTTTCCGCCTCCGGATGCGCGGCGCGGCCCAGCGCACCATGGCTGCGTGCATCCAAAATCCAGGTGCGACGCTCACCCCGGCGCCCCGTGATGACCTGAGCGACTCCGAAACGCTGCTGCTTGCCGTGCGCGATCAGTTCGTCGAAGCGCTGTCGGACCGCGACGCGGCCACCCTCGCCCGTCTCGCCGACTTCATCCGCACGGCGTGCACCGTCGTCGTGATCACCTCCCGCGATGTCGATCGCGCACACCGCACGTTCGCCGCCCTCAATAATCGCGGACGCCCGCTCGACCGTTGCGACATCATCAATGCCCAGCTCATGGACAGTGTGTCGGGTGCCGAGCTCGTGCGGTTGCAGCGCGAATGGGAAGCGCTCGGCCAGCGCCTCGGCGCCGGCCTCGACATGCTCTTCAGCCACGTCCGCACGGCGATCGGCGACGCACGGGCGCCGGTGATCTCCGAGATCGGCCGCCTCGCGGCTGCGGTCGGCGGCGGAGGCAAATTCATCGACACCATCCTCGTCCCGTTCGGCCGCGCCCTGGCCGAGATCCAGGCAGCAGATCATCGCGGCAGCGCAGAGAGCGCTCAAATCAACCAGCACCTGCGCCATCTCGCGTGGCTGCCGAGCAGTGAATGGATCCCGCCTCTGCTGCTCTGGTGGACCCGGTATGGCGAAGATCCACGCACGCTCGTAGCCTTCCTCAGCCGGCTCGACCGGCTCGGCTTCGGCATGCGCATGCTCGGCCTCGGCTCCGACAAGCGGCAGGCGCGCATGCAGCAGATCCGGACCGCGATCGAGAAAGGCCGCGACATGATGGCGGACGGCGGGCCGCTCGATCTCTTCCCCGAGGAGATGCGGAACATCCGGCACAACCTCAGGGATCTGCACCCGCGCAGCCAGCTCACCTGCAAGCTCGTGCTCATGCGCCTCGAGAGCGAGATTTCCGGTGATGCCGCGCGCCTCGATGCCGAAGAGCTGACGGTCGAGCACATTCTGCCGCAAAGACCTGCGCGCACGAGCCTCTGGCGCAATTGGTTCGCCGACGCCGAGGAACGTCAGGCCTGCACGGGTTCGCTCGGCAATCTCGTGCTCGTGCCCCGGGCGCTCAACGAGAAGGCCCGCAATCAGGACTTCGAGCACAAGCAGGCCATATTCTTTGCCGCCAATGCTCCGCCCCTGCCCCGCCTGACCGATGAGCTGCGCAGCGTGAGGACATGGGACGCGGCGCGCATCCGCGCACGCGAGGAGCGCCTGCTGGCAACTCTCGACGCCATGTGGCAACTGAGCTGTACGTCATCCGAATCGCGTAGTGCCGCAGTGGATACCGCAGGTGGTGGCCTGCGCCGACGCAGGAAGGCCCAGGCGGCCGAGTAGCTCGCGCGTCGCGTCGGCGCCGGAAGGCTCGGCGCCTGCAAACAGGAGTGCAGCCGCGACGATGGGCGCCACGCTCGAAACTGCCATGGTCCTCGCCGCCGGGCTCGGCTTGCGCATGCGGCCGTTGACCGAGAAAATGCCTAAGCCGCTCGTGCCCGTCGCCGGTAAGCCCTTGATCGATCGGGTTCTCGACCGGCTGGCGGCAGCAGGCATCCATCGCGCCGTCGTGAACGTCCATCACCTGGCCGACCAGCTCGCCACACATCTCAGCGCGCGTGCCATGCCGCGCATCACGATCTCGGACGAGCGCGCACAACTCCTTGATTCGGGGGGCGGCGTGCTGAAGGCCCTGCCGCTTCTCGGTACCGGCCCTTTCCTGATCCACAATTGCGATTCGATCTGGACGGAAAGCACGGCCTCGAATCTGGCTAAACTGGCCGGATGCTGGGACGAGAAAACCATGGACGCCCTGCTCCTGCTCGCGCCCGCCGCGACGAGCCTCGGCTATCACGGCCGCGGCGACTTCGCGCTCGATGCGGACGGGCGCTTGCGCCGGCGCGGCGGCGCGGAAAGCGTTCCCTTTGCCTTCACTGGTGTCTCGGTCGCTCATCCGCGACTATTCGACGGGGCGCCGAACGGCCCCTTCTCGCTCAATCGGCCATGGGATACGGCGATCGCACGCGGTCGCGCCTTCGGCATCGTGATCGAGGGGCACTGGATGCACGTCGGCGATCCCGCAGCGGTCACGGCCGCCGAAGGCTGGATCAACAACCAGCATGAGCGCTGAGGAAAAATCTGCGGCAACGCGCGTGTGGAGCATCGCGGCTGGCCGGCCGTTTCTCGACACGCTCGCGCGCGCGATACTGGCCGGCGATCTGCCTCAGTTGGGCGGCGCACGGCCCGACCGGCTGGTGCTCGCCGGCATGACCATCCTGCTGCCGACACATCGCGCCGTTCGCGCGCTGCAGGAAGCCTTCCTGCGCGCCGCAGAGGGTCGCGCGCTCGTGCTGCCGCGCCTTGTGCCCATTGCCGAGACCGACGAGGACCAGGGCCTCATTACGAGTCTCGCGGACGGCTCGTCGGCGCTCGCGGCGGAGTTTGTGCTCGGACCCGCCGTGTCACCCCTCGAGCGCCAGCTCGCGCTGACGCGTCTCGTGCTCCATTGGTCGAGGAAACTGCGCGGAGAAGATGGAGGCGTGGAGCCGGGCGCCGCGGCCGACGCCACGACGCCCGCGCAGGCCGCGCATCTCGCCGCCGATCTCGCGCGCCTCATGGA
>JAEZAW010000189.1 GCA_023430315.1 Pseudomonadota bacterium | reverse complement strand
GCGAGGAGGCCGAGCTGGCGCGTATAGAAGCGGCTGAAACGGCGGACGGCCGCCACATCGTCGGCAGTCGGGGCAACGGCAGTCTGGTTCATGGCGCACCTCCTGCTTGCACAGTCAATCAATTAGTTGACTTAGTCAAGTATAGGCCTCGGCCAGCCCGATGTCGCGGGTGCGTTGCGGGCGTCTTTCCAAGTGCGGGCGCGGGGTGCATAAGTGCGCGCCATTCACCAATGCGATGCCCTGGGGAGGAAGCCATGCTGCTCGCGGAGAACCTGAAGAGACTGGGCACCGAGACAGCCTTCGAGGTGCTGGCGCGCGCCGCCGAGCTGCAGCGGCAGGGCAAGGACGTCATCAATCTCGGCATCGGCCAGCCGGACTTCCAGACGCCGGCGCACATCGTCGAGGCGGCCATCAAGGCGCTGCGCGACGGCCATCACGGCTACACGCCAGCGCAGGGCATCCTGCCGCTCCGCGAGTCCGTCGCGAAGGATCTGCACAAGCGCCATGGCGTCGAGGTGAGCCCCGACAACATCGTCATCATGCCGGGCGGCAAGCCGACGATGTTTTTTGCCGTGCTGATGTTCGGCCAGCCGGGCATGGAGATCATGTATCCGGACCCCGGCTTCCCGATCTATCGCTCGATGATCCAGTACTCCGGCGCCAAGGCCGTGCCGATCGCGCTCAAGGAGGAGAACGGTTTTGCCTTCAGCGCCGAGGAAGTGCTCGCGCAGATCACGCCGAAGACCTCGCTGATCATTCTCAACAGTCCCGGCAACCCGACCGGTGGTGCGGTGCCGAAGGAGGAAGTCGCGAAGCTCGTGAAGGGACTCGCGAAGCATCCGCACGTCACCGTCATGTCCGACGAGATCTACAGTCAGATGCTCTACGACGGCCGCGAGCACGAGAGCTTTCTGCGCTATCCCGAGATTCGCGACCGCCTCATTATCCTCGATGGATGGTCCAAAACGTACGCGATGACGGGCTGGCGTCTAGGCTTCTCGGTGTGGCCGAAGTCGATCGTGGAGACGGTCGTGCGGCTGTGCGTAAACAACCATTCCTGCGTCAACGCGCCGACGCAATTCGCCGGTATTGCCGCGCTCGAAGGCCCGCAGGACGACGTGGTCAAGATGGTGAAGGCGTTCGATGAGCGCCGTCGTGCCATCGTGCCCATGCTCAACCAGCTTCCGGGCTTCACGTGCGTCAATCCAGGCGGTGCGTTCTACGCGTTTCCAAATGTCACAGGCACTGGCATGAGCGCGCGCGAGTTACAAAATAGGATGCTGGAGGAAGCCGGCGTCGCGACCGTCGCCGGCACGAGCTTCGGCATTCACGGCGAGGGCTACATCCGCTTTTCTTATGCCAACTCGATCGAGAACATCCGCAAGGCCATCGAGCGCGTGGGCACGCTGCTCATGGAGAAGCGGTAGAAACGACGAGGTACATGTTTGAGCGAATCTCCCGATGCATTTTATGCTCGCCGCGTTCGTGAAGAGACGGACGCTGGCGAGCCCGAGCTGGCCATGCTCGGCTCATTTGTCGGCAAGGGCGGCGTGGCCGTCGACATCGGCGCCAACGAGGGCATTTATGCCTTCGCGCTGAGTGAGCTTGGCGCTGTCGTGCACGCCTTCGAGGCCAATCCGACATTCGCGGACTTCGCGAAACGCTCGCTCGGTGAGCGCGCGACCGTGCACAAGTGTGCGCTGTCGAACGAGACAGGGAACGCGTCGTTCTTCGTGCCTCTCGCCGAGGATGGCAGCGAGCTGCACTACGCTGGCAATCTCAAGAATTCGCACAGCCAGTTCGAGCGCCAGACCGTGATCAAGGTCGAAGTGCGCACGCTCGATTCTTTCGCGCTCACCGGCGTGCAGTTTATCAAGGTGGATGTGGAAGGTAGCGAGCTTGAGGTGCTTGAAGGCGCGCGCGAGACGATCCTGCGCGATCATCCGGCGCTGCTGCTCGAATTGCTCTCGGGCACCTACAAGGACCCGCTCGCGATCACGCGCGAGGTCTGCGAGAAGTACGGCTACACCGCTTTCGTCGTCGACAAAGGTAAGCGCGTGGATGCGCTGACGACGATTGCCGCGCTCAACTCGAACACGACCTGGGGCACGTCGATCGCCACGCGGAACGTGCTGTTCCTCTGAATTACTCGAACAGCGAGAGCTGCCCCTCGGGTTCCTTGGCGGGGCCGCGCGGAATGCGGCGATAGCCGAAGCTCACGCGATCGACGAGGCCGGGGTGGCGGACGCGAAAGACCTCCTCGGCCTTCTCACGACTCCTCGGGAATTTCTCACCCCACCAGATGGCATAGAGCTGGCGCGGATCGCAGCCATAGCGCGCCATGAGATCCTTGCGCCGGACGCGCAACCAGCGCGCGATCCAGATCTCGATGGCCTCGGCCTCGCCGAGCGGACGCGGAATGCCCTCGAGTGTGACCGCGGGCGCGACGGCGATATCTGGCATGGCGAGGGATGAAGCGATCATCGGCGGTACACGACTTCGGTCTGACGCATGGGATGACTACACCCTGACAGAACATTGCGGCAACGCCACGGCGCCTTGCATGACTGCCCACAGCTCCGCCGAACGCGAAGTGCATTGCCTAACACTCACCGCGATGGCACACGGAGCACCGCCGCTTCCTCCTGGAATGCCAGCGTGACAACGTCGACCTCGAATCCGCCCGCGGGAGCCGCCGCGATCCTCATCGTCATGCTCTCGGCGACGACGATCCTTTCGCAGTTCTTCCGCTCGTCCGTCACCGTTCTCGCGCCGGAGTTCATCGTCGAGCTCAAGCTGACGTCCGAGGCGCTCGGGATGGCAAATGCCATCTTTTTCTTCGCGCTTCTGGCGGCGCAGGTGCCGGTCGGCATCCTTTTCGACCGTATCGGCGTTCGCTTCACGGTTGGCGGTCTCGCCGCGTTCGGCGTCGCCGGCGCGCTCTGGCACGCGGTTGTGCGAGACGGCAGCGAGCTGATCGCCGCGCGCTTTCTGCTGGGCCTCGGGTTCGGCGGCAGCTTCATGTCGGTCGTCGTTCTCTGCTCACGCTGGTTTCCGCGCCACCGCTGGGCGACGGCCATGAGCTGGGTGTTCGGCCTCAGCATGATTGGGGTCGGCATGGCGGGGACGCCACTCGCGCTGGCTGCGGGATGGCTCGGCTGGCGGAACACGTTCGTCATCATGGCGGGCGTGTCGGCGGCCGTCGGCGTGCTTTTCGTGTGGCTCGTGCGGGACGATCCGCCGGGCCGGGTGCCCGTTCCCAATCCGCCGGAGACGCTCGCTGGCGCACTCGCAGGCTTCATCGCCATTCTGCGCCTGCCGGGTCTTTGGCGCGTGCTCGGCCTGCAGACGGTCGCCTATTCGGTCATGGCGACGATGATGGGTCTGTGGGCCGGACCCTATCTCCATGACGTGCACGGCTTCGATGCCGTGCGGCGCGGCAATGTGTTGATTGCCATGGCGCTCGCGCAGTTCCTCGGCGTTCTCGCTTTCGGGCCTATGGACCGTATTTTCGATACGCGCAAATGGGTGGCCATCAGCGGCGCCTCCGCAACGATCCTGGTCCTACTGGGCTTGGCGTCGAACCCGCCGACACCGATCGCCATCACGCTGATCATTCTTTTGTGTACGACATCGTCTTACGGCATTGCCGTCGTCACTCACGCGCGCACCCACTACCCGGATCATCTCGTCGGCCGCGGTGCGACCACCGCCAACATGGCCCAGCTCTTCGGCTGCGCGATCGTGCCCGTCGCGACGGGCTACATTCCGAGCTGGTTCCCACAGACGGCTGCCGGATATTCTCCCGTCGCCTATCAATGGATCTTTGCTACCATTGCCGTGGTGCTCGGGGCGGGCCTCATGGTCTATGCCACCGCGCGCGATGTCCGGCCGAGCAGCCAGCTCGGCCCACCGAAACCGGCGCAGACCGGCGACAAGATCGATCCGAACGGGACTTAGAGGAAACGCACCATGCGTACGCGAATGACGGAAGCCCTGACGCTACCCCAGGACGGAACCGCGGGCGCGCTCGCCGGACGCGTCTGGCGCCCCGATGTGGAAGGGCCCTCGGTCGTGGCCGTGCGCGCAGATGGCGTCTACGACATCTCGCGCCATGCGCCGACCATGCGTGATCTCGCGGAACGCACCGATGCTGCAACGATCGTGAAAAGCGGCGCGGGCGAGCGGATTGGTGCGCTCGGCGAGATTCTCGCCAACACGCCCGAGGTCTATCGCGATGCGTCGAAGCCCTGGCTGCTGACGCCGATCGATCTGCAGGCCGTGAAGGCGGCCGGCGTGACGTTTCCGCGCTCGATGCTGGAGCGTGTGATCGAGGAGCAGGCGAAGGGTGCACCCGAGAAGGCCGAAGCTATCCGCAAGCAGGTGCAGGCCCAGCTCGGCGGTGATCTGCGCGCGCTGAAGCCCGGCTCCAAGGAGGCCCTGGCGCTCAAGCAGACATTGATCACGGCCGGCGCGTGGTCGCAGTATCTGGAAGTGGGCATCGGCGAGGATGCCGAGATCTTCACCAAGGCGCAGCCGATGTCGGCCGTCGGTCATGGCATGACGGCAGGTCTGCATCCGAAATCGACGTGGAACAATCCCGAGCCCGAAGTGGCGATGGTCGTCAACTCGAAGGGCGCGATCATCGGCGCGACGCTCGGTAATGACGTGAACCTGCGCGATATCGAGGGCCGCTCGGCGCTGCTGCTCTCCAAGGCCAAGGACAACAATGCGTCCGCGACCGTCGGACCTTTCGTGCGCTTCTTCGATGCCACGTTCTCGCTCGACACGGTGCGCGCGACCGAGGTGCATCTGACCGTGGATGGTCCGGAAGGCTTCCGCCTGACGGGTAAGTCCTCCATGCGCGAGATCGCACGCGATCCGGCTGATCTCGTCGGACAGCTCATCGGCAAGACGCATCAGTATCCCGATGGCGCGATCCTTTACCTCGGCACCATGTTTGCGCCGAGCGAGGATCGCGGACAGCCCGGCATGGGCTTCACGCACAAGGTAGGCGACATCGTCACCATTCACGCCGATCCGCTTGGTGCGCTCACGAATGTCATGGCGACTTCCGATCAGGCCCCGCCCTGGACGTTCGGCGTTGCCGATCTCATGCGCAATCTCGCCAAGCGCAATTTGATTTAGAGCGATGCGCGCGTTTCTTGCTCCACCAAATTCCTCCCCCCTGGTGGGGGAGGTTAGGAGGGGGGGATCGCAGACCGCTAGCAGTAGGGATTCCCCCCCCCCCGCGCCCCCCCCCCCCCCGGGGGGGGGGGGGGGGTGGGTTGG
>JAEZAW010000073.1 GCA_023430315.1 Pseudomonadota bacterium | reverse complement strand
TTCGACACGTCGTGCTTCTCGAAGCGCGCATTGCCGTTCGCGCGAATGATGTCGTCGGCAACGGCTGGCCCGTCCTTGTCGTCGATGTCGGTAAGCATGAGCTTCGCGCCTTCGCGCGCGAAAAGACGCGCCGTGGCCGCACCCATGCCTGCCGCCGCGCCCGTGATGATCGCGACCTTGTCCTTGAGCCCCATGTGCGTTCTCCCGGTCAGCCTGCTTTGCGCAGGGCGTCTCCGGGAACAGCATAGAGCGTGTGTGGCTGGTCCGCAGCCCAAAGCTCCGCAAGCAGGCGCTTTGCAGCATCGGCGCCGAGCACGGGCCCGGTCAGCTCAAGGAACTTGTCCGAGACGTCGGTGTCGGTGAGCGGCGCGTCGGGGTCGCCCTTGCGCGTCGGCTGGTAGTGCTCGAGCGTGCGGCCATCGGCAAGCTCGATGGCAACCTTGGCCGAGCGGCGCTTGGGGAAGTCGGCGGCGCACTGCTCGTCGAGCTTCAGCTCGACCTTGTCCGAAAGCGTCTGCACGCGTTGATCGGCGAGCCGCTCGGGCTCGTAGGCATTGAGGCGCACGCTGCCGTGGACGAGCGCGCTCGCGACGAGGAAGGCCGTCGAAAATTTGCCCTCGAAGGGCGTCGTCGCCTTGGGCACGCCGGCCACTTCGAGCGTCGCGCGGTAGCCGCCGACGCGAATACGCTTGATCGCCTCGGGTGCGAAGCCGTGCGCGGCCTTGAGATGCAGCACGCCGTCGATGGCCGGGAAGGCGTGACCGCAGCAGCCGTGGTTCTTGAAGGTCATCTGCGTGATGTTGTAATGCGCGCCGAGGCCGGCCATCGCCTTAGACCAGTCGACAGTCGTGCTCATGGCGGCACCGAAGCCGGCTTCGCCTTCGAGAACGTCGAGCGTGCCGGTCATGCCGTACTCGGCGCTGAGGGCAGCCATCGCGCCCGCTTCAGCGGCGTGGCCTGCGTGCAGCGGCTTTGACATGGAGTCCGAGCGGAAAGCCTGCTGAAGCGCCGCGGCCATCGTCGCGGATGTCGCGAGCGCGTGCGCGAACTGCTCTTCGTTGAGCTTGAGGATGGTGGCGACGGCCGCTGCTGCGCCGAACGTGCCGACGGTGCCGGTCGTGTGCCAGAACTTGTAGTGCGAGGGCTGCACGGAAAGGCCGATGCGCGTCGAGACCTCGTAGCCGACAATGATCGCGGTGATGAGATCTGCGGCGCTGGCGCCCTTGGCCTGAGCGGCGGCGAGAGCGGCACCGATCGTCGGGCAGCCGGGATGGTAGATGGCGTCGCGGAAGATGTCGTCGAACTCGATGGTGTGCGAGGCCGTGCCGTTGATGAGTGCTGCCGTGCGCAGCGATCCGAACTTGCCGGAGCCGTAGACGTATGCCTTGCCGTGGCCAAGCTCGTCGGCGAGGCCCTTGATCATGGCCTGGGCGGGATCGATCTCAGTGCCGGGTAGCAGCGAGGCGAACCAGTCGATCAGCGCCCGCTTGGCGTGATGGCGCACTTCGGCCGGCAGCGCGCGGTCACGTTCCGCAACCCCATATTCGGCCAGCTTCTCGACGACAGTGCCCGCCATGACGCGCTCCCTCATGCCTGGTTTGTTATGTCCGGACATGGTACGCGACGCGAGGGCCGAAGAAAAGGACGTGGGCTAGAACTTGGCCGCCATTTGGCGCAGATCAACCCGGCGGATCTTGCCGGTCACGGTCATGGGCATCTCGGCAATGAAGTGGACGCGACGCGGGTATTCGTGGGCCGCCAGCCGCTCCTTGACGAAGGCTTGGATCTCGTTGGCGAGATCGGTGCTCCCCGCATATTCGGGCCGCGTCACGATGAAGGCTGTGACCGCCTCACCGCGCAGTGGATCGGGTGTGCCGATGACACCGGCAAACGCCACGGCCGGGTGTTTCTGGAGGCATTCCTCGACCTCGCCGGGGCCAATCCGGTAGCCGGCCGACTTGATGATGTCGTTATCGCGCCCCTGGAACCAGAAATAACCATCCTCGTCCTTGGCCGCGATGTCGCCGAGCAGGCACCATTCGCCGCGGAACTTGTCGGCCGTTGCCTCGGGCTGCTTCCAGTATTCGAGGAACATGACGGGGTCAGGCCGGCGCACGGCGACGATGCCAACCTCGCCTGCCGGGAGCACGTTGCCGTCGCGATCGACGATCTCGACGACATGGCCAGGTACGGGCCGACCCATCGAGCCGGGCTTGGCGGGAAAGACCGGCGGGCAGTTGCCGACGACGAGATTGACCTCGGTCTGGCCGTAGAACTCGCTGAGCGTGATGCCGAAGGTTTCCTGGCCCCAAGCGATGATATCGGCGCCCATGGGCTCGCCGCCGGAAGCGAGAGAGCGCAGCTTGTAGTCGTAGTGCGCGCGCGGATTGGGGATCGCCTGCAGCATGCGCAGTGCCGTCGGCGGCATGAAGACGTTGCGCACGCCGTGCCGCGCCATGAGTGCGAACGCGGCATCGGGCTCGAACTTCGCGAGGCGCTGCGCAACGACGGGTACACCGAAGTAGAGCGACGGCAACAGCACGTCGAAGATGCCGCCGGCCCAGGCCCAGTCGGCTGGTGTCCAGAAGCGATCGCCGGTTTGCGGGAAGAGATTGTGCGGCACCATCACGCCGGGGAGATGTCCCAAAAGCACGCGCTGCGCATGGAGCACGCCCTTGGGATTGCCGGTCGTGCCGGACGTGTACATGAGGTAGGCGGGATCATCGACCGAGGTGTCCGTCGCGACGCTGCTGGATGAAGCCGCGGCCGTCAGCTCCCAGAATCCCTTGGCGCCGAACGCTCCCGGCCCATCGATCGAGATGATGTGGCGGAGCGTTGGAATGTCCGTCAGGCCGGTGGCGACGCGCTCCATGTTGTCGTCGGACGTGACGAGGATGGCCGCGCCGCTGTCCTCGAGGCGGAAGCGCACGGCATCGGGGCCGAAGAGCGCAAAGAGCGGCATCGCGACGGCGCCGAGTTTGTGCGCAGCCACGTGTGCGATGAGGTTTTCCGGGCACTGCGAGAGATGGATCGCGACGATGGCGCCGCGGGTGACGCCGAGAGCCGCCAGCGCGTGCGCGAGCCGGTCGGCCCCTTCCTTGATCCGCGCGAACGACCAGACGGCGACGCTACGGTCACCGGCTTCGTGGATCAGCGCAGGGGCATCGGGCGTTGCGCGCGCGTGGCGGTCGCAGATGGCCTCAGCGATGTTGAAGCGCGCCGGCATCTCCCAGCGGAAGCTGCCGCAAAGCTCGTCGTAGGATGCGCCGGAGAGTTTCACGTGCGCGCCCTCCCTTCGGATTTTGTTTCCTCAGGGGGATGGGAACACATCCGGGAGGGCGAGGGCAAGGCCGGGCGGCGTGAGATCAATCGTGCCGTCGGTGACGACGCGCGTGATGATCGTGGTGTCGTCCTGGCGGGCGTGGTGGACGATCAGGCGTGAGGCCGGGTCCACAATCAGGTAGTGCTGGACACTGGGCACCTGGAAGTAGCCGGCAAGCTTAGCGCCGGTGTCGTATTTTGCAGTCGCCGGCGAAAGCACTTCGACGACGATGATGGGGTTGGGAACCTCCACCTCGTCGCCGTCAACTCGCGGTCCGCAATAAATCAGCGCATCAGGCTCAAAGGCAGTCTCATCGTCGATGCGGACAGTCATGCCATCAGGAAGTACATGGCATGGCAGTGCGGCCCGATGGATCGCGTTTCTCAGTGCAACGTAGATTTCGGCCTTTGCCTCTGCGTGTCGCGCTCTCTCGGGCGACATGGCGATGGGCTGACCGTGGACGAGCTCGAACCGCCGCTCCGGCTGGGTTTCGGCCCAGACCAGAAACTCGTCGACTGTCATGCGCTTGAGCGGTGCAGAAGCCATTATGTGATCCTAGCGGCACGGGGCGCCCTTGGCCAGCATCGGGGGCATCGGGGGCATCGGTGCTTGCCAATAGGTTTCCGGCCATCGACATTGCTTCGCGTCAATCAATCCAAAGGAGCATGATCATGATCAAGCGCTTTACCGGCACTGTGCCGACGCGCAGCAGCGCCGTCGCCCATGATGGCATCATCTATGCGGTTGCGACCGCCAAGGATAAATCTGGCGATCTCTACGCGCAAACGAGGGACACGCTGGCTCAGATCGATGCCACGCTCGCCAAAGCGGGTTCGGACAAGTCGCGCATCCTCCGCTCTACGGTCTACATCACCGACATGAGCAAGAAGCCGGAGATGGATCGCGCGTGGGACGAGTGGGTGGATCGCGAAAATCCCCCGCAGCGGGCGTGCATCGGCGTGACGCTATGGGACAAGGATCTGGTCGAGATCCTGGTCACGGCCGTCCGGAAATGAAAAAGGCCGGCGCATCGCGCCGGCCCGGCAATTCCTCAAGCAGTCGTGGCGGCCACAGGGGACCACGAGCCGCACGGCCTGCGTCAGCCGGT
>JAEZAW010000070.1 GCA_023430315.1 Pseudomonadota bacterium | reverse complement strand
TGTCCTTCCGGGCGCGCGGTCTCTTCGGCAAGAAAAGCATGCTGGAGGTTTGAGGGGATCATGACCGACACGTCGAGCGACGCGCGATTGATCACACCCACCATGCTCGGCGCATGGCTGGTGCTGGCAACCGTGCCCCTCTGGATCAGCACGATCGGACTCTATCCTTACATCGGCGTCGAGATTCTGATCTGGTCGATCTATGCGCTCGCCTTCAATCTGCTGCTTGGCACGTCAGGCCTGCCATCGTTCGGTCACGGCGCCTTCTTCGGGATCGGTGCCTACGCTTTTGGGCTCACGCAATTCAACGTGGCTGCCAATCTCTGGGTCGCGCTTGCGGGCGCGATGCTTGCCGGCGCACTCGCCGGTCTTCTCGTAGGCCTCTTCATCGCACATCGGCGCGGCATCTACTTCGCGCTGCTGACCATCGCGTTCGGACAGATCTTCTGGACGATTTCGGTGAAGTGGCACAGCGTCACGGGCGGCGAGGACGGTCTGCTCAATATCGTACGCTTGCCAGTCAATCTCGGCGTTGCGCACCTCGATATCGCCGACAACGAGAGCCTCTACTACTTCGTGCTCGCAGCCTTCGCCGTCGTCGTCGTGCTGATGTGGCGGCTCGTGAACTCGCCCTATGGCCGCATTCTCTCCGCGATCCGCCAAAGCGAGGTTCGCACGGCGCATCTCGGCTACAACGTGTGGGCTTATAAGCTCAGCGCCATCGTCATCTCCGCCGCCTTCTCGGGCCTCGCCGGAGGCCTCTTCGCAATGGCGCAGCGCTCGGCCTTCCCGGACGTGATGAACCTCGCGCAATCGGGCCTCGTGGTGATGATGACGCTCATCGGCGGCGGGCTCGTGAGTTTCTGGGGACCTGTGATCGGCGTCATCGTCTTCCTCATTGCGCGCGACGTGATCGGCGCCATGACCACTGCCTGGATGCTGTACTTCGGCACGATGTTCGTGTTGCTGGTTCTCTTCCGGCCCGAGGGCATTGCAGGCGGTTTCAAGCTGCTCGTCGAGCGCTGGAAGGCACGCGGCGCGACGCCCGACACCCTCAGCTCTGCGCCCAGGAGCGGCTGATGGCACTCATCGAAGCCGAAGGCGTGCATGTGCGGTTCGGGGATCGCGTCGTTCTCGAAGAGATCAATCTGTCCGTCAACGAGGGCGAGCTGCACGGCATCATGGGGCCGAATGGCGCCGGCAAGACCACGTTCTTCAACACGCTCACGGGGCGCGTGAAACCAAACCGCGGCCGCATTCGTCTCGATGGCGCGGACGTGGCCGGCCTGGAGCCGCACGCCATTGCGCGCAAGGGCGTCGCGCGGTCCTTCCAGATCATGACGCTCTTCAACGACTTTACTGCGCAGGAAAACGTCATGGTGGCCCTGCCGGCTTTTCGCGCCCGCGGGTACGACATGCGCCGCGCAGTCGCCGGAGATTCAGGCCTAGCCGAAGAGGCCAACGATGTGCTCGCCTCGGTCGGTCTCGGCGCGAAGTCGGCCGTCTCCGCCAAGCTCCTGTCGTACGGCGAGCGGCGCGCACTAGAAATCGCCGTCGCGCTGGCGCAGCGCCCGCGCGTGCTGTGCCTCGACGAGCCGACCTCCGGACTCGGCACGGATGGCACGCTGCGCCTCGCCGAGCTGATCAGGAGCCTTAAGGGCAAGCTCACGATCGTCGCGGTGGAACACGACATGCGCTTCCTGTTCTCGCTCGCCGACCGCATCTCCGTCATTCACTGGGGACAGGTGGTCGCGCGAGGCACGCCGCGCGAGCTTCGGGAAAATCCGTGGGTGAAGCGCTCGAATCTCGGGAGCTTCGAATGATCCTCGAGATTCAAGGCATCGATACCTTCTACGGCGAAACGCAGGCGCTCTATGGCGTGTCGCTTGGCGTCGCGAAAGGCGAGGTGCTGGCGCTGCTCGGGGCCAACGGCGCCGGCAAGACGACGACCATCCGTTCGATCCTCGGCCTTACACGCCCGCGCCGCGGCAGCATTCACTTCAACGGCGCGGATGTCACGCGCGCACCGACGCACGAGATCGCGCGCGCCGGCGTCTGCTGGGTGCCGGACGACCGGCGCCTCTGCCCGACGCTGACGGTCGCGAAAAATCTCCGCATCGCCATCAAGAAGACGCCCTTCCGCGCCTGGACGATCAACGAGACCTTCTCGATCTTCTCGCCGCTCGAATATCTCATGCACCGCGAGGCCGAGAACCTTTCGGGCGGCGAGATGCAGATGGTGTCGATCGCACGCGCGTTGCTCGGATCGCCGGGCCTCGTGCTCTTCGACGAACCAAGCCAGGGCCTCGCGCCGAAAATAGTCTCGGATGTACTGGCGACCGTACGGCGCCTCAAGTCCGAAGGCATTGCCGCGGTCGTTGTCGAACAGAATGCCGAGATCGCGTTGTCGGTCGCCGATCGCGCGGTCGTGCTCGATCGCGGCACGGTCGCCTGGTCGGGCGATGCCGCAACGCTGCGCGACGACGATGCCCTGCGCCAACGCCTGCTGGGAGTCTGACGATGACCATGGATTCAGGCGTCCCCCTGATCTCACTGCAGAACTTGCGCAAGATCTACACGCGCGGGCTCATCGCGCGCCAGCAGACGTTCAAGCTCGAAGCAAACCTCTCGATCGATGGCCCCGGCATCGTCGGCGTCGTCGGTCCCAACGGCGCTGGCAAGACGACGCTATTCGAGATGATGACCGGCTCTAATGTGCCAACGAGCGGCCGCGTGCTGGTTGCCGGCACTGACATTCACCGCGTCAAGTATGCCGAGCGCGACCGCCTCGCTATTCACTACCACCAGTCCTATCAGGTCCGGCGCTTCCGCAAGCTCGTGCCCTCGGCCTTTCTCGCGCCCTCGCCTGTCGAACGTCCGGTCGTGCATCTCTTCGACGAGCCACAGTTCAACACGCAGGACGGCTACATCGGCTTCATGCTCGACTTCTTCCGCAAGCTGCGCGCGGAAGGCCGCCTCGTCTTCCTGTGTCTGCACCCGACCGCGAGCTATCACCTGGAAATACTGAACGAGATCGCAGAGCGTTTTCTGTTCGTTGCCAGCGGAACCGTCACGCAAGTGCCGAACTTCACATCGCTGATCGCGGAAGAGCGCATGCGCGCCTACCTCGGCCCCGGGATGACGCGCGCAGCAGAAGCACTCACCTGAGTTTGATCGTGCCCTAGAAACGGCCACCGCGATTGTAGCTACCGACGAGCTGGTTGTAGTCGCGCGAGAGCCTTGCCGGCGATCCTTCGACCATCCACCCGCCACCGGCATCCAGCATCATCTTGTCGCCCTGGCTGTAGGGCACCTTGTCGCGAACGCGGCGCATGAGCTGCTTCGCCGTCGTCAGGAATGCCTTCGCGGAGCTCACAAAGCTCGAACCGATCTTGCTGTCCTTATTGGCCTCGGCATAGGCATCGGTCGCCTTGAGAATTTCCTCGTAGTCCTCGAGCGCTTTGGTAATGGCGACAATATCGGACTTGGCCGCCGACTGGACGCGCATGAGGCGCTTGGCGCTCAGCATCACGGCCTCGACGTGATAGCGGTCCTTGATGCCTTCCGTGCGCTCAATCTCGGCGATCCGCTGCGCCGTCATGGCATCCTGGAGTTCGTCGATGCCGACGCGCAGCTTCTGGTCGGCGGCGGCGAAGGCATCCCAGGCCGCGACGAGACGCGGATGCATGGCCCGGCCCTTGGCCATTTTGTCGTCCTTGTAATTCTCCTGCGTGTAGTAGTCGTCGGCTTCCTTCAGCAGGCCTTCGAGAATGCCCACGGCCTCCGCATAGTTGGAGGCGGCGGTCTCGAGAGCGGCATCGCGCGGCTCGAGCGCGTTCACCCTATCGACATTCCGTTTGCAGTCGGTCGTGTCGTAGATGGTGTAGAGGCCGTAGATGATGCGTTCCTTGCCGGTGGGTCCGCTCTGGGCAGCCCAGCTGAAATAGCGCCGGCGCGAATCGTAGGAACGCTCCGAGAGCCGATTGATGCACCCGATGTAGGCGTTGATCTTCTCGTCGAGCGAAGCGGCCTGAGCCCTTGCCGGACCGGCGCCCGTCAGCACCAGCAGTGCAGCGGCACTCATGACCAGAACGAGCGCGCAAGCAGATCTCATGGCTCCCCTCATGCCGGGCCTCTTTGTGAATAGGGCAAAAATCCACGCCCTCCTTACCGCCACGGCGACGGCATTCCTAGTTCCTGAAGCCTGTATAGTTAGGAGGATTCACCGCGCTGATGCAGCTAAGGCACACATGCAGCGCAACAATCACACTGACCATCTTGTTTCCTCAAACTGCCGCTTAGCTGTGCACGTGCGATTCGCTTTCTATCGCCGCCAGCTCTGAACCGTTCGGGAGAGGTGCTCCATGAGGATACCATCGTTGCTACGCACGGCGCTGATCGCGCTGGTCGCTATCGTCGGCATGTCGCGCGCCACCTACGCCGACAGCGGTGCTGTCACGCTCACGATCTACAAGGCCGGATGGATCATCGGCGGCTCCGGCGGCGGCGGGTCCCTCTACTTCCGCGGCAGGCACTATCCGCTCTCCGTCGGCGGCATCGACTACGGCTTGGTGTTCGGCGGCTCGAAGACCGTGCTGCAC
>JAEZAW010000041.1 GCA_023430315.1 Pseudomonadota bacterium | reverse complement strand
CCTCGTCGGCTTCGCTGCCGCCCGCCTCGGCGCCCTCTGCTTCCGCATCCTCATGCCGAGCGATCTCATCGTCCGGCGCGCGCTGTTCGTGCGGCTCGCCGGCCGCATCCTGACGGTCGCGGCGACCGCGGCCACGACGGCGACGCCGACGCGAGCGCTGCTCGCCGCCTTCTTCCTCGCCAGCGCCGCTTTCGCGAGGCTCGCGGGCTTCGCTTCGCGGCTCCGGCCGCTCTTCAGCCTCCTCTTCGGCTTCGCTGCCGTCGAAGCCCCAGTCCATGCTGACGACATTGCGCTGGGCACGCGCGGGTGCTGCCGTCGGCTCGCTCGTGCGCTCGATGGCGAAATTGGCGCCCTGCATGCGCTCGCTCGCCTGGACGCTCACGAAGATGCCGTAGCGCTGCTCGATCTCGGTGATGAAGCCGCGCTTATGATTGAGGATGTAGAGCGCGACGCTCGCCGTGGTGAGGACCGCGATCGAGGTCACGGGCCCCTTCATAAGGTGGTCCTCGATGCCGCGCAGCACGGCAAGCGCGACCGACTCCGTCGAGCGGATGATCCCTGTGCCCTGACAGTGCGGGCACTGCGAGGTCGAACCCTCGAGCACGCCCGTCCTGAGGCGCTGACGCGACATCTCGAGAAGGCCGAAGTGCGAGATGTGACCGACCTGGATGCGGGCGCGGTCATGGCGCAGCGCATCCTTGATGCGGCGCTCCACGGCGCGGTTGTTGCGCTTCTCCTCCATGTCGATGAAGTCGACGACGATGAGGCCGGCAAGGTCGCGCAGCTTGAGCTGGCGGGCGATCTCGTCCGCTGCTTCGAGGTTCGTGCTGAGGGCCGTCTCCTCGATCGAGAACTCGCGCGTCGACTTGCCGGAGTTCACGTCGATGGCGACCAGCGCCTCGGTCTGGTTGATGACGAGGTAACCGCCCGAGCGCAGCGTTACGTATGGGCTGAACATCGCATTGAGCTGGCGCTCGATCTGGAAGCGCGAGAAGAGCGGCTCCGGCTCGCGATAGGAAATGACGCTGTCGGCGTGGCCGGGCATGAGCATGCTGAGGAAGCCGTGGGCCTCCTCGTGAGCCTCCTCGCCGGCCACCAGAACCTGGTCGATGTCCTTGGAATAGAGGTCGCGCAGCGAGCGCTTGATGAGATTCCCTTCCTCGTAGACGAGGCATGGTGCCGTCGAGCGCAAGGTAAGGTCGCGCACGCTCTCCCAGAGGCGCAGCAGATACTCGAAGTCGCGGCGGATCTCCTGCTTCGTGCGCGCGGCGCCGGCCGTGCGGACGATGAGGCCCATGCCCTCCGGCACCTCGAGCTCCTCGGCAATGGCCTTGAGGCGCTTGCGGTCCTGGGCGTTGGTGATCTTGCGCGAGATGCCGCCGCCCCGGCCCGTGTTCGGCATGAGGACGGTGTAGCGGCCGGCGAGCGAGAGATAGGTGGTCAGGGCCGCGCCCTTGTTTCCGCGCTCCTCCTTGACGACCTGCACCAGGATGATCTGGCGGCGCTTGATGACTTCCTGGATCTTGTACTGGCGTGCGCGGCGGCGCTGCGGGCGCTCGGGCAGCTCTTCGAGTGCGTCCTCGGCGCCGACCTGCTCGACGGACTCAGCTGTCGCGCCGTTGCTGTCGACCTCGGTCACACCGACTTCTTCGACCAGGCCGATCTGCTTTGGCGCATCTTCGTCGGATACGGTCGCGTCGGAGGCAGGTTCCGCTACAGACTCGTGTGCCTGGGCGTGGCCGACGTCGATCGTCTCGATTGCCACTTCTTCCACCGGCTCGCTCAGCGTCTCCTCGCGGGCGTGAGCGAGCGGGACTGCGGCCGGTGCTTCGGCGGCTTCGTCCTCGGCCACGTGAGGCTCAGGCTCGCGATCACCAGCATACTGGCCGGCATCGTCGAGATCGTCTTCCTCTGGCGCATCGAGACGGGCGACATCCTCGATGGTCTCCGGCGCGGCAGCCTCGGCGCCGTCGCCACCGTCGGTGTCCACGTCAGCCGAAGGCCGTCCGCCCCGGCGATTGCGGCCACGGCCGCGACGTTCGCCGCCGCGGTCACCGCGCTCGCGCCGCTCGGCACGCGCGTCGGCTTCGCGCTCGGCACGGGCTTCTTCCTCGACTTCCTCGTCGATGAGCGCCTGCCGGTCCGCAAAAGGGATCTGGTAGTAGTCGGGATGGATTTCGCTGAAGGCGAGGAAGCCGTGGCGATTGCCGCCGTACTCGACGAACGCGGCCTGGAGCGAGGGCTCGACGCGCGTTACCTTGGCCAGATAGATGTTGCCGCGCAGTGGTTTGCGCGATGCCGACTCGTAATCGAACTCCTCTACCCGACCGCCTCTGAGTACCACCACCCGGGTCTCCTCCGGGTGGGTGGCATCGATAAGCATTTTGTTCTTTTCCATTGTCTTTGATCCTGGGCGCGCCGCCCGGGGCTCGTCGTCCTGTCGCGTGTGCGATGGGGGCTCAGCGAGTGCGCGGGGCTTGGGCGCGGGTTGGCTGATAGCGTGATCCCAAACGGAGCCGGCCACCCCTTTGCGCCCGATGCGCAGGATACAGCCGCGTCAACGGCAGCCGATCCAGCGTGTGCAGCGCCTTGCCGTGCCCGGAGGCCGGGAACGGTCGGGGTATGATGGGTGGGACTTCCGTGTATCATTGGTCCTCGAAGGGGTTGGGCACCCCTTTGTTCTTAATACGTTCCGACCTTCGCTCTCTTGCGAGGCGCGCGGGCTCGAAACTGCTCATAACCGGCGTCCTGAGCCCTGAAGGCTGCGGAGCCGCAATTCAGCCGGAAAACGAAGCTCCGGCACACCATGCGTCGCAAGCGCCAGCGCGATCACGCCGTCGGCCTCGCCCCTGGACGGGTCATGTCGCCGAAACAGGAATGGCGGCATAACGAGCTGGAGCGACAACGAAACTGCGGCCTGAGCTGGCCCCACACTCAGCTGTGAGCTTTGCGATGCGACCCGAATTTGGGCCACAGTCCTCCTGAGGCCTTTCCCGCATTGCGATGCAGGACGCTTCAGGCAGCTCGCGCTCAACGGCTTGGCGGGAAACGAACAGGTCCCAGCAGCAACTCGTCGCGGCAAGAACGACACACTCTGATACATCTACGGCCAAGCCCCTGGCGAGGCAAGGCCCGTAGAAGGCATAAGCCGGCACTGGTGATCACTTTGCATGTGCCCGCAGATACATGTGGGCATCGATTCGCCCAAGATTGGGTTAACTTCGGTCCGCGGTACGGGGGAGCGGCCGGATAAGCAGGGGGACAATGCGTTTACTGACGTCGAGTCTGGTCATTGCGAGCGTGCTCGCCCTCGCAGGCAGCGCTCTGGCGGCCCTTTCATGCACCGTGCTCGGCCCCGCGCCGGCTTGGGCGCAGGGATCCACGCACGTCAAGACCATGCCGGTCCCACCCCCGCCTCCACCCGCTCCGGCTCCTGAGCCGCGTTCAGAAACGAAGACCCCCGCGCCGCCTCCGTCCCCCGTAGGACCAGTTGTCGCAGATGGGGCATCGGTGAGCGGCGATCGCTCGCTGACGCGCATGGCCGTCGAGCTTACGGGGCCGGTCGAGTATCAGGTCTTCCGCCTCCAGGCGCCCGATCGGGTCGTCATCGACATAAGCAACGTGGAGTTCGCGATCCCACCCGCGACCGGCCGCAACGGCACGGGGCTGGTCACGAGCTTTCGCTTCGGCGCCTTCGCAGCCGGCAGGGCGCGTGTGGTGATCGAGACGGACGGATCGGTGCAGGTCGAGGCAACCCGGCTCATACGTGAGGGTGCGCGCGGCCGCCACCGGCTGGAGCTCGACTTCATTCCCGCGAGCACGGCCGGTCTGAGCGAAAGCGAGGTCGCGGCGGCCCGAGAAAGCGCGGCACGTTTGCGATTGAGCGATGCGACGCCACCATCCCCGCTGCCGGCGGCCAAATCCGCGCCGGATGCACCACGCGTGCCGCTGATCATGATCGATCCGGGGCACGGCGGCGTCGATAGCGGCGCTCGGGGGGCAGTCGGCGTCGAGAAGGATATTGTCCTCGCCGTGGGGCGTGAGCTCGAGCGCGCGCTGCTTGCGAGCGGAAAATATCGCGTGCTCATGACACGTTCGACCGATGCCTTCGTGCCGCTCGAGCAGCGTATCCGGCTCTCGCGCGATCACGAGGCGCAGCTCTTCATTTCGCTGCACGCCGACTCGCTCGAGGCCCGCGAGCTCGCGCACGCGATCCGCGGCGCTACGATCTATACGCTCTCGCAGAGCGCCTCCGACGAGCGCGCTCGCAAGCTCGCCGACAAGGAGAACGCCGCTGATCTGCTCGCCGGCGCGCATTTGCCGACCGAGGTTTCCCAGGACGACGTGAAGAGCATCCTGTTCGATCTCATGGCGCGCGAGACAACCGGCCTCGCGCTCAACTTCCGGCAGATCGCTGCCAAACGCCTCCGCGGCAGCATTCAGCTCAGTCGGGATCCGCAGCGCTCCGCCAACTTCCTCGTTCTTCGCCAAGCCGAGACGCCGGCGGTGCTCATCGAGCTCGGTTACATCAGTCACACAGATGACGAAAAGCAGATGCTGTCACAGGAATGGCAGCGCAAAGTTGCGGCCTCAATCACGACCGCGATCAATGACTTCTTCGCCACCAGCGGTTCGATCTTCCGCTAAAGCGCGACGGCTTGTGACGGAATTGCTGCGCGATCTATCAGAGGCGCGCGAGATGCTCCAGATCGCGCTCTAGGCGCAATTTTCCTCAACTGCCCGCAATTCAAAAAAAGAGGGCCGCTCACGAAGGGCGGCCCAAGTCCAGGGAGGAAATGCCCGAAGGGCACCACGAGGCCCACGGTCAGACCGTAGACATCGCTCCCAAACAGCTGGTGTGCCACGTACCAGATTGCAAGGGGCAGGCGGCCTCTCTTGCTGATCTATCAGCGGCTGTCGCCGGAATGCCTGCTCGCTATCTGTCCATACAATCGTTCGTGGCGGAGGCTCGGCACGAGAAGAAAGATCAGCATCCCGGCCGCGGAGCTCAGCACGGCAAGGCCGAACGACGCCGTATAGCCACCGGCGATCTGATACAGCAGGCCCGAGGCCCAGGAGCCGAATGCTGCGCCGATGCCGAGGCCCAGCGAGAGCGCGCCGAAGATGCTGCCGACGCCGCCACCCGGATAAAGCACCGAGACGAGCGCGACCAGGATCGGCCCGCGCGCGCCCTGCATGAGTCCGAAGCAGACGACAAAGGCGTACATCAGGAATAGCGATGGCGTATGAACGGTTGCAATGAGCGCAAGCACGCCGAGGATCGTGACGAGATAGGAGATCGTCACCGTGATGAGGCGACCGAAGCGATCGGACATCCATCCGATTGCGACAATGCCGAGCGTCGAGAGCAGACCCATCATGCCGAACGCGCTCGCGGCAAGCAGCGGCGCAAAGCCGCTCTCGATAAGTGCCGCCACCGATTGCGGCAGCACGGCATAAGCAGCAACCGACGTGAAGAGGTAAGCCGCAAACAGACCCCAGAAAGCGCTCGTGCGCACGGCAACCGAAACCGGCCAGGGATTGCGGCTGGCAGTGCCCGTCTGAGCCGCGCGCCGCTCACGCCATGCCGCCGAGCCGGCAGTGATCCGGCCGAGCGGCAGCATCATGAGAAAGGGAAAGAGCGCGAGCACGCCGGCGCCGATCAACTGGTGGCTCGCGCGCCAGCCGTACCATTGGACCAGAAGCTGCGCGAGTGGCGGTAGTGCGATCATTCCCGCGCCGACCGCTGCGTACGGAAGCGACATGACCGAGCCGATGCGGTTGACGAACCACCGGCTCAGGAGGCTCGATGCCGCCACCATGCCGAGCGATGCCGCCCCGATGCCGCCGAGCAGACCGACACAGATGTAATAGTGGACGATGTGCGTCGCATAGCCGGCCAGGAAGTAGCCGATCCCGAGCGAGAGAATGCCGAGACCGTAGGTGATGCGCGCGCCGAGCCGGTCGATGAGCTGGCCGGCGAACGGACCTGTGGCGCCATTCGCGAGCATGTAGATCGAATAGGTGAGCGTGATCTCGGAGCGCGAGACGGCGAGGCCCTCCTGCACCGGCAGCAGGAAAACGGCGAACGTCTCCGTCACGCCGCGCCCGATCATGTTCATGGCGAACGTGAGAATGACGATCATCGCCAGAAGCGTGCGGCTGGCCTCGCCCTCGTCGGGCCGGCCGTGCGGTGCGTCACTCAACGTCGCTCTCCATGCCTGCCGGTGCGTGCCGGCTGACGTTCATCTCAAGAGCGAAACAGGGAGCAAGTAAATCCATCCCCGCGTTGGCCTGGGTCTCTGCAGGCGCGGGGCTGATGTCTATTTCGCGGCCGCGAGCGCTTTGACCTCGGCGAGCAGCTTCGCATCTACGGCGACGCCGGCCGTGGCCGCTTTGCTGCGGAGCGCAATGCGACGCGATCCCGGAAGTCTCGTGCCTTCATCGCCAGCAATCGCATCGGCGAGCACCGCGAGAC
>JAEZAW010000340.1 GCA_023430315.1 Pseudomonadota bacterium | reverse complement strand
GACGCTTCTCGCTAGGCTGCCTTCTCCCCCTCGATCTCAGCGAGAAATGCGACCAGCGCCTCGGCTTCGGTCCGCGCATGGCTGAAGGGCAGGCCGTGCTTGGCATGCGGCACGATCCTCAGGCGCGAGTTCGGAACAAGAGCGTGCATCTCCGCACCATGCGATGGCGCAATGAACGGGCTCGAGTCCGGCAGCGTGATCGACAGCGGCACCTTCAATCCACGCAGCGCCTCGCTGAGATCAGCGCCGGCCAGCAACGATGCCAGAGCGAGCACCACATGCCGATCGGCCTGCTCCTGCACCTTCGAGAACCACGCCAGTGCCGCCGGATCAGCCGCTCCAGGATAGAAGCGGTTCGTCATCATCTCGGCATTCCACGCCGCATTGCCCTGGCTCTCGTACGTCTTGCGCCACCCCTGGATGTTCGTGATGCCCGGCCCGCGATGCGAAGCGTTGGAAACCGCGATCGACGCAAAGCGCTCAGGCGCCTTGAGCGCTGCGACAAGCGCGATCGTTCCGCCGATGGACTCGCCGACGACATGCACCTTCTTTGCGCCCGTCGTCGCGGCAACCTCCAGGAGATCATCGACCAGCTCGTCGAAGGTCCAGCGGTGATCGGCCGACGGCACGGGGGATTGCCCGAAACCGCGCATGTCGAAACGCACCATCGGGTGACGCGCCGCCACCACAGGCACCCACGACGACCAGATGCCGAGATTGGTGCCGATGCCATGATTGAACACGACCGGCAGGCCCGACGTCCGCCACGGCGGTCTCAGGTCATCGGCGACGTAGTTCAAGCCTCGCGCGGTCTTGGGCATCGTGTTCTCCGATGGGGGCTCCGGCACGTGTGGCCGGTTCGGGATCAGCCGACTTGAATGTCGAGCCATCCAAAAGCCGTGGTCGTCGCGTGATCGCCGGCGCGCAGCAGCACGGTCGTGGGCGCCGACTCGACAACGGCCGGCCCCTCCACAACCTGGCCCGACGCCAGCGCATCGAGTGCATAAACCGGCACATCACGCCAGCCACCGAGATAGACCCTGCGCTGGCGATGCGGCGCGGCAGGCGCGCGTGTGGGCAGCGCCGGCTCCTGCGGGAGCTTCGGCAAGGCGCCGATGACGGCCGCTCGCGCATTGATGAGCACGGCCTCCTGATCGCGCAGGCTGTACGTGTAAAGTTCCTCATGCCGTGCGTGGAAGGCATCGGACATGCGCGCGACGAGCTTCGGATCATCGAGCGCGATCCCGTCGAGCGGCACGTTCACCTCGAATATCTGCTCGCCGTAGCGCATGTCGGCGGAGCGCTGCACGCGCACTTCGCCCGTATGCGCTGCGGCCTTGATGCGTGCGCGGCCCTCCGCCTCGAGCTCACCGAATGCGGCTCTGAGCTGATCCGCATCGAGATGCGTAGCGTCGCCAATATGCGTGCGCGCGAGCTCATAGCGCAGATCCGAGGCGAGCATACCCCACGCCGAAAGCACAGCCGCAAGCCGCGGCACGATCACGCGCGTCACATCGAGCTGGCGCGCCACATCCGTCACGTGCAAGCCCGCCGCGCCGCCGAACGAGAGAATGGCAAAGCGCCGCGGATCGACGCCGCGCCGCACTGACACGAGACGGATGCCCTCGGCCATGCGCGTGTTGATGATGCGGTGAATGCCTTCGGCGGCCGTCATGCGATCGACACCGAGCTTCGCCGCGACGCGATCGACCGCCGCCTCGGCCGCGGGTGCATCGAGGTGCGCGCGACCGCCGAGGAAGTTGTCGGGATCGAGGAAGCCGAGCACGCAATTGCTGTCCGTCACCGTCGCGCGCGTACCGCCGCGACCATAACAGGCCGGGCCGGGCATGGCGCCTGCGCTCTCCGGGCCGACATGCAGGATGCCGCCCGCATCGACCTCGGCGATGGAGCCGCCGCCCGCGCCGATGCTCGCGATATCGAGGCTCTGCAGCGCGACGCGCTGTCCGCCAAGCCGGCGATCCGAGGCGATGGCCGCCTCACCGCCGATGACGAGCGAGATGTCCGTCGATGTGCCGCCCATGTCGAACGGGATGAGATCGCCGTGCTCCATGAGCCGCGCGGCATAGCGGCTTCCCGCGACACCCCCCGCCGGGCCCGAAAGCACCGCGCCGGCCGCGAGCCGCACGGCATCGGGGATCGTCGCGACGCCGCCGTGCGACTGGATGATGAGCACAGGACCGGCCAACCCCGCCTCGCCGAGGCGCGTCGCAAGCCGCGTCAGGTAGCGCTCCAGCACCGGGCCGACGTACGCGTTCACGATCGTCGTGCAGACGCGGTCGTATTCCTTGATCTGCGGCAGCACCTCCGACGAGCGGCACACGTACGTATCGCCGAGCGCCGCTTTCACGGCCTCGACCGTCGCCCGCTCGTGCGCGCCATCGCGCCACGCATGCAGATAGCACACCGCAACGGCCTCGACGCCGTCGCGCTTCAACGACGCAATGGCAGCTTCGAGCGAGGCGCGATCGAGCGGCACTTCAATCCGGCCATCTGGCCGGATGCGCTCGCGTACACCGAGACGACGCTCGCGCGGTACGAGCTGATCCGGCGGCGGCTGGCGCAGGTTGTAGCGATCGTCCTTGAGACCTTCGCGCATCTCGACGATGTCGCGATGCCCCTCCGTCGTCAGCAGACCGACCTTGGCGCCTTTGTGCTCGAGCAGCGCGTTCGTCGCGACCGTCGTGCCGTGGACGATGATCTCGGTCTTGGCGAGCATGTCGGCGCGCGTGATGCCGATAGCTTCCGCTAACCGCTCAAGGCCGTCCATGACGCCGATCGACTGGTCCTGCGGCGTCGATGCGGCTTTGGCGATGGCGACTTGGCCTTCCGCATCCACGGCCACGAGGTCCGTGAAAGTGCCGCCGACGTCAATTCCAATGCGATACATCCGCGTCACCTCTCAGCGCGTCACGAAGCCAAGCGTGACGTCACGCGCGCGCGCCTCGTCGGTCCGCTCGTCAGGTGAGCCCCAGCCGCCGCCACCGCCCGAGCGCACCTGCAGCACATCGCCTGGCTTGAGCACCACGCCTGTCTCCTTGGTCTTGAGCGGCCGATCCGGCGATCCCTTCGACTCCAGCCAATAGTTATGCGGCGCGCCATCTTTCCCGCCGACCATCCCGCAAGCGCCGTACTTCACGCCGTCGCCGGCCGTGTTGCCGACGGCAGGCTCCGCCGTCTCGATGACCATTTCCAATTCCGCGCCGGGACCGCCGCGATAGCGACCATCGCCGCCACTGTCGGGACGGAACTCGTGACGGCGGAAGAAAAAGGGAAAGCGCACCTCGTGCACCTCGATGCTGCCGAACTTGATGCCACCCGCCGCCTGCCATTCGCCGGCCCCAGCCCATCCGTCGCCAGCGGACGAGGCGCCACCGCCCGGCCGCGCCTGGAAGAGATGCCAGATGAACGGCTTCGACGTGCGCGGATCCGTACCGAGAATCGCGACACGGAAGCGCCGCCCCCAGCCCGCCATGGCCCGTTCCGGACATGCCGGCGCCAGCGCGCGAATGATGGCCTCGATGATCTCCTGCCCGCAGTGGTTCGTGCACAGTGTCACCGGCGCACCTTCGCGCGGCCACACCACCGTGCCTTCCTTGAGTTTCACGTTCAGCGGCCTGAACGCACCATCGTTCTTCGGCGTGTCGGGATCGATCAGATACGCGAGCGCGACCACCACT
>JAEZAW010000329.1 GCA_023430315.1 Pseudomonadota bacterium | reverse complement strand
ATACAGAGCTTCACGGCAATTGCCGTCAAAAGTAGTAAAGGCGACAGGAGGAACGTAAGTGCGGCAGCAACGACCACATCCACGACCCGCTTGCGCCGGCCGCCAACGGGCGTCATACCGAACTCGTCCGTTGGCTCATTGAAGCCGAAGCCGCCACCGGACAAATGCTTTCCTTGGGCAACGTGATGCGCCCGATCGGCCTCCACGGCAGCTTTGCGGCTGATCGAAAAGGCCGTTTCATAATGAGATTGTGCGATCGACCGTCCCGTTGTGGGGCGAACGACCTTAATGAATTTCGAGACAGCGTTACCTGTTCGCGCGATCGCCACGAGATCGCGCGGAGAAACCATTGACATTGAATAGCTCTCTTATCCCGTGACCTCAAAGACCGGGTGAGTCACGGTGCGTCTGTTGTCCGATATTGCAGTGCACCTCCACAATCTCCGCAAAGGGCGTACCAAGTGGGCAATGTGGCAATTCTGCTTAAGCCTATTGGACTAGACCTCGGCGCCATGCTGCCGAGATCAGACGCGTGTCGAGAGCACGCATCAGCGCTGCGAAGCCCATATAAACCGGGCTTTCTGGATGCAGGAGGCGCGCCGCGGTTCGTCTTCACGATGTGGTTGCGCACGTGATTGCCCGACCCGCGGAGTAGGATAGATCCGACTTAAGGGCGGATCAGTCTGACACGCGCCTCGATTTGGATCGGCGTACGCGCCGTTCCGGCACACATCCGCTGCTGCTGGCTATGTCCCACGAAGCGACCCCATCGCACTTCTTCAATGGATGCGACTGTGTCCGCGTCTTGCGCGCAATCGACGCGTGATGCATGCGCTGGCATGAAGTACGCCCCATCATGTCCGCGCGACGTGTGTCTCTGTAGTGCCCGCGATCACGACGAACGCACGCACTCTGTATCGGCACCTGCATGGCGTCGCTGATTGAGCGTCGGCTAAAATGATGCTCGCTGCTGCCTCGCTTTCATCCGCGCGGCGTCCTCGCATCGCCGAGGATAGTATCCACCGCAAGGCGTAATTAGGATTACGTCTTTTGATGCGGTGTCTGTTGCATCGCACCCGGACGGCTACGACGTGGTGTCCTTATAGGGAGGTGGGGCGGATCAGTGCGCGTGGTATTGTGTGTATTGGGAGTCGACCTCTCTATTTGGTTTGTATGCTGAGGTGCGGCGGGCGAAGATAGGGTTTCGGGTGTTTGGCTGACTGCGAAGCGGCAAATGGCACGGAACTCGCATTCGTAAACGTTGAGACGCAAATTGTTGCAACGAAGCGCTGGACTAAGCGGGAAAGTCCTGAGCCATGTCAGATTACCTTGAGCATCTAAGTGGGCCTTCAAAAGGCATCGGTATCGCCAGATCAGCGAGCATAGACGCCTGCGGGCGTCGGACAGGGGCGCGTCAGATGCGTGTTCTAGCGTACAGCGCAAGCGCCGCGATGATCGGCATGTGCTTGGCCACGGCACCGGCGCCGACATTCGCCAGCGAAGCCCAGAAGGCCGAGCCGAAGACTGAGACGACCGACGCTGGAGCGGTTGGTGACGCCTACCGCCTCGGTGTTAGCGACAAGCTCCGGATTCAGGTCTTCGAGTGGCGCCCGGCGCGCGACGAGCTGTTCACATGGACGGCTCTCAATCAGGTTTACTCGATCGATCCCGCGGGGACGCTGTCGCTGCCGCTGCTTGGGCAGGTCAAGGCCGCTGGCTACACGACGACCGAGCTCGCAACGCTGATCTCGCACAAGCTCGCGAAGCGGCTGAACCTCGGCGCTGTCCCCCACGCGACCGTCGAGGTGACGGAGTTCCGTCCGATCTTCGTCACGGGTCATGTCGAGAGATCTGGCGAGTATCCGTTCGCCCCCGGCATGACGGTACTGCAGGGCGTCAGCCGCGGTGGCGGTCTGGCCAAGGCCGGCGCCAATGGTTTGCGGCTGGAGCGTGAGTTCCTGACCGTGTCCGGCACGTACGATCAGCTGCTGCAGGAGCGGGAGAGGCTGACCGTGCGCAAGGCGCGGCTCGAGGCCGAGTTGGCGCTTTCCGACCGCATTGCATTCCCGGCCGAACTGCGCATGACGCGCCGTCCGTACAAGGTCGAGTTCACCGCATCGCTGATGGCGAAGGAGCAGAGCGTATTCGAGCTGCGCCGCAAGGCGTACGAAACGCAGACCACCGCGCTCCACCAACTTCAGAGCTTCCTCGAGCAGGAAGTCGATACGCTTGCAAAGCGTCTCGATGCACATCAGACCCAGATCGATCTGATGAAATCCGAGCTGAGCGGCATCGAGCATCTGACGGACAGGGGGCTCGCAACGCAGCCGCGCCTGCTCGCCATGAAGCGCAGTCTCGCGCAGCTCGAGGGTGACAAGCTGCGCATGGAAAGCGAGCGCACGCGTGCCCGTCAGGAAGTCAGCCGGGTCGTGCTTTCCAAGATCGAGTTCGACAACAAGCGCGCCAACGATCTGACGGTTGAATTGCAGCAGACCGAGACGCGGCTTCAGCAGGTGAGCCAGGAAGCCTCCGTCAACGAGCAGCTTCTCGTCGAGACGCGAAGCCAGGCTGCGGCCTCTCCCGGTATGCGCCTCGTATCGAACGGTGCGGATGCTGGCGGCCCGGAAGTCTCGTACACGATCGCGCGTCAGGTTAGGGGCGGCGTGATCGAGATCGAGGCGACGGAAACGACGCAGCTCCAGCCGGGCGACACGATCAAGGTCAACATCTCGGCGGCGCCTCTTGGCACCGGCGGTGGGCTTGAGATTGGCATTCCTGGCGGAGTTCCCAGGGGCGGTCGTCAGATCCCGGCCGGCACAACAGCCGAGCCGCCAAAATCTCCCAACCGCGCGTCTGTAGAGCAGATCAGCACCGGCAGCACCGTGCCGCGCTGATACTGATTGACCACGACGAGGGCGGAGACGAAGTGGGTCTCCGCCCTCGCCTGTTTGAACGACGCCCTGACAGATTTAGCACTTTTGGAAGCGCAGATAGGCGGCGCGCGCTGAGTTGCGCAAGGTTCTTGCCTCGCATCTCGACCCCTCAAGCGAGCTTCGCCTGCGTCTATGCGATTGGCGGATATATCATCTAGGCTTGCCGGATTTGTATTAAGCCAGACCAATGCTTCGTTTATGCTCCAGCTTGGCTCCAATGGCGTCGAGGTGCCTCGTCGCGAGCACCCGATACTTTTTCGGCAGATACCTGATTGCTAGTCGGCATCTAAGGAGATCAGGATGGCATTGTGTGCCGGCGATTGGGTCGAGGTTCGAAGCAAGGAGGAGATCCTGCGAACGCTCGACAAGCATGGCCGGCTTGAGAATATGCCATTTATGCCAGAGATGTTCGCGCATTGCGGCAGGCGTATCCGCGTCTACAAGCGCGCCCACAAAGCCTGCGACACCCTTCCTACGACCGGCACCCTTTCGCGCAGCCTGCGCAATGGCGTGGTCTTAGAAGGTGCCCGCTGCACGGGCTCGGCACACGGTGGATGCCAGGCGCAATGCTCCATTTTCTGGAAGGAAGCGTGGTTGAAGCCCGCGCCTGATCCCAGCGCACCGCGAGCCCCCCACCAAGCAGATGATATGGCCGCTAGTGAATGCTCGGAGGCCGATGTTCAGAGCGCCAGCCAAGCTGATGACACGTCGACCGAACGTCCCCGCTATCGATGCCAAGCGACCGACTTTCAGCTCTATACGGATGAGCTTCGGACCCGCAATGTCAGTCAATACGTGGAGGATTGGAAGTCGCGCAACGTCTCGATAAAGACGATGCTGCAGTCCTTCAGTTACCACGGCCTCAAATTTCTGGCCCGTCCAAAGTGGGGGGATGATGGCGGAACCTTTGTTAGGCTCTACGATTGGTACCAACGCTTACGTGGCGGCGTGCCGTACCCTCGGCGTAAGGGCAAGGTACAGCCGGGCAGCACGCAACCGATGGACGAACTTCACCTTCGGCCCGGCGAACTCGTGCGCGTCAAATCCTACGAATTCATTCTTACGACGATCGACGCGAACAATATGAACAGGGGCATGTCTTTCGATGGAGAAATGGTGCCCTATTGCGGCGGCATCTTCCGCGTCAGAGCCCGCGTCGAACGCTTTGTGGACGAGAGGACAGGCTACATGCGGCTGATGAAGACGCCGGCCGTTATTCTCGACAACGTCTGGTGTCGCTCCCACTACACCCCCTTTCGCCTGTTCTGCCCACGCTCGATCTACAGCTGGTGGCGAGAGATCTGGCTTGAGCGAGTTCCTGAAGCTACTGCGCCGTCCGTTGAAGGCGCGTTGGGCGCACGAAACATTCTGAAGCCGATAGCAGACGAGCAAAAGACGTGACGGAGGTGACGGAAGGATCGCCTCGCGTGGCAGCTAGCCCGCGCATCGGCACTGCAGTAAAGCGTGGCTATATCTGGAACCTGCTCAATTTCGCGGTCTCGCAGGGGGCGAGCCTCGTCATCTTTGTGGTCTTGTCGCGCGCGTTGACGCCAGCCACTTTTGGCGTCTTCGCACTTGCTGCTGTCCTCGTCGATCTCTTCGCCGAGGGGGGACGATGGTCGTCGACGGACGCCATCGTTCAAAGACAGAGCTTCTCGTCGACGGCGCTTTCGACGGCGTTTTTTTCTCTCTTGGGCATCGGCATTTTGCTGACGGCAGTTTGCTTCGCCGGCGCCCATTGGGCGGCATACCTTACCGGCGAAGCAAAGCTTGTAAGCGTTCTGCCAGCGCTCGCCGCCACGCTGCTCATCGTGCCGGGGACGGCAGTTATGGACGCGCTCGTCCTACGGCATCTTGATTTTCGGTCTCAGGCAATCCGATCGATGATCGGCATCATAACAGGGGGCGCCGCTGGTCTTGCTGTTGCGTTCAGCCCTGCGTTCGAATGGGCGTTGGTGGCGCAGCGGTTGACGGCCTCGGTCGTCACTCTCTTGGTGCTTTCTGTTTTGACACGTTGGCTGCCGACCCCGGAATTCGACAAACGTTTCGCGATGGACTTCCTCCGCCGGGCATTCAATCTCTGGGCTGCGACGGTCCTTGCGACGATGCACTGGCGCGCACTACAGGCTGCTGTGGGCATCAGGAGTGGCGCGGGATCTCTTGGGCAACTAACGGTCGCGCAAAGATTCGAAGCTGCACTTCATGGCCCTCTGACTGGTCCAATCCAGTCGCTTTGGGTACCGACGCTCTCCGCCCTTCGAACGGACCGAGCCGAATGCTGGAGGCTGTTCCTCAGGCTTTCGCAGCTCACGTCCCTGCTCATTGTTCCAGCGTTCCTCGGGCTTAGCTTGGTGGGACAGGATATCGTCAAGCTTGTTCTGGACGAACGCTACCGCCAAGTCGGCGATATTCTTTTCGTGATAGGACTACAAGGCTTCTCCATACCGGTCGGCTTTTTCTGCAATCTCATTTTCGCTGGGCTGGATCGGACAGATCTGTCTTTGAAATTCTCGATTGCGCAACTCTGCGTCAGCATACCCGCCATCTGGGTAGTGGCAGCTCACGGTCCGGTTTGGGCGCAGGCCACGACGCTCATCATTGTGGCAGCAGCGTGCTTCGCCGCGACGTGTGTTCAGGTGCGTATGCTCGGCGGCAGAGTTTCCGATCTCGCCGTAGCGCTCATGCCCGCATATCTATCGGGCTTGGCCATGTTCTCGGTCGTATTGACGCTGAAGCTCATGCTCCCATTTCCAGCGGGCCTCACGCGCTTGCTTTGCCTCGTCACAGCTGGCGTCGTGACATACTGCGGTTGGATCCTGATTTTCCACCGTCGGGAAGTGATTGAAGCATGGCGGCTCATCTCATACATCCGCTCCTCGAGCCCCGGGGATCACCCGGCATAGCCGCTCGCGTGCAGCAGGAATAGGCTGGCTGGCTTACCCGAGCGGGAAACCCGCGTTCACATGCGGCCTCAGCTTGAGGCGTTTCAACACGACGTCGGCAAACGCATCGACGAAATCCAGTGGTGTGAGCCCTCGCTCGAGTTCGCGCGCAAGCGCCATATGCTTGCGAACGACCTCAGGACCGTTCCGCCGCCGCAACCAAAGCACCAGCCGACGATGGTAGTACCGCTCAAATGCGCGCTTGTGTTGGGCAAACTCGGGAGGCGACATCGCCCACCTGCCATATTTATGGATATAGCGCAGCCAGTCCGAGAAGTGCTTGCCTTGACCGTGCATGACGACGTGCGACAGTGACTCGTCGTGAACCCGCGTCCAAGCAAGGATCTCGGTCGTGCAGGCCCAGTCGACATGCTGGAGAAGGAAAAGGCAGGACTCGGTATCAATGCCGTTGTAAACCGCGTCGAAGAAGGGCTTGCGCAGGCGTAGAACATCTGCTCGATGCATAAGATGGGGGCCAATGATCTCCCCCTCGCCCATGAAGAAGCGGCGGGCTGCCTCGCGGCCTGGTACGACCGTCACGCCTTGCGGCCACCGACTCTCCTGGACGACATCCATCACCTGGAAGCCGCAGCCGATCACGCCGACATTCGGATTGGCGAGACCGATTTCCGCCATGCGTTCGATGGCATTCCCGATCATCTTGTCATCCGCACACAGAAGCCGGAAGTAGGCAGCTTCTTCTGGCACAAGAGCGAGCGAGCGCTCCCAATTCTCCGCAAACGGCACCGTCACGTCATTGCGCGCAGTGATCAGTGGCACGCGCTGGTTCGCGAACGACCGTATGATCTGCGGCGTGGCATCCGTGGACGCATTGTCGAGGACAACGTGGACAAGGTGCGGATAGGTTTGCGCCTGTACGCACGTCATGGTCTCAGCGAGATATTTGGCGCCATTGTAGACGGGCGTAACAACTGCAACGAGAGGTGCCGTTGGACTCATTTTCTTGCTCGGGATCCGATCTGACCGAACCATGACACTTCGGCAGCTGACGCCAGATACCCAGACGCGCAACAACCGCGATGAATAAGCCAGAATAACTGCAAAAACCAAACCGGTCGACGGTAGCTATCCAGCATATGAATGCCGATTGTCTACCTCTCGATTTCACTTTCGTTAAGGCCGGCCTTGCCGACGAGCTTAGTCGCCAGGAAAGCGGCAGCGCCAAAGGGAAATAGAAGAGCCGTGCGCCTGTCGCAGCTCCATGCCATGCGTAGCGCCGCGACAGGCACGCTGCGGGATGAAAACATCTGCCGCATGAGCAGGAAGCTAACCACTCTTCGCGACTGAGCGAGACGATCGTCGAGCAGTCGCCGCGTCGCTCCACTCCAAGAAGACCGCGTGCTCATGAGCCTCAACGCCCCAAGATTATAGATCCGGCGGCGGAGGTCGCGCGGATCGCCCCACGTCCGCGCGCTGTCATAGACGTTGATACCCGCCCCGCGCTCGACTTCACGCGCGAGCGAGAGTGAGGCCCGCGTCGCACCGACAGCAAGATCGAGAAAGAACAGGTGATCCTCACCCGCGAAGCGCAAATGCTCGGAGAAACGGACGTGACCGAGCCGTGCCACGCGATAGACGATGGTTGATGTCTGGGCCAGATACTCTCGGATCGCCCACTCAGCGAGACGCGCGCTATCGCAACACCAGATGTCCGCGCCGTGGGATACCGCGGTGCTTCCCGTCTCGTCGCCCGTTGTCAGGTCGGCGTAGAACTTCGTGGACTGGAGGTAGCCGTCGCGGTGATCCGGACTTGTGAAGTCACAGAAGTAGATATCAGCGCCTGTTTCCAATCCGATTTGCGCGCCAGCAAGATGGTCGCTGCGCCAGACGTCGTCCGAGTCGAGAAACGCGACCAACTCGTGATCCGCCGTAGCCGCGTCGAGACCTGTGTTGCGTGCCGCACCTGGCCCGCCGTTGGGACGCCGCAGGACCCTGACCGTGATGTGTGCGGGCGGTGCACCTGCGTCGGCGATATCCCCCGCCGGATCGACGGGTGAGGCGTCGTCGACAACAAATACGTTGATCCGAACAGAAGGCGCGACGACTTGCGCGAATACGGACGCGAGGCCGCGCGCAAGCACCCCTCGGTGCTCCTGATAGTAGGGAATGACGACAGCGATGCGGAGCGGTTCCGACATGGTGCTTTGCGATGAGATCTGCCACTCGCTCAGCTATGGAGTAGCCGTGAAGGCCAGCTTCCGCGCAACGAAAGCCTCGGCGTACCGCTCGGGCGCGACGCATTCCATGCCGCGCAGACGTGCGAGCCCCCGGAAGACCTCATCGTCGAACCAAGCCTTGGATCGCTGTGTCCCGAAGTGCTTCATCAGGAGCTCGATCTTGCGATTGAGGATCTCGGCACGCAGGGGCACGTAGGTGTTGGGCTGACCGATGTCACCGTCCCACTTGGGGATCTCATACTCCAGGATCGTGTGGTTCCGGAATGTGCTCCAGGTATGCTGACAGATCTCGCGATGGTCCTGGTGCCGGTCGTCGCGCCGGTGCGTCAGGATGAGATCCGGCTGGACGCGCGTCTTGAGTTCCTCGAACCACGCCTTGACGCCTTCGTACTGCGCCGGGAAGGAGCCATCCTTGAACGACATCACCTCGACCCGCGGCGTTCGAGCGCCGGCCAGGAAGTCCTGCGCTGCGTTCTCAGCCTCGGTCTTGCGCGCTGCCGACCCGCTCATGACGCACCACAGAACGTCGAGCTCGATGCCCTCCGCGATCAACGTGAGCAGAGTGCCTCCGGCACCGATCTCGATATCGTCGGAGTGAGCGCCGAGGCATAGGACGGAAAGCCTACTGCCTGCACCACCCAACTTGAACGGCATCATGACCGTGGTCTTTCGTTCGAGAGGCGCCATGGCATGTTGCCACGCTCGGCCATCTCCTCGAGCACCTGCCGATCGCGCAGCGTGTCCATCGCACGCCAGAAGCCCTCGTATTTGTAGGCGTAGAGCTGGCCCGCCTCGATCAATCTGCTGAAGGGCTCGAGTACGAGCTCCTCGCCGTCACGGATGTAGTCGAATATCTCCTTGCGGAAGATGAAATACCCGCCATTGATCCAGGTTTCGGATTCCGTATTGGCGCGCAGGCGTTCGACGATACCCTGCGCATCGAATTCGACGAGATGAAAGTTGAAGGGCGGACGCACGCAGACGAAACACGCAACCTTCCCGCTCGCCTTGAAGCGCTCGATCATCTCGGGAAGCGGCAGATCGGAGAGCCCGTCGCTATAGTTCGCGAGAAAGACCTCTTCGTCCTTTACGAGATGACGCACCGCCATCAAACGCTCGCCGATATTGCGCCAAATTCCGGTGTCGACCAGCGTAACGCGCCAATCGGGCGGCTCCTCACCGATAAGCTCGACTTTCTTCCCGAAATCCGAAATGACGCAGTCGCTGTATGTCGTGGGATTAACTTTCGAAAAATAGTCCTTAACGATATTCGCCTTGTATCCGAGACAAAGAACAAAATCGCGATGCCCGTATTGGCTATAATACTGCATAATATGCCACAGGATCGGATGATTTCCGACCGGGATCATGGGCTTGGGTACGTTTTCCGTATAATCCCGGATGCGCGTGCCGAGGCCACCACAGAAAAGCACGACTTTCATGGGAATCCCTTTCAAGAGCCGCGCGCGATCATGCCCAACATCCAGCCGCCGGCAAGGCCGTCATAGAAGCATATGTAAGATTCACTAATATGATCTCCCTTGGTAGTGCAAGGCGGCAAACTAGGCGCCCGTCGGATCAAACTTGCCCGTTATCCTAGCTGCCAATCTGGCCCGGAAGCTGCTAAGCGTGGATGCAAACTCGGCGCCAAATGGGCAGACGGGCGATCCGAGAGTATGCGTTAAGTCAATTTCAGGAGCAGTTCGTGATCTTCACGGAAACCAAGCTTAAAGGGGCCTTCATCCTCGATATCGAGCGCCGTTCGGATGAGCGGGGGTTCTTCGCGCGCGCCTTCTGTCAGGAAGAATTCAAGGCACACGGCCTGAAGCCGGTCATCGCCCAGGCGAACATCGCGCACAATAAGGTCAAGGGTACCTTGCGCGGGATGCACTTCCAATACCCGCCCGCGGCCGAGACGAAGCTCGTCCGCTGCACCAAGGGCGCCATACTCGACATCATCGTCGATCTCCGGCCCGAGAGCCCTACCTACCTGGAGCACATCTCGGTCGAGTTGACCGAGGACAACCAGCGCGCGCTCTTCGTGCCGGAACGCTTCGCTCACGGCTATCAGGTGTTGCGGGACGATACAGACACGACTTACTTCGTCGGCGAGTTCTATACGCCGAATGCCGAGGGCGGGTTGATGTACAACGACCCGAAGCTCGGATTGAGCTGGCCGCTTCCTGTCACGGTGATTTCAGAAAAAGATCAGAAGTTCGCCCCGCTCGACTCGATAGAGGCAGAAGTGACGCGCCGCATGAGCGCAGGGTAAGGGGAAGGCCCCTGCGCATTCTGCAGAAGGCCCAGTAACGGGAGTTCAAAATGCTGCTGCTCGATACCGCACTCAAGCGGCGCGAGGACGAAGGCCGCCCCATCAGAGTAGGCATCGTCGGGGCGGGCTTCATGAGCCAGGGCCTGGCCAATCAGATCGCGCACAGCACGCCGGGCATGCGCGTCGCCGCAATCTCGAACCGCAAGCCGCAGCGCGCACTCGATGTGCTGCGCTATTCAGGCTTCGAGGATGCGCGCATCGTGGAAAGCCAGGCCGCGCTGGACAAGGAGATCTCGGCTGGCCGGCCGGCTGCGACCGCGGATGCGATGCTCATCGCGCGCTCGGAGCACGTGGATGTCGTGGTCGACGCGACAGGCTCGGTCGAGTTCGGCGCGCATCTGGCGCTGGAGGCCTTCAAGCATGGCAAGGATGTCGTGCTTCTGAATGCCGAGATCGACGCCACCATCGGTCCGATCCTGCAGACGTATGCGCGCAAACACGGTGTCATTCTCTCCGCGTGCGAAGGTGACGAGCCGGGCGTGCAGATGAATCTGGTACGCTGGGTAAAGGGCCTCGGCCTGATCCCGCGCGTCATCGGAAACGTCAAAGGCCTGCAGGATCCCTATCGCAATCCGACGACCCAGAAGGGCTTTGCGGAGCAGTGGGGACAGAACCCGGCGATGGTCACCAGCTTCGCCGACGGCTCGAAGATCAGCTTCGAGCAGGCGATCGTGGCGAATGCAACGGGCTTCAAGGTGCGCTCTCGCGGCATGTCGCGTGGCTTGGAGTATCGCGGCGACGTAATGAAGATCGGTGAGTTGTATGACGTCGACGAGGCGCGCGCCCTGGGCGGCATCATCGACTATGTCGTCGGCACGCCGCTGACCAAGGTCTACGTCCTGGCAGAGCACACCGATCCCAAGCAGCGGCACTATCTCAACCTGTACAAGATGGGACCTGGGCCGCTGTACCCGTTCTTCACGCCCTACCACCTCGTCCACTTCGAAGTGCCGAACGCCATCGCGCGCGTCGCACTGTTCCGGGACAACGTCGCGCCGCCGCTCGGCGGTCCGGTCGTCGAAGTTTGTGCGGTCGCCAAGCGCGATCTCAAAGCTGGTGAGGTGCTCGACAACTCCGGCATGTACATGACTTACGGCGAAGCCGCGAACGTCGAGGAGATGTCCAGCGGACGATACCTGCCCGAAGGATTGGTCGAGGGCTGCAAGCTGAAGCGCGACATTTCAAAGGACAGCGTGCTCACGTACGACGATGTCGAGCTGCCGCCCGGTCGACTGGCCGATCGGCTGCGCGCTGAGCAGTACGCTATGTTCCGCAATGAAAGATGGCTGCAGGATCTCGTAGCGGCGCCGGTCTGATACCGGTCGATTTCCTCGACAAAGGGCGGCTGGAAGACAGGCGGCGGCGCTCCGAAAATATCAATGCCATCAAAGCATTGAATTATCTCTGAGGGCTGCTTTACCCTCTAAACTGAGCGCGATTCGTTTTCAGGCCGCGCAGCAATACTATGGTGAGATGCAGCCGGGCCAGTGGGCGGTATCTATGGCAACTTTGGGATATTGAGGGCCGATCGTGTACCAGTTCACGGGAGCAAGGCAGGTTGAGGCGGGGGCGCTACCTCCATGAGACGATAACTCGCCATGGCGTTCATTTCCCGAGAGTTCGCGATCTTCTTTACGATCGTCGCGGTCGTCTACTACCTGCTGCCGAAACACGTGCGCTGGATGTGGCTGCTGGCGGCGAGCCTGTACTTCTACGGTGCGGCCGAGCCGCTCTTTGTCGCCCAGATCCTCGCCGCGGCCTTCGTCACGTACTACTTCGGGCTCCGCATTCAGAACGCGCCCGACCAAGGCAGGAAAAAATCCCTGCTGACGGTCGGCGTCTGCCTGCTCGTCGCCAATCTGGCGGTCTTCAAGTACACGGGCTTCTTGAATGAATCCTTCCGCCAGGCATTCGACTTTCTAGGTCTGAGCTACCCGATCCCGAGCGTCAGCATTCTCCTTCCCATCGGGATCTCCTTCTATACCTTTCTCCTGATCGGCTACCTGATCGACGTCTTCAGGGGAACACAGGCCGAGCGCCACATCGGCATCTTCTCGCTCTACGTCCTCTTCTTTCCCAAGCTGATCGCAGGACCGATCGAGCGGACGAAGAACCTCCTGCCGCAGCTGCACGCACCGCCTGATTTCAAGTACGAGCAGGCGGTCTTCGGCCTTCAACTCATTCTCTGGGGGGTCCTCAAGAAGGCGGTCGTCGCAGACCGGATCGCACCGCACGTGGATGCCGTCTACAACGCACCGCACGCCGCAGACGGCGTCACGCTCACGCTCGCGACTTTCATGTACGCCTTCCAGCTCTACTGCGATTTCAGCGGCTACACCGATATCGCCCTCGGCACAGCGGCCTTCCTCGGCTTCAATCTGGTGCGCAATTTCGACCGGCCATACATGGCGACATCGATCCAGGATTTCTGGAAGCGGTGGCACATCTCACTGACGTCCTGGCTGACCGACTACGTCTACACGCCGCTGACGCGCCAGAAGCGGTTCAAGATCAAGTTCTATACGATGATGCTGGCCGGCCTGTTCGTGACGTTCGTCGTGAGCGGCATCTGGCATGGCGCCCAGTGGACATTCGTGATCTGGGGGATGCTGCACGGCACCTACATCGTCACGTCTCTCCTGCTGCAGAAACAGCGCAACAACTTCGTCCGCGCGATCGGCCTCACGAAGCACCCAGCGCTTCACCGGGCGGTCAAGATCGCGACGACCTTCCTGCTCGTGTGCTTCGCCTATATCTGGTTCCGCGCGAACAGCGTGACTGACGCGGTCTATATCACCACTCATCTTCACACCGGCTGGACGACACCCATCGAAGGTCTGAAAGAACTAGTCGGCCCCAACCAACCCGGCTTCCTCCTCGCCCTGATCGGTATCGGCATCGTCATTGCAGCGGATGTGCTGCTCGGCAACAAGGACAAGGTCCGCGCGGTTCTGGCCGATCGCTCATGGCTCCGCTGGGGCCTATATTATGCTGGGGCAACGTCCGTTCTGGTCCTCGGCGTCCTTCACGCGGATCAGCCATTCCTCTACTTCAGATTCTAACATGGATGCGCCGCCCACAATCGTGACCAAAGAGAGCACATCAGCAGCCGCACCGGACAGTGGCGGGCTGAACGGCCCGCTGCGTCTGGGCGTGCGACTAGCCATCCTGGCTGCCGTGGTGCTCGCGACTGCGGTGGCGATCGTCTTTCTCATTCCCGAGAAGAATGACTACAGCCTCGGCATCGGGCTGAAGCACCAACGCCTCGAGCAGCTCGATACGCGGAAGATCGTGCTCGTCGGCGGCTCGAACCTCTCCTATGGCGTCGACAGCAAGATGATCCAGCAGGCAACGGGCTGCCCCGTCGTCAATATGGGCATGAATGGATACTTCGGCGTCCGCTACCTGCTCGAGGAGGTGAAAGCGCACATAAATCCCCAGGACATAGTCGTGCTTTCCTTCGAGTACGACAACCTCTTCAAGTCCGTCGACGGCACGCCGGCGAGCCACTTGGCTATCACGAAGGCCTATCCTCAGATCTTTTCGTACTTGTCCTTCGAGCAGAAACTGCAGGCAATCGCCGCCATTCCGACAGTTGCGCAATTAAAGATCATGAGGCTGATCTCGGAGGTCATAGATGCGGTCAAGCGGCCATTGACCGGCAAGTCTTACCGGGCCGAGGGGCCGGCGGACATGAATGTGATCGAGTCGCTGAAGAGCTTCACGCCGGAGGGCGATATCATCGGCCATCTCGGCGTTGTGTGGCCTTTTGCCCGCGAGGAAGCGGTTGTGCCGGAAGGCGCGTCAATCGATCCGGAGATGATCGCGCTGATGCGCGGCTTCGCCGAAGAGATGCAGAAGCGCGGCGCTTCCGTCGTCGTCTCTTATACGCCCTTCATGGCGGAGGCGTATGACAAGCTGCAAAGCCACCTCGTACGGTTCGACTCCATGGTGAGATCAAGTCCGCCTCTGATCGCTCCGAGCCCGCCTTCCGCTTTCGTCTACGATGAAAGCCTGTTCTTCGACACGGTGTACCATCTGAACGAGCGCGGCCGGCCCTTGCGAACGCAGAAGATAATCGACGACCTGCAAACCACTTTGGGGGAGCGCGCGCGCTGCCCCTAGAGTAGCGAACGATTGGAGAGACTAGCGAATGAACGAACAGCAGATTCTCGGGCAGATCAGCGAGATCGTCCAGCGTATCCTGGCCGACAAAGGGCTCGACGCGCGCCCCATAACTGCCGATACAGCTCTTCTCGATGGTACGGTCGGGATCGACTCGCTGGACCTCGCCGTGCTCGTGCGCGAGCTCGAGGACGTCGCCGGGCATGATCCGTTTGCCGATGGCTTCATCGAATTTCAAACGGCAGGCGAGCTCGCGAAGCTCTACATCAAGTAGCGCGGCCGGCCGTCGAGACGGCTAACTTTGCGCCTCAGCAGCTTACGCCCCCGTCGACGAGGATGACCTGGCCGGTGATCATGCCGGCGCCGTCACTCAGCAGGAAGCGAAGCAGGGCGGTGATGTCGTCTTCGGACGCAAGCCGCCCGAGCGGTGTGCGATTGACGATCTGAGCGAGCTGGGGCGGTGTCAGGGTCGCCGACATCTCCGTCTTCACGTAGCCGGGGCCGATGCTGTTGACCGTAATGCGCCGGCGCCCGAGCTCACGGGCGAGCGCACGCGTCAGGCCATCCATGCCGGCTTTTGATGCGCTGTAGGCGGCGAGCCCATTGTAGCCGCGACTTCCAATGATCGAGCTGATGTTGATGATCCGCCCGCCGGTATTCTGGCGGATCATGTGCTGGGAGACCGCGCGGGCAAAGTGAATGGCGCCGATCAGATTGACCTGGATCAGCCGCTCGCTCTCGACATTCGGGAAAGACGTCAGGATGCCGGCCTGGGCGATGCCCGCATTGTTGACGAGCCCGTAGATGCCATCGTCACCGGCCCACTGCATGGCGTCCGCGACGAAGCGATTGGCCTCATCGGCATTGCCCACCTCGCACGGCGCCCAATAGAAGCGCGACGCATATTCCGGATGATCGAGAAGAGCCGCGAGCCGGGCAGGCTTGGAGCGGCTGCATGTAGACACCCGGTATCCGTCGGCGAGGAGCGCTTCGACGAATGCAGCGCCGAGACCGCGGCTGCCGCCTGTGACCATGATATGCCGGCTTCCCATTCCGCTAGGCCTTCTTTCCCGATGCACCCGTCGCAATGCTGTCCACGATTTTCAGAACCCGCGGCACCTGAAACGACGCCAGTTGTGCGCGACACGCTGCGAGGATGCGCGGTCGTGCCGCGGCAGGGTCCTCGCCTGCCGACAAGACGACATCCGCAGCCACCAGCGCCCCGCTAATGGGATTGGACACGCCATAGACGCGCGCTTCGGCAACGCCCGGCTGGCTCAAGATCAGCTTCTCGATGGCGAGAGGATAGACCTTATAGCCGCCGACATTGATCGTCTTGTCCGCCCGCCCCAGGATGAAGACACGATCCCCGACGATCTCGCACTGGTCCGTCGTCGAGAGCCAGCCATCGTGCTGCAGGGGCTGCGCGTTCTCCGAAACATAAGCCTGCATCCGGTTTGGTGTCCGGATCTCGAGATATCCATCGCGGATCCTGAGCTGAATGCCATGCGCCGTCTGGCCGAGATAGGAGCTCGGAAAGCCCTCGAGGCCATCATGCACGGCAAATACGACGCCGGCTTCGGTCGATGCATACGTGTGCGTAATGCGTGCAGAAGGAAAGGCCGCCTTGACGCGGTCGAGCGTCGCCTGGTCCGCAGCTTCACCGCCCATGGTGATCTGGCGCAGTGACAGCGGCGCCATCTTGCCGGCCATGAGGAAGGAGCGCCAGAAAGTCGGCGTGCCGCTGATCTGCGTGACGTTCCAGTGCAAAGCCGCGTCGTAGAACCCGCGCGGCGTGCGCTCGACGGGCGCCACGACCATACCCTTCGTGATGGTCGCCGTCAGAATGACCTGGATGCCGGCGAAACCCGTCGGCTGGTACGTGAGCAACCATCTGGCCGCCCGATTGGCGGGATGATCAGCCGTCGCGCGAGCACGGCTGACCAGTGAATCGAGAGTATGCGCGGCGATCTTCGGCGTGCCGGACGTCCCGGACGTCATGAGATGAATGCGACCCGACGCCGACGCAGCAGGGCGCGTCTTGGCGAGGTGCTCGTCGTTCTCACCGATGCGATACGTGATGCCGTAGGTGGCGACGATATCGGCAATCTGCTCGGCCGGTATTGTCGTATGGGCGATATAGAGATCGACACCGGCCCGCGCACTGGCATCGATCGCACGGATGATGTCGAGCGGATGGTCGCTGCACACCATCGCCTGGGTCACATCCGAATTCTTGAAGATCTCGACGAGCGCATCGGATTGCGCGCGCACCTCCGCGCGTGACCAACTCTCGGTCCCTCGCGCCACGAGGGTTGCCGCGTCACCGGTATCGAGACCAAGCCCCATCGTAGCGCTGAAGCCACTCATGAGCGTAGTTTCCCATCGAGGTGCTCTGCCAAGCGAAGTGCGAGCTGGACAATCGTGAACGTTGGATGCGCGTAGCTGCCCGTCGCGAAAACGCTGCTGCCACCAATATAGAGGTTCTGAAGGCCATGCACACGACAGTCGCGATCCACCACGCCCTCACGCGGATTTTCGCTCATCCTTGTCGTGCACATGTTGTGAAAGGATCCGACGACATCCTTGTCGATGCCCGGCGGTTGCGGCTTTTCCGCCTGCAGCCAGTCCACCATGCGGGCCCGGCCGAGGTCGCTTGCAGCCAACTGACGGCCGAACTCAATGAATGACGTTCGCATGGTGTGGAAGTCGAGCTCATTGAAGCGCCAGTCGAGCGCGGCGCGGCGCTGGCCAAACCGGTCGGCTTTATTGGACAGCATCACGCGGCTGTCCCGGTTGAGCGACTGCTCGAAACCCACAAAGACATTCTGATCGTAGCACTGGAACGGTCGCCCGATGATGGACTGCACGAGGCGTTGCGTCACGCCCGTCGTGCATACGGCCTCTCGGATCCATCTCTTGTGCGTCGCCTCCACGGTGCTCGGGATCGACAGCACGAAGTTCAGGCACTTCTCCTTGAGCATCATGTCCCGAGAGGGGATGTAGTGCAGGACGGGGCCATGCCGTGGGACACTCCGCAACACGATGGAGCCGACCTGAAAAACGGGATGCTCCGAGAAGTAACGCCCCACCAGATCGTTCTGGTTGCCGATGCCGGCGCTTACTTGCCGGTTCGCATTGAGCAGGAAGCGAGCGTTCTCGATGGCGCCGAAGCAGAGCGCCACATACTTCGCGCGAACGGTGAAAGGCTTCTCGTTCTCATAGGATCGGAAGGTCAGGCTCGAGACGGAGCCGAGGCTCGGATCAAGCTCGAGGTCGACCAGCGTGGCGTTGAGATACGTACGGATCTTGGATGACGTCAGCTCGTCGCGGTACTTCTCGCCGAACCGCGTGATCGGCGTGCTCGAGCGAAAGGAGATCGGCTTGAGCCTGCCCGATGCTCCCTCGAACATATCGGCAACCGGCTCCCAGGGACCTAGGTCGAGGATGCGTGCAGCCTCGTCGGCAAAAGGATCGATGTCCGAGCGGGCAATCGGCCAACCGCTGAGCGGATGATTGGGGTGAGGATCGAAATCGTACGTCTCGAAGGGATGCGTCACCCCCGTCCAATGACCGGACGTTCCCCCGAGCTTGCGCTGGCGGACGCTGTCGAGGGTGAAGTAGTCGAGGCCGATGTTCCGACCTTCCGCGAGCTCCTGGGAATCGAGCTTCAACTCGAGGTCGCCGCTCTCGAAGAGGCCGACGGTCCATCCCTTCGCCGCCAATTTCCGGGCGAGCGTGATCCCAGCGGGTCCGGAGCCACAGACACAAACGTCGAATACGATGTCCCTGAACCAGTCGTCTTGCCGTTGCTCCGCATCAAGCAGCATCGATACGGGCCTTCTTCAGGTCCTCACGGCGAAGGATCCATCCATCGATAATGATTACGTCGGAGGCGTCCGAAGGGAGACAGGAGACGGTCTCGGATCTCCAGAAATAAAGTGACAAAGGAATGGTCCCGAGCAGGGCTTGCAGCATCAATCGACGAGAAGGAAGCACAATCGTTCACCTTTCCGAAGCCATGCACTGCAGTATGTACGATAAAATGTGCTGTACCAACGCATTGCAACACTAGCAAGCAGAGGGCCGCCGGATGGTTGCGGGCTTCCCGGCCCCCGCGTTGCGGATGACAGGTACGGGCGCCCAGTTACGACGAATGTGTGCATGAATGAGCCGCAAGGTGTCATTCATTGTTCTATAATGGTGTGATGGCTCCTGCCGGCCGACATCCCGGCGTTTGCGAAGGACAGTCCGAGGCATGAGCAGCGAGAAGAGCCTGGGCGAGGCTGGGGTCACCGTCGAGACACTCTGGTCCTCCGGCATGGCCCTCAGGATCGTTCTCTCGAACCTCCCATTCCTTGCCGCCCTACTGCTGAACGGCTGGCTGCCCTCACCCATCGAGACGCTCGTCGTCGGCGCTATCCTGCTCCTCGTCCCGGGGCTTGCCTGGACCGATCATCGCCGGGGCGACGCCGCCATCGTGCTGTTTCGCGCGGCCGTCGCGTCGCTCGTGGCGGCCTTGGCAGTCATCCTGGTCCTGATGCTGGTCGGGGCGCCCGCCCATCGGTCGGCGTTCCTGATCATCCTCGCCCTGACCACGAATGCCGGCATCCTGCTCGGTCACCGCAAAGGATGGTTCGACGCCAATCCCTTCGCCGACCCGATGCCGCGCCTCATCTCGGCGATCGCGGCGCTGTTCCTGCTCCAGAGCTATCTCGGCGCAGCGTATTTCGTACCTGCGCTCGAAGACCAGGACATGGAGACGCAGGGCACGGCCTATGGGCTGATGCACGAACTCGCGCCAACGATGGTGACCAACCGACAGACGAGCTATTTCTTCGCGCATCCCCTTCTTCTGCACGTCTGGATCGGGGAATCCGCCCTCATTTCCGACGACCTCGGCCGCCTGAAGTACCACGACGAAGCCTCGCTTGCCGTGCGTAACGACCCGACCGTCAGCACGATCGAAGCGCAGTGGAAAAAGGCTTACGCGCAGTTCGAGAAGGACCCGGTCCTGCTGCCCACGCGCACGCCGAACATCGTCCTTGGCGCACTGACGCTCTTTCCTATGGGCTTCCTGGTCTTTCTCTTGACAGGCTCGCGCTTCGCCGCGCTCGGAGCCTGCGTCATGTACATGACGCTACCCGAGATCTACGTGCGCACCTCGTACGGCGGCTATCTCGCGGTGACGAACTTCTTCCTGCTCAGCGGAGCTTATTTCTATCTCCTGGCCAGCGGGCTGCTGCCACAACGCGGGATGGTCGGGACACACGCATCCATTGGGCGATCGACCTGGGCGGCGGCCTTTCTTGGCGGTTGGACGGATCAGAAGTTCCTGCTCCTGCCCATGGCCGCACCATTCCACGCGGGGATCAAGGCGTTGCTCGATCTGCCATCCCTCGTCAGCGGCGGCCTGCAGCATCTCGTGCGGGCACTCCTGGCTCGCCCGTACGTCATTGCCGGATTGCTGATCGGCACCGGCTTCGTCGCGGGATGGATGACGTTCGCTGCCTATGGCCTCTTGGTGGCGCCAGAGGATTTCATTCAAGATCATCTGAAGTCACATATCTGGTGGCGGCTCAACAAGGTCGCCAATGTGAACCTGACGCGCGTGGAGCAGGGCGGCTTCGTCTATCCCTCGGTGCTCGCGCTGTGGCAGCAGTTTGCCGATCACACCGGATGGCTGCTCGTTCCGCCTATGATCCTGGGACTTGTCTTCGCCGTGCCACGCGTGCGTGAGGCCTATGGCCTGCTACTGATCTGGGCCGTCGTCGGCATCGTCGGTTTCAGTCTGGTCGATTGGCGCCAGACCAAGCATTTGGCCCACATCCTTCCGCCGCTTGTCATGCTGGCTGCAATCTACTGGGCTTCGCTGAAGGGACCAGCGAGATCCCTGCTCGGCGGGCTCATTGCCATCGCCATCGCCTGGAATGTCTGGCGCATCATCCTGCTGATGAACGACTTCGAGTACCTGAAGCCCTTACCCATCTGGTAGCACTGGCCCATCTGGTAGCGCGGGACGCAAGCCCCGCGTCCTTCAGCCCCGGAAGACAAGAAAGCGGGCGGCGAAGAAGTTCCAGATCAGCGCCGCACCACTCGCGACGACCTGCGCCAGCAGATAGTTCACGCCCCAACCCGTGAGCGGGGCCATGAGGCCGGCATTGATCACGAGCCCCATCGATACGGACGCATAGTACTTGAGCAGGCCAGGACCGAAGGTCGGGCGCGCGTCGAAGGTGTAACGACGGTTCAGGATATAGCTTACGAAAACTGCCGCTATGAACCCGGCCGTCGTGCCGAGCACCGGATTGATGTCGAAGGCCTCGACCAACGCGATCAGCACGCCATAGTGCACGGCCGTCGTTACGACGCCAACAGCCAGAAAACGCGAGAACTGCCGGCCGAGGACTTCGAGTCCGGCGCGCGTGCCAGAAACAGGCGGGCCGTCCTCCACCGGGGGCTGTCCTCCCGGCGTTGCATTGCCTTCATCCGCATTAGCCTTTTGCACGGATGCCCCGCTCTCTTGCTCCCGACAACGCCAATCGTAGTGTAGCATACGCTTCGGCGGCGCCCATGCGCGACTGCGGCGTCTCTCTATTGCCTGCCGGCGCACGGGGATCAAGTTCACACGTATTTCACAGTCAACGAAATAAACGAGAGTACGGCTCTACCGACACCATAGCGACGTACCGATCGGCCGAGAGAAGGATTCATGCCGCAATCGATTTTTGTCACGGGAGCCGGCGGTTTCATCGGCCAAGGTCTGGTTCGAAAGTTGGCGCCGTCGACCGACTGTTCTCTCAAGGTCCTGACGCGACGTCCACGCTCCGGCACAACCTCTGAAGAGGGTGGCCCTCAGGAGATTGTGGGCGACCTTCTCGAGCCGGATACCTACCGCGATGCGCTCCGGGGTTGCGATACGGTCGTCCATCTTGCCGCTGCCACGGGCCGCGCCACGCCCAAGGACTATGAGCGCGTCAACGTCGAGGGCACACGGGCACTGCTCGACGCGTGCAAGGCCGCGGGCGTGCGCCGGTTCCTGCACGTGAGCACGATCGCGGCGGGCTATGCCGACCAGAGCTACTATGCCTATGCCAAGACGAAGGCTGAAGCCGAGCGGCTCGTGCGCGAGAGCGGCCTAGAGTTCGTGATCATCCGACCGACCTTGGTGCTTGGCGAGAAATCGCCGATCTGGAACACGCTGCTCAAGATCACGAAGTTGCCGGTGGTCCCGCTATTCGAGGGCACGCGGCCGGTGTCGGTCCAGCCGGTTCACGTCGATGACGTCGTCCGCGGGCTTGTCAGGCTCGTCGAGAGCGAAAGCTTCAAAGGCGAAGTCCTGGAGCTGGGCGGGCCTCAGCCGCTGACATTTCGCGCTTTCCTCGCGCTCACACAGCAGGCCGTGCGCGACAAGCCCGGCAAGCTGCTCCGCATTCCACTCGGGCCGGTTCGCCTGATGCTGGCTGCCATGGAGCCCGTCGCGCGACCGCTGATGCCGGTGACGGCCGGACAGCTCGCCGTGTTCGCCAATGACAGCATCGCGGCGCCCAACTGGCTGCAGACCGAGCTGCAGGCGACCATGCCGAGCACCGAGGAGCTGGTCGCGGCTCTCGTTGATGGGGGGCGTTCGGGTGATGACGGTCTCGGGGTGGCTAAAGGGCAGGTGCGGCGCGAGACGCGCCCGTTGACGGATCAGGCGCAGCGTACGCTGCAGGACGAGTGCCGCGCGCTCACGACCTATCTCATGGGCACAGCGCCGAACGCCTACATCGAGGCGCAGTATGCGAGGGCGGCGCATGTCCACGGCTTGGCTTTCGATGAGGATTTCTCCTGTTTCGACCGGGCGACGGTTCGGCTCGCGCGCAGCAGCCGCATCACCGCGCGCGCGGCCGACGCCTACTGCGGTCTTCTTCATCGGCGCGGGATCCTGCGTAGGAAGCTCATCGTTCTGACGGCAATCCTCGAGCACGTCGCACCAACATATGCGGCGTTCGATCGCGTCGAGACGCGCTCCGTCGCGGTCACGCTGATCGCGCTCGCCGGCCACGGCGTAGTCTCAGGGCTCTCGCTGATGCTGGGCGCTGTTGTCCTGCTGCCGACCAAGCTCTACTGCGCTCTGACAGCGCGCACCGCTCCCCGCACGAGGTCGGCACAGTGAAAATCCTCGTGGTTGGCTCCGGTCCGAGCGGCGTGCATTTCACCCTGACGGCTCTGCGCAAGAACCATCAGGTGGTGATGCTCGATGTCGGGCGCGCGCGCCCCGCCATCGCGCAGCCCGACGCAGACTTTCTCGGCCTGAAGCAGCAGCTCGACGATCCCGCCGGATACTTCCTCGGCCCCGATTTCGAATCCATCAGCCTGCCGGCCGCCGAGCCCGGCAATGACAAGGAATACTACGGCCTCCCGCCATCCAAGGACTACGTGTTCGACCGGCCTGAACCGTTCGCCATGCGGCTCGACGGGTTTTCTCCGCTCGTATCCTTTGCTGCCGGAGGTCTCGCGGAAAGCTGGACAGGCGGCAGCTATCCGCTGAATGACGACGAGCTTTCCGCCTTCCCGTTCGGTTACGAGGCCATGGCACCTCACTACGGCGAAGTCGCAGAACGCATTGGCGTTGCGGGTGGCCAGGATGATCTCTCGGTCTGCTTTCCACCGCACGATCATCTTCAGCCGATGCTCGATCTCGACGAGAGTGGCGCCCGCCTGCTGGCGGCCTACGAGCGCCGGCGCGAGCGACTGAGCGCGAAGTACAAGGCGCGCCTCGGGAGATCGCGGCAGGCCGTCCTCTCGTCGCCGAAAGGCTCGCGGCAGTCCTGCAGGTACTGCGGCCGATGCCTGTGGGGATGTCCGAACGGTGCTTTCTACACGCCGTCCCTCACGCTCAGCGAGTGCCGCAGCTACCCGAACTTCGAGTACGTGCCGAACGTCTTTGCGAGCCATCTCGAGCTGACGCCGTCGGGCGCGATCGCGCATGTGGTGAGCTACGATCTCAATGGCGGCGCAGAAACGCGCCGGACGGCGGACGCCTATGTCCTCGCCTGCGGTACGCTCTCGACGTCGAACCTCGTCTTGCGTTCGGTCTACCGGTCGAGAGGGGAGATCATCCGGCTCACCGGGCTCATGGACAATCGGCAGGTGCTCGCGCCATTCTGTAATCTCTCGATGCTCGGCCGCAGCTTCAATCCCCGCTCCTACCAGTACCACCAGCTCGCATTCGGCATCGAAGCGAACGCGCCGGATCGCTACGTCCACGGCCAGATCACCACCTTGAAGACCGCGACCGCCCATCCAATCCTTCGCTCACTGCCGCTCGACCTCAAGTCGTCCATCGGCGTCTTCAAGGCGCTGCGCTCGAGCCTAGCGGTGCTCAATCTGAACTTCTGCGACTGGCGGCGGGAAACGAATTATCTCACCCTCTCACCCGAGCATGTCGATGCGCACGGCTGGCCGGCTCTCTCCGCCCGCTACCGGCCGCCACCGGGCGAGAACGAGACCATCCGGGGAGCCTGCGCGACGGCGCGGGGCTTCTTCTGGGACCTCGGTGCGCCTCTCATTCCGGGCATGGCGCACGTCAGGCCGATGGGGTCGAGCGTGCACTACTCGGGCACTCTTCCCATGTCGGCCGAGCGGCGTGCCGGGAGCGTTTCGCCGACCTGCCAGTCCCATGACATCGAAAATCTGTTCATCGTAGATGGATCTGTGATGCCGTTCCTGCCGGCCAAGAACCTGACCTTCACACTCATGGCGAACGCCGTCCGCGTGGCCGCGACGGCGTTCTGAAGCGCAGCAGGTCTGAGGTCAGTGGGCGGCCGCGGAGCGCTCGCGCGATGCCTCGTAGTCGGCGTCCACATGGCCGGCACGCACGACCTCCTCGATGATGAAGAGCGGCCGATTCTTGGACTGGACATACAGGCGGCCGAGGTACTCGCCTATGACGCCGAGCACGAAAAGCTGACCGCTGCCGAGGATGAGCACCACGGTCATGAGCGTCGTCCAGCCCTGGATGGCGATGCCCGAGAAGTAGCTGTAGGCCGTGTAAAGGAAGAACATCAGCCCGATGATGGAGAAGACGAATCCGAGGTACGTCGCAAAGCGCAGCGGCAGGATCGAAAATCCGGATATGGCGTCGAGCGCGAACCGCAGCATCTTCTTGAAGGGGTACTTCGTCTCGCCGCTGAAACGCTCCTTGCGATCATAGCGCAGCGGGACCTGGCGAAAGCCGATCCAGCTCACCATGCCCCGGATGAAGCGGTGCTGCTCGGGCATCCGGTTGAGCTCATCGAGCGTCCGGCGGCTCATGAGCCGGAAGTCACCGGTATCGACGGGTATCTTGGTGTCCGTCAGGCTGTTCAGAAGGCGATAGAACACGCTCGCCGTGAACCGTTTGAAGGCGGACTCGCCTTGCCGCTCGTCACGCTGCCCATAGACGACGTCGGCCTTCTCACGGTCCATGAGCGCCATCATGTCCGCGAGCAGCTCAGGCGGATCCTGGAGATCGCCATCGATGATGAGAATGCGCTGACCACGGCAAACATGAAGGCCCGCGGAAAGGGCGAGCTGATGTCCGTGATTGCGCGACAGCAGCACACCGACGACGTGGGCGTCCTTCTCCGACAGATCCCTGATGATCGACCGCGTCGCATCCGATGATCCATCGTCGATCAGGACGATCTCGTAGTCGTCGCCCACCGATGTCCTGCACGCGCCGGTGACGCGGCGATAAAGCTCGCTCAAGTTGCCCTGCTCGTTGTAGCAGGGCGTCACGACGGAAAGTCTTGGCCTGGACGTGGTCAGCATGGGTAAAGACTATGCAAATTGGTTGCCAAACAGCAGCTTGAAACGGCTTCTATGGGTTCTTCCGTTCAGCATAACCTCAAGCATTGGCTTTTACGAGGGCCAAGCGTCGCCGCGCCGCGGGAACTGGCGCCAGTATTAACATTTCGGCTGCAAATTGCGCTGATGGGTATCTGCGGGACGCCATCTCAGTCTCTCACTTCCCGATCTTGAAGCCCGACTCGGCAAGGGCATCCAAGGCAAGCCGCCTGTCGATCTGGTGGATCTTTAGCTGACCCGTATAGCGCGTATGCTCGAAGTCGCCGAAATCCTCATCGCGGATAACCTTGCTCTGGTCGATCGCAGGCACGCCGCGGGAAGCCAAGAGTTGCATGATCTTCTCTCGATAGGCGGATGCATCAGGACCCGACTCGATCCATGAGCCGTTCGGCCGAAAGATCACGCGCACGCGGACGTTCCGCTTCTGCAGGTAGTCAACCAGTTCGATCAGCTCTTGGCCCTCGGTTGCCACCGTCTCGAGCCACTCTTTCGAGAACATTTGCCTTGGTGGCTTCTGATCAGCGCGAGATGCCGCCATAACGTCACTAGGCGACAGAAACAGGATGCGTAGAAAGTTTTGAGCGCGGATCCTCTGCAAACGAATAAAGCGTTCCGCCCTCGACATGCTCATACGAGATATGCCTTTTTCGCCATCATAAGTGAAGAAGCCGTGACGTTGAAACAAGTGGCAGACGAACTTGCAGGATTTGTAGTCCGTGTCCGCCGTCATGTGATGCGACACGCCGAGGAAGATGGTCACCTTGTCGCCACCGGCCTTCAGTAGGCCGAAGTCCTCAACCAGGCTTTTAATGTAAAGCCGAAGTTGCCTGTGCCCCAGATTACCGATCGAGTAGTTGCGAATTAGCGCTTGCTCGTCAGGCGGCAACAGCCACGGCATGATTGCCGAGCGGGATTGGGAGTCGCCTATGAAGAACACGCCGCCGTTGCGATGGTCGGCGTACTCTAGTTGTCCTACCAGTACTTCGTCTCCCGCATCGACATAGCCGCCGTTATGTAGGGAGACGCCATTGATGTCACGATGGCGCTGAGCCTCGCGCGCGATGTAGTTTGGGATGACAGGCGAAAAGTTGGCCGCCAATACAATGCTGACGATCGTTATGCTCAGCGCAGCCAGCAGCGCGAGCGAAAGCTTCAACTGATCAGGCCGGCGCATATCACTCTTCCCGATCGCGTTCGCTCAAAAGCCCTGGTAGAGCACCAAGGTGTAACCGGTCTTGAACAGCAGGCCAGCTGTTACACCGACCGCCATCACGAGAAGGAAGGCCGTGAACGCGTTGGGATGCTGACGCGCCTTGGCCTCGAGCCAAGCGCCCAATCCCTTACCCTCACCATCGTTCCGCTCAACGAACATCGCGTCCGGCTCAACCTGCTACCGATTACATGATCCAGCCAAATGGTGCTGCAACCAGCCCCATAATCTTCTTTGTCAGTTCCCCGTCACGCAGGAAGATCTGCGTGAGGCAAACAAAATGCACAGTCGCCACACCCGCGATCATCCTGATCGGGACAGATGCGAGATAGGTCCGAAGGCCCTGCCTCCCATAGAAGGCGATGATGATGTTCTCCCAGAGCTTCGCTGCAGCAACGCCGATGCCATTCAGAACGCCGAAGATCACGAAGTTCCACGTCGCCCCGTGCCAGACGCCGGCGAGGAAGAGCGCCACGAAGTAGCACAGGAAGACGAGTTTCGGCGCGGAGGCGGGCCGGCGGCGCGCGATGGCCATGTACATCGGTGTGAAGATGTAGTCGCGGATCCAGAAGCTCAGCGTGCGATGCCAGCGCGTCCAGAAATCGATCATATTGCGTGCGAGGTACGGCTTGTCGAAGTTCTCAGGAACTCGAATGCCGACCAGAGATGCCGCAGCGATCACGATGTCGCAGTAGCCGGCGAAATTGAAGTAAACGTACGCCGGAAAGAAATAGAAGAGCAGAACCTTTTGCCACAGACCATCGGTCCGAGTTGAGCCGAGCGCGAGATCCAGGCATATGTCCGCGATGAAGGCAACCTTGATGACGCCGAGCAGAACACGAAGGACGGCCATGCGCAATTCGTGCGCGTCTTTGTGCCTGGGCGTGAGGCTTTGCCAGTCCTCATGGAACACCTGATAGCGCTGGATAGGGCCAGCCAGCAGCGTGAAGAGATTGAGCTGGTAGCAGAGATAGCTCCAAAGTGAGATGTCGCAGATCTCGCCTTGCCGGACATCAACCACGACGTGGATCTGCCTGAAGAAAATGAAGCTGAGACCGATCAGATCCAGCGCGTGCACCATCAGCGCCTCGCCGCCGATCAGCGTCAGGAACGCATAGCGCTTCAGGGCGACGAAGGCGATGGTGAGAGCTGTCAGATAGGCAACCAGAAGCGTCGTGCTGGGCCACAGCATGAGCAGGCGCGCAGCAGCGTACCCGCTGAGCACGAACAGAAGCAGCGTTATGAAATGGGTCGCGTCAGGTGTCAGGAACCAAAGAAAGAGCGCGCTGCAAAGCGTGACGAACGCTCTTTTCAGCCAGAGCGGCTCCAGGACGGTGTAAACGGCGCTTCCTGCAAACAGCGCGACCAGAAACTGAAGGCTGGTGATACTCAGGCAGAGATTCCCTTCTTAGTGGCGATCAGCGCGAGGAGCGTCCCAATATTCTGACCTTCTTCCTTCAAATGGGAAATCTCGGCCGTCGAGAACCGGATCCCGAAACGCTTCTCGAGAGCAATGATGACGTTCAGGTGCATGAGCGAGTCCCACCCATCCACATCGCCTGCGGTTGATGTCTCGGTGAGTGCGATCTCATCATCGGAAAACACGTCACGGATCACGTCTGTGACGTCCGCAAGAATCTGGCTCAATTTGCTTCCTCATGAATGTGATGGGGCAATGGGGTCCAGCCATTGTCGATGACGAGCTGCCATCGCGTGCCCCCATTCTCTCCGGCTGGCAGCTGCTCGAAACCTAGGCTCGAATAGTGATGCTTGACCAGGACGTTCTTGGCCGTGGGGATATACTCGCCGGTGAGGCGGCGCAGGCCCCGTTCCCGCGCGGCAGCTGCGAGATCGTTGAGCAGAAGCGCCTCGACGCCGCGCTTGAGCACGCGGCAGCTCATGAGCCAAGTATCGATTGCGAGCGCATCGTCCTCCTGACGCGCCAGCAGGACACTGATCAGCCCGTTATCACCAAAGCGGTCGGCAAGCTTGACCACGCGGGTCACCCATTCGGAGCTCGCAAGCATCCGCTGAATGTCGGCTGCTGAATGGCGGCGCGTCGTCAGATTGAACTGGTTGGATTTGCCGATCAGCTGGACGGTCCGGTCCAACTCCAGATCGCCGACGGGGCCGATCCAACCCTTCATCTGCAACGAGCGCAAGAACTCGTCGATGTCGGCGACATTGCTTGCCGTACTCTGCCGTTCGAGGTTCGCGCGATAGTACTCCGTACGCTTGAAATCCTCGGCGCTGATCGAGATGGCTTCGAAGTAGCGATGTTGCTCGACGGCACGCACGTAGTCGGCGGGATCGACGGGAATTTCGGGAACGGACACCTCCGGCACCAGACGGCGTACGATGGAGCGCTCGGCTGGATTATCATCGACGAACACGAGAGAGTCGAGGCCGATATTCAGCTCCTGCGCGATGCGGCGGATGTTAGCCGCTTTGTCCTCCCAGTTGGCGACGAAGCAAGAGATGTCATCGAGGCGCAACACCATCTCAGGATGCTTCTCGAAGGGCTCGCGTGCGTTGGCGTCCTCGTTCTTACTGCAGACCGCGAGAATGACGCCGCGATCCTTGAGCGATTTGGCATATCGCTGAAATGCAACGTACGCTTCTCCCACGGCGTCGCCCTGTCCGAGGTTTATGCCGGCCAAGCCGTCGTCGCCGATCACACCGCCCCACAAGGTATTGTCGAGATCGAGGACGAGGCACTTGCGGCTGCGGCCCAGTCGCGCCGAGATGAGTGCTGCGACATTGTGGGCATACGGCACCAAATGCTCCGGCGCACAGGGCAGCTTCGCGAGATGGAAGAAGCGCTCGTCGCCCCAGTTCCAACGACCGATAGCGGCGGCGAGGCCATCGAGGTCGTGGACCGACACCCAGCGGGGAGCCTGCTGCACCAAGCCAGCATTCACTCGAGCGACAAAGTTGCCGGGCGCGCCGGCAAGGCTCGGCTCGAGGTTGCCGAACACACGCCAAGGAGGCGCATCGAAGTTGTTCTGGATGATCTGGCAACCAAGTCGCTCATGCGCGATCTGCCAGAGCGAGGTCCACTCGTCGACCACGGCTTCGACAGCCTTGTCCACCTCGTCCGTAGAGCTTCCCGGCCCCGGCAAAGCCCCGAGGTCACGGCGCGTTGTGGCCAGGAATATGAATTGTGGCTGGAAGCTATAGAGCTCCGATGTGGGATCCAGGATTTCCTGCCGCAGAAGACCGTACGGCGCCTCGTAGATCTCTGCATCGATATTGTGCGCAAACAGAAAGGCGTCCACGAAGGCGGAAAGTTGCGTCGTCGTAGTGCTACCGAGCACCGCCACGCGGGCCGATGCCGCGCTACGCGCGCCCCCGCGCCGCAGCTTGGACAGGAGGCGCACGCTCGATGACGCTTTTGTAAAATCCATGTCAGGTGACAGAGAGCCACGCAGCCGCGCGACCGGATCATCCGACGAGCTGGCATTGGCCTGCGCACCCTTTTGGGTCGAGCCCACCGTCGACGCGGCTACTGCTTCAGTTATTGGTTGTATCATGACTCAATCCCTCGACGGCGGTCAGTATAGTCGAACCCACCTGCGCACGGTCAATCGACTGCCTCCTCATTACGGCGGTTAGGTCATGGTTTCGTGAAGATGGTAAAGCGCACGTAGGAGTGCGTCGAGGGCCTCCCGGTGCATCTATTCTGGTCCGCCAAGGCAGTCGTCTCGGAGACATTTGAGCGGTTCGCCTGAGGGGTCGAAAATTGGATCGGCTAAACTAAGGTCGGCAAAAGACTCTGGACGCTTACCTGCATTCATTGCATCGTTTCGACGCGATGTGGGGGCGGCTCAACGGATGCATGTATTGTACCAGAAGCTCATTTCGAACGGTTGGATTCCTGCTGGACTATTTGGCGCATCAGCATTCCTCGCGATTGCAGGGCTCGACGTTCTGGACCCTACCAACCTCAGCTGGATTTATCGCGCGAACGATGTTGCGTCGTCCTACACGGGATGGACGTTCTATCGGTATGCCCCTTGGGAGGCGCGGATTGCTCTGAACCCCGACTACGGCATGGATTTCAGCGGCAGCATTATTTTTTCTGACGCCATGCCCATCATGGCGATCATATTCAAGGCACTCTCTCCGATCCTTCCGGAACCCTTCCAGTATCACGGCCTATGGGTGTTCATGAGCTTCGTCCTGCAGGGCGTGTTCGGCTGGCTCCTGATGAGCCGGGCAACGGATGATCCATTGGTCCGCCTTCTGGGTGCGATCTTTCTGGTTCTGACCCCGCTCTACTACTATAGACTGACATCGTGCACGCACATGTCGCTGACCGCCCATTGGACAGTTCTCGCCGCGCTCTGTCTGTGCCTGCCGCGCCAGGCGCGGCGCCCCTGGCTCTGGTGGGGACTGCTGCTGACCGTGTCAGCATTCGCCCACATTTACCTTTTTGCTATGGTCGCGGCGTTGTGGTGCGCGGACTTGGCCCGCCGGGCCTATCTCGAATTCAGGCAGACCTGGTTCGAGCCGATAGTGTTGACACCCGTTGTCGCCTTCGCGATCTGGGGCTCGGGTGTGTGGTCAGGGCCAACAGGCGTCTTCCAGGGCGGGTTCAACTGGTTTCGGATGAACGTGCTGTCGTTCATGGATCCAAATCCCTGGAACGTGCCCGACCGCGTGCCCTGGTCGTACGTGATGCCGGACATTCCGAGTTGGGGCGGAGACTATGAGGGTTTTGCCTATCTTGGGCTGGGTGGACTCATTCTAGCGGTGCTTGCGGCTTTTTCCCTCCCTCAGATTCTGCGCCAGTACCCCCTGAAGCCCTTCTACGCATATGCCCCTCTTGCTTTGGCACTCGTGGGCATGGGCATTTTTTCCTTCTCGCAGAATGTGGGGTTCGGGACGATTAATTTCTGGGCACCGTGGCCGGCGCCATTGCGCATGCTCGGCGAGCTTTTCCGCTCTACGGGGCGCTTTATCTGGCCGCTGTACTACGTCTTCTTCTTCCTTGCGGTAGCTGTGATTTCCCGCCGGTTTTCGCCGAGAGTTACAGCCAGTGTCCTAGCCGTCCTCGCGGTCATCCAGGCCGTCGATGCTTTGCCCGGCTGGCGTCATGACGCCGGATATCTTCGCGGTCGCGACGTCATCTATCAGACAGCGCTGAGATCGCCATTCTGGGACAAAGCCGCGGAGCGCTACAAGGCCGTGCGGCTCGCCCCCCACAGCATCCATCACGAGCACTATCTCGATGTGGCGACGATGGCGAGGCGGGAAGGCATCGTGACGGACTCCGCCTACCTTTCACGCGCGAGCGTGACTGCGACGGATGCCTCTCGCGCACGCATCGAGCACGGCATTGCTACCGGTACGTGGCCAAGCGACACCATGTTCATTGTTGATGAGAACATCGCGCGCCGCGCCAGTGCGACGCTCGATCTGAAACGCAGTCTTCTTGTCCGCGTTGATGGGCTCATAGTTCTGGCACCTGAATGGAGCGGTTGCGCCGATTGCGGTGCCCAGCCGTATTTGCGCTGAACCACCGAGCAACGCAACTTTCTGTCCAAAGGAGCGGAGATGGCGTCCCAAGCCCCTTCATTGGCGCATCCGGCGAGTTCGCAGGAAGTGGTTGCTCGCACACGAAGGCTGTCGCTCCTTCTCCTCACCCTCTTCGGCATTGCCTACGCGCTCTTCACACAGGACATCGTCAGCCACAACACGCTCTGCCGTGCGGCCATGACGGCCAACCTCGTCCAGAACGGCCACGTCGACATCAACGGGTATGAAGGTCTGAGCGACGACAAGGCCTTTCGCGAGGGCAACTACTACTGCGATAAGGCACCAGGGATGAGCTACCTGGCCATGCCAGTGGCATTCGTGTTCACGAAGCTGGCGCCTATCACGCCTTCGACGCCGTACAGCCGCACGTGGCTCATGTTTCTCTATCTCAGCGCGCTTACGACTTCCGGCTTGCTCAGCGCGCTGGCTGCTGTCGTGCTGTTTCGCTATGTACTGCAGCACACGCAGGACCTGAACGCCGCGCTCGTCGCCAGTATTGCGTTCGCCCTCGGAACACCGGTCTGGGGCTGGGCGACATCTTTCTTCAGCCATTCGGCAACTGCCGCGCTGCTTCTGGTGGGCTTCATCGCCCTCGATACCGCCGGCCGGCGGCTGGCGTCCGGCGGGCGCCCTTTGGGCGTTGCCCTGCTCGGTGGCCTCGCACTCGGCACGGCCACGGCCGTCGAATACACGGCGTTCGTGCCTGCCGTCATCATCGGAGCAACGGTGGCGCTCGCCAGCCCTTGGGCCCGTCCTGGCGAGTTGCTGCAAGCATTCGCCGCCGCAGCGCTCGGCGCCTTGATCGCGCTCGTTCCGGTCCTGCTATTCCATGCTGCCGCGTTCGGATCGCCGCTCACGACCGGTTACGGCTTCACGGTCGTCTACGACGCACATCGCACCGGCATATTCGGCATCAACGTGCCTCGTCCCGAGATACTCTGGAAGCTCCTGGTCAGCGCTGATCGAGGCGTTCTCTGGTACGCACCGGTCGTCGTCGCGGTGGCTATGGCGCTCGTCGTGATGATGCGGCGTGTCGAACTTCGGGCAACCGCGGTCGCGACAACGCTTATATTGGCTTACTACGTCTGCATGAATGCTGGCTTCGAATACTGGCATGGCGGTGCATCGACGGGACCGCGCTATCTGACACCCGCGATCGGCTTCTCGATGTTAGCTCTGGGATTGGCGTGGCCGCATTTCGGCATCTGGCAGCGGCGCGCTACGCTTGTGCTGCTTGCGCTCAGCATCTTCATTAATTTCGCCGCTACAGCCGTCGATATGACCGCTGGCGCGCTCGCGGAAAGTATCCTGCCAAGCTTTTTCTCAGGCGACCTTCGTCACACACTTACCTACCGTCTCTTCAAGCAGCCGAGCGTCCTCCATTTCATCATACCCATCGCGGGGGGCTGCGCGCTCGCATGGATGATTACGAGGGAGTATCGCAAGCTGAAGGAGCTGGCGTAGAGGCCGCGGCGAACCGCAAGGACTCATGCAGTGCCGGTGTCGTTCAGCACGCCTTGACCGCTCCCGTCTCGATCTGCCTCCGCAGGTAGACAAGTACCCCGAGTAGCATCAGAGCGGCGAAGAAGAGATACGACTGGATGAAATTCAGCCACGTGTCGCTCAGGTGGTTTACTACGGGCAAGTAGTTCGCCGTCAGCACCCAGCTGACGGTAAGCACCCCGAGCGCGACGCGGTGGGCGGCCAACGTGCACAGCAGCACCAGCGCGATGCCGGCCAGGGGCAGCAGGACGCCGTAGTGATGCTCCCAGGCAATTGGCGAGGCGATGGTCGCGCAAAGGCTCATGATCGCGAAGTCCACAATACCGGGCCGGCGCTGACCTGCCTTCAATGCCGGCGCGAGCGCGATCGCCAAAAGAATGAGGCTCGTGACATACGTCGCTGCGATGACGCGGGCATCGACGGGTGCAAATAGGGTGTTGTCGGACCTGAGATTGATGCCGTTGCCGAACGCGCGATGCACGAGGCCATTGACGGACTGATTGGCGAAGTAGGCTTCGCCATGCTTCGAAAGAAACGAGAGAACCTCAAGGTAGGCAATGTGGTTGGGCACGCCGAACAACAGCAGCGAGATGATCCCGACCGGCAGACCGGCCATGAGGAATCCCTTGAGAAACCGCCATTCACGCCACAGCACGGCCCACACCAGGAAAATGCCGAGCTGAGGCTTGATCGTCGCGGCAAGGGCGAGCATCGCGCCCGCAGTGCCCTTGGCTCCCCTCAGCCACGCAATGCACGCGCCGACGAAGAGCGTGTTGATCCAGACTTGTATCTGGCCGAGTTTGAGCGCCTGTACCGATGGGTAGTAGAGCACTGCCGCAAGCACCAGCAGCGCCGCCAGCATCCAATGACGCGGCGGCGCCGGACGCACCGATGGTGAGAGCAGCAGCAGGACCAGCCCCGCAAACGAAACGCATCCGATTGCGAAAACGGCGAAGTTGATCAGATCGAGCGTGTTCGGTGATGTCAGCCCGAGCGGCTCGAGAACGGCGAAATAGACGAGGCTTGTCGGTGGGTATTGGAACTTGATCCGGGCCTCGAAGAAGAGCCTCTGATACAGGCGGTCGCCGTCCGCAGACCGCGCCACCAGCAGCGCTTCGTTCATGGGATTCCAGGAGTCGGCCGTGGAAATACCAGGACGCGCCGTCTCCCGCAGAGACCGCAAGGTGCTGCCGTTGTAGGGCGAGGGCTCATAGCCCTTCGCCGACCACGCCACATGGTCCACGACGCTCGCCACGAGCACCGAGCCGATAACGATCAGGATGACAGCAAGCACGCAACGGATGCACGAAGCGGCGACGGCCGGCGGCGCCGGATCAGTGTCGGCATTGAGTTTCGGGAGCGTGATCTCTGTCGTCAAACCGAACTGTCCGTCCTCAGGGCGGCTCTCGTGCGCCAATCGGTTCCCGCCATCAATGCCGGGCAAAGCTGAACTGCCGGTGGCCGAAGAAATTGCTCACGGCGCCGGCAGCAATGCCTAATGCGTGCGATATGGCCTCGACCTGCCAGCGCCAGCCGAGCAAGGGCAGAACGTAGTCGGCGAACACGACGGATACCAACACGACGACAATCATGCTCACGAGGTTCACGACGATGAAGTCGCGCACCTGATGGGCAACCTGCCGGTTCGAATCCGGGAAGACGAAAAAGCGGTAGGCCACGAAGCCGAAAGCCATGCCGATGATATTCGCAACCGCAACCGCGCCCGCGAAGGGCATGATGTAGGACAGCGGAAAGCGCACGAGCCAATTCACCATTGCCGCGCCACCGCCCGCAAGAAGGAACCGGGCACCCTGAGGCATCCTCATCAGCCAGCTGTGGGCGGGAGAAGCGTTCACAGCGGCGCCCCAAGCCATGCGAGCACGAACGCCGCCGCCATCACCACACCGAGAACGAGGCTCTGGCGATCCTTGAGCGCGAAGACGACGGGGTCATCGTTCAGCTCGCCGCGCTGACTGATCAGCCAGATCCGTCCGATCCAGAGAAAGATGACGATCGGGAACAACCACAGCCAATGTGGATTGGTGTAGATGTCGCGCTGGAAGGCATCGAAAATCAGGAAGAGCACCAGGATGAGCACCGAGGCCGTGCCGGTCGCAAGTCCGAGGCCGAGCACGAGCGGCGCATCCGCCGTGATGTAGCCGCGGCCGGAGACGGTCGTATCGCCTTTGGCTGCTGTCCGCTGGATCTCCGTATAGCGCTTGGCAATCGAGAGCGACGTGAACAGCGCCATGGAGAAGACCAGGAGCCATGGCGATGCGAACACGTCGGCGGCCGCAATGCCGATCGCGAGGCGGAGCGTGAATAGCGTCGCGAGCACGACCACGTCGAGGATCGCCACGCGCTTAATGTGCATCGAGTAGGCGAGCGTCAGCACCAGGTAAGACACGAGCGCCCCGAGCACGCCAAGGCTCACGGCGGCGCCGATCGCGAGGCCTCCCGCAATCGAGACGACAGCGGCCGCAATGGCCATGCCTATGGGCAGATCGCCGGCCGCAATCGGCCGGAAACGCTTCGACCAATGACGACGATCATGATTGATGTCGAGAAGGTCATTGACGAGGTAGGTCCCGAGAGCGACGAACCCGAGCGCCAGAAAGGCGAGCCCGCAATTGATTACCGTCACGGGATCGAGGATCGTACCGCTCAGGACAGCGGGCACGAAGATTAGCGTGTTCTTCGCCCACTGATGAAAGCGGGCAGCCTTGATCAGCGCGCGGATGCGCGAGTTGCCTTCAATGACGGTCGTGGGCTTGCCGAGCGCCTGCACCTTGCGCAGCGTGGCCGCGCCGGGAGCGACGGCGATGACCTTCCTCGCCTTGCGCCAGACGTGAAGGTCGGCGGCGCTGTCGCCGACATAGTCATAGCCTTCGGGGAAATGCTCCGTGACGAAATCCGCCTTGCGGCTCCCCTTCAGGTTGGTGGTGCCATCGCTCGAGATGACACCGTCGAAGAAGCCGAAGCGGTCGGCGATCTTCTGGGCAATGAGCGCATCGCTGGCCGTGACCAGGTAGACGGGCCGACCTTCGCTCTTTGCCTCCGTAGCGAGCTCGACCACCTTCTCGTTGACCGGGATCAGCTCTGGCTCGAGGTCGACGGCCTCGGCGAGCTTTCTTTTGAGGAAGGCGCGCCCGCTCAAGAGCCATGCGGCGAGATGGAAGACGCGAAGAGGGTTGGCGCCAACATAGGCCAGCGCCGTCTCCATGAGCAGGTCGGTACGGATCAGGGAATGATCCAGGTCGATCAGTAACGGAACCGGGGTTGAGGCGACCTGCCCGGTGCCCGGCTGGTCGACGGCTGGCATGCGCTCTCCCCCTGCTCTATTCCCCCAGGCACGATCTGCGGCGGAGTAATCCATGTGCCTTGCCGGCCCGTTCATTAACTTCGATACCAAATGCAGGTGCGTCGAACGTCAGCCCGACAGCTTCAGGTCGACACGTTACAACACGATAGTGTCAAACCCATCCAGGCCTTTCCTAGCCGAACCCTGCCCGGCGCAAACGGATGGCGGCCGTACAGGTAAGATTTTCATGCAAGGCCCGCGCCATTCCGGGATACGGCAACCCGCCTGCGGGCGTGGCCGGTCCGGGCGTTAACATTCTCAAGCCTTGTTGCCGGCATCGCGTTTGGGGGCTCCGCCAGCAAGATTGCGCAGGCGTGCGACGAGACCGGGAAGCCTGCGCTCGGCCACGCGGACGACGAAGCCGCAAGCCCAGCTCATGTGCATGACGATGGCAGCGGGGGCCGCCAGCAGAACGGCAGCATCCCGCGACTGTCCGGCCAGGAGGATCGCCCATAGGAGGCAGGCCGCAGCGTAAAGGAGCATCGGCAACAGCGCGATGAACCCCGCGAAAGGCCACAACAGCACCCCGGCAACGACGACGGCCAACACCAGCACGGGCACTATCTGGCGCAGCTTTGGCGTCTTGGCATGCTTGAGGAGGGTATTGGCGCGGCCCCAGCCATGCCGGAAGTACTGATGCGCCAGCGTGCGGAGGCTCGCTCTCGGAAAGTAGTCGATGGTCAGAGAGCCATCGAGGTATATGCGGCGTCCCGAAGCCGTCAGGCGGGCGTCGAACTCCGCATCCTCGTTGTAGGGCGCAGTCTCGTCGTAGCCCCCGAGGGAGCGGAATACCGCGCGGTCGAACGCGGCATGATGGCCATGATCGACATAGCCCGATCGGCCCGACATGCGATGCTGCGAGCCGCCATTGCCGAGCCGACTGTTCTGCGCCGCCGCGATCCCCCTCTGGACCGGCTGGCGGCCTACGGCGCGCATGGGAACGACGACGGATGCGCTCTCGGTGCTAAGCATCGTATCGGCACAGCGCGCAGCAAAATCGGGGGGATACTTGGCGTGGCAGTCCGCACGCACGAGGATCGCCGCACGCGTGTCGCAAGCCTCCGCCGCAATGTTCAGGGCCGCCGACTGAATGCGGCGCTCATTGTGCAGCAGCCTGATCTCGGAATGTCGTTCCGCTAATCCCTGCACGATCTCGCGCGTCCGGTCGCTGCTGCCACCATCGAGCACGAGCAGCTCATAGTCCAACGAGCCCGGCTGCGGGAGGATCGACGAGATGGCATCGGCAATGTAACGCTCCTCGTTGAGCGCCGGCATCACGATACTGACAAAAGGTTTACTTGACGCCGGCACGTGTAACTCCCGTTCATGCGCGCTTCCGACAATACCGACGCTCGCCCACACCTGTACCGGCTCTGCACCCGTTCAATGCACAAGCAAATGTAGGCACCACGCAGGTGTTCTACGAAGCACAGAGTTCATTGAGATTGAGGATACGAGCATGGCAACAAGTGGCGGGAGGCACTGCGGCATCAGTGTCAATCCGCACAATCAACATTGGGCCCGCCTCACTTAGCAATTTCTTGAACATCGCATTTCGGCTAGGACGGTTCCAGGATCGACGGTAATTAAGCGCTACTCGAGTAGCCAAGATGAAAAAATTTAATAATAGCAACGGCATCATAGAATGAACTTCATTCATTTCCAGTCGCGAGACGGCGTCTCTCCCACACAAGCCTCGCGGCCAAGGCAGGCGCCTTGCACTCCTGACGAGATGGCCTCGGCACCATTTGGAATGGACCGTTTCGAGGAGGCCGTCCATGACTGTGCTCCCTGAGGTGCCGGCCGAAGAAATCGACTGCGACATCTGCGTTGTCGGAACCGGTCCAGCCGGGCTAGCGCTTGCGCTCGAGTGCGAAAACCTCGGCCTCAAGGTGCTCGTGTTGGAGGCGGGCGGAAGGAAGGACGAAGGATGCATCCCCAAGTCCGAGACGGAGATCCTTTCCCCCGCGCATCACGCGCCGCTCAACGTCACGACACAAAGTGCTTTCGGGGGGACATCCTGGGGCTGGTCGGGACTATGCACTCGGTTCGACGATATCGATTTCGAAGTGCGCGAACACATCCCGGAATCCGGTTGGCCCGTTGCGCACAGCGAGCTCGCGCGCCACTACGAAAAGGCGGCAAGCATTCTGAACTGCCGCATCGATCACGTTCTGCCGGTCGACGAAGCATGGCGACGGCTCGATGGCGTCGAGCTCAATAACCGCCTGTACGCATCGCAGCAACCACGGCTCGGCGTGAGCCACTGGGACCACTTTGCTAAGTCGAAGGCTATCACCATGTGCCTCGACAGCTCGGTCGTCGGGCTCGATCTCGGCATAGATGGCCGGAAGGTCGAGGCCATCGCGGTGCGCAACCGAGGTCGCATCAAGACCTTGCGTCCGCCGCGCGTCGCTCTCGCCGGTGGAGGCCTGAGATCCACGCAACTTCTGCTCGCGACGCAAAGGCACTGGCCCGATCACTTCGGGGGCGTCGACGGGGTACTCGGCCGCTACTACATGGGCCATTTGACCGGCTGGATTTCGTCCATTCGATTCTGCACCCGGGCAGACGCCGCCTACTTCAAGCCACTTGCAATCGAGGGAGCCAAGTCCGTCCAGCGGCGCTTCAGCCTCACGAGGGAGGTGCAGCTCTCCGAACGCCTTCAGAACATCGTGCTCTGGGCCGGCGCGCGTGCGTTCTACGACCCAACGCATGCCAACGGCATCCTGTCTGCCGCCTATCTGGCCTTAGCCCTTCCAGTCATCGGATCCCTGTTCCTTTCGAAGCCGCTCCGCCGCGCCTCTCTAGGTCCAAAGCCGCGACACTACATGGCGCACGTACTAAATCTCACGCGCGCGCCGGTGCACACCGCGTTGGGTACCATGCGCGCTGTAGGCGGGAAGGTCCGGGCGCACCAGGCGATCGGCGAGCTGCTGCATCAGGACGACAGCCTGGAGTACCTGCTCACCTATCATGCCGAGGTGGCGCCCAACAGGGAAAGCCGCGTGACCCTCGGTGAGGGCATCGACAGCTTCGGACTGCCGCGAATGCGCATCGATCTGCGCTTCGCCGATAAGGACATCCAGTCGACCGTTCGCGCTCACGAGGTGCTCGATCGAGCTCTCAGGAGCACGGGTAGAGCTAAACTGGTGTATCTTGATCCGCCAGAGGCGCGCGCCGCCCGGGTGCTCGAGCAGGCGACGGACGGCTATCACCAACTGGGCCTAACGCGCATGGGCACCGATCCGAAGCAGAGCATCGTCGATCCGGACTGCAAGGTGCACGGCCTCGACAATCTGTTCATTGCTTCTGGCAGCGTGTTTCCAACATCAGGCCAGGGCAATCCAACGCTGCTCACGACCGCGCTTGCCCTTCGTCTTGCGGGGCACGTTGCCTCACTGTCCCAAGGCGATCGCGGTATCACCTGACATCTTGAAGCTCCCGCCTCGTGGCACGGCTGGCGCGGACGAAACGGAATGCCTCGCGAAGCAGAGCGATGCCAATACCTAAAAGCAATCCCAGCGCGACGGCCGCAACCAGTGCCTGCTTCCTCTTCGGATAGCTTTTCGAGCTCGGCGGCTTGGCTGTTGCGATAATGCGGGCGGTATCGACAGTATAGGACTGACGCTGCTCCGCCTCGGTGTAGGCCTGAAGTGCACTTTCGAACATTCGACGATACGTCATCGCGGTAGCTTCCAGCTCCTCGATGGTCTCGGTGATACCCTTTCGTGGACTGGCCTTTTTCTCGTCAGCGCCCTCGCCGGCGGGGCCTCTACCGATGATGCTGTAGTCCCGTCGTGCCTTGAATTCCTGCACCTTCAACGCTGCTTCGTTCATCTGAAGGCGAAGCAAGCCTATGCGCCTTTCAAGCCACTCGCTGCCGTGGCGGGCTGCTCCAGCTCGCATCTCGATCTGGTCGTCAATGTAGGCCTGCATGTACGCGTTGGCGGCGCGGGCTGCAAACACAGGATCGGGAGATGTATAGGAAATCTCGAGCACGTACGAGAAGCCGACGCGGCGAATGCCGAGCCCTCCCTGAATGAGGGAAGTGGCTCGCGCCAATCGTTCCGCCTCCGATGGTGCTGCCCCATCGGGAGCGGACGTCGACGACGACGCGGATCCGGGCGAGCCAGCTGGGCCCGCGAGCAGTGCCGGATCGTTCTGCAGATTCAGGTGCCGAGCTACAGACTGTGCAACGGGCTCAGATCTCAGAACGGCAATCTGGCTCTCGATCTGCGCGGCATCAAGAACCTGCCCCGCTTCACGCCATTGCTCGGTGGCGAGGTGTAGCACCTTGACATCGATGAGCAGCTGACCGTGGGCGGTGTATAACGACGACGCCGTAAGGATATAAGCCATCGCAACGGCAATGCCGGCTAACGTCGTCGCTGAAATGAGCAGGAAGTAGCGATAGAAGAAATCTATAACGTCGCCGATGCTGATAAGACCGAACGCGTTGTATTCGTCTTCGCCGCGTCGCGGACTATGATGAGGAGCGTTGGCACCATCATGCACGAGTTCGGCTCCGTGTTTTCATTGACAGCACGCTCTTCTTCGTCTTTTGCGCCTGCCGAGCAACGCAGCAGAGCACATTCTTAAGATATCACTACGGAGGGCGGCCGCCATACGCTTCGTGAAGGTGACCGGGCGGTTAATTCGCAACTCATCGCGTGATGCCCCGACTTCAGTGTGTCAGCGGGCCTGTCGGCGCCGCATTCATGCCGATCCAGCGGGTCAATGCGCCAGCTATAAGGGCAACGATTGCAACATACAGCATACTTAGATTGCGGACTTCCCCCTCTGCGCAGAACAGCAACAGCAGCGGAACATTGATAATCGCAGCCAACATCAGATGCTTATGGATGCAAGTCGGGACCAGGCGCCAACCGTAGACCATGAGAACGGCGAACCAGACAAAGGCGACAACGCCATAGCCCTTGAACAACGGCAGGCCATAGGTCTGATCGATCAGGAAAAGGTTCAGGGGGTTGGCATAAAAGAGGATGTTGTCGAAAAGCTGGAGGATAGCATTCTGGCCGTCATTGGCGGCATAGGCGTGCCGCACCGCGAGATAAGTCACGCCGGATATGAATGCTGCCGCGAGCGCTGTAGCGATGGAATTACGCAATGATAGCCGCACCATGAGAAGCGGCGGCAGAGCGAGGCAGTAAAAGAGGAACGCCTCCTTGTTCAGAGTGGCCGGCACGGCCAATAGCAGGAGCGGGATGATGTGTCCGCCGAGGGCCAGTCGCGCAGCGAGCGCAAAGAATAGTACCTCTGGCAGGTCATAGAAATATCCCCCCCGCGTCTGGAGGATCGGAAACATCAGCGCGAACATCGCTGGCGCCGCCGTAGCGGCAGCGTGGCTCGCGCCAATGGACAAGCACACCGAACGCAGCGCAAACAACGCCAGAAACAGCGATAGGAAGGTGCCGTAGTATGCGATGCGGTATCGGATGACGTAGCCTGGCTTGGTCGCTTCGCCCCCGATGGGCGCGCGCAGACCAACTTGACCTTCTTGCAGTCGCCGCTCGATGGCAGATCGAGCACCCTCTGGCAGCGCCCGGTCGATGGCCGTCGCTATTTGCGGGAGGAACTGCCTGTAAACGAAAGGGCGATGCGCGGTGCCGTCGAGCATCGCGACGAGCGAGTTTGCTGGCACGAAATCATTCATCCGCCACTTCGTATAGTAGCCATGGAAGGCCGCCGCTGCGGCCAAGGCATAGACCACCGTGATGACAAAAGCCGTGGCAAGGCGCTGATTGAGATGTGATGAAGATGCGGGTACGGGAGGCGCAACGGGATTGCGCGTGATCCCGGGGGTATCTCGGGCAATCTCGGGCTTCACGCAGATCTTTCCTCAACCCCGTTGAGCATCAGTACGAATCGAGGCTATCGGCCCGCCCCAGTATTGGCAAAGGTGAAGTGGGCCAGTCCGTAAGAGAACGGCACCCGAATTCTGCCTGGAATCTCCACTTCAGCCACTCCAAAGGACGCAAATTGATCACCGTTTTATGATTTTCTTTAGCTTGTTCAATATGACTTTAGTGGTAGGATCCCTGCAAAAGATTTTATATGCTAACTTCAATCACAGCCATGATTTTTTGGAACGATCGCGATCGCTCAGTCGTGCGATTGTTTTGTTAGCCATCATTTCAGTTCCCGACTGCAAGGCCGCGATCTCACGGGAGTTTTGCCTTACCGCCTCAATGGGAGTGAGGTACATTGCTATTGTCCACGATAGTCATGGGCAACCCTACGGGCTAGTAGCCGGTTGCGGGTATTTCGGCCATGGCCTTCGAACGCCCCGAGGAGCTGAGCTCGCGACCCCATGCCCGCCGGCCATGATGATAGCGTGTGCGTCTGCATCGCAGCCTACAATTCTGAACGGACGATCGCGCGCGCCGTCAAATCCGCACTGGAACAGTCGCACGTAACCGAAGTTATCGTGGTCGACGACGCGTCAAAGGATGCGACTGCCGCAGCTGCACGATCATGCGACGATGGCAGCGGCCGCCTCTCGGTGATTATTCATGAGCGTAATGGCGGCCCCTCGGCCGCCCGGAATACCGCGCTTGCCCAATCGCGTGCCGCCATCTTCTGCGTGCTCGACTCGGACGACTACTTCGTGTCGGACCGTATCGGGCGGCTGCTCGGAACCCGCCTCGGAGCCTGGGACTTCCTGGCCGACGACATTCTGATCGTGCCCGAGAACCTTCTCGATAACGCACCGGTCCGGCTGGCTGCGGACGCCCCCTCACTCCTGCTCGACCTAGACCTCCCGACATTTGTGCTGAGCAATATCCCTATTCCTGGACGGGCGCGGGGTGAGCTTGGCTTTCTTAAGCCTTTGATTCGCCGACGCTTCCTCAGCAGTCATGACCTGACGTACAACGTGAGCATGCGGCTTGGCGAGGACTACGCGCTCTATGTTCGCGCATTGATGGCCGGCGCACGTTTCAGGGTCGTCGGCTTCAGCGGCTACATTGCGGTAGAGCGGCCGAACTCGCTCAGTGCCTCACATCGCGCCGCGGAACTGGAGGCAATCCTCACCTTCGACAAAGCATGTGTCGCAACACCGGGACTTAACGAAGCTTCGAGGAAGGCTTTGGCCGGACACCTGCGAGCCACTACGGACCGATGGGCGCTCGCAAGGGCGCTCGAGATTCGGCGCGAGGAGGGTGTAGCAGCAGCCCTGCACTTCCTGTCCAAGCGGCCTGGCAGTGCGCCCTATGTCGCCTCGCGCGTGATCCGCGCCCGCTCCGAACGGTTTTGCCAGCGTCTCGGCGCCACCCAGGAAACTCAGCGATCAAGACATCTCATTGATCGAAAGATAGCCGGTGCAGGCTAACGTCCAGGCTGGCTCCGTGCGCAAAGTCATTGCCCATTGAGGGCCGGAGCGTATATGCGGAGCACGTGCGTCCTTCCAGCGAAGGCGCCATGGGTCGCATTCACTAAGTCGTGGACCGCGCTGTGCTGACGCCTGATCCTATCGTCACGGTCATTGTTGCGAACTACAACGGCGAGGAATTTCTGCCAGATGCCTTGACGTCCGCGTGTGCGCAAACGCTTCGGGCGATCGAGATCATCGTCATCGACGACGCCTCATCGGACGGAAGTGTCGAGATCGCCAACAGGTTCGCGCACGAGGATGAGCGCATCCGCGTCATCGCCCGGACAATGCGCGGGGGTCCTGGCAGTGCCCGCAACGACGGACTTTCCGTAGCGCGCGGAAAGTGGTTCGCAATCCTCGACAGCGACGACATGATGCATCCCGCGCGGCTAGAGGATCTGGTGCGGGCGGCGGAAGATGCCAAAGCAGACATCTGCGCTGATGACCTGCTCGTCTTCCAGGAGGGCGCCCTCCCCACGAGTCATCTCTCTCCTCGGCAACGAAAGCTCGCCTGGGTATCTGCAGCCGACTACATCGACAGGATCTATTCGCGCGAACCACCGCTGGGCTATCTGAAGCCGCTCATTCGCGCGGCATTCCTGCGCACTCACCAAATCCGCTACAATCCCGATCTCATGATCGGCGAAGACTACGAGCTCGCTCTCCAACTGTTCGCCAAGGGCGCGAAATTTCGCCTACTGACAACGCTCGGCTACTTCTATCGCAAGCACAGCAGTTCGATTTCGCACAGACTATCGGGCGATAACCTCGAGCACATGCTGACCGCTGATGCGCGATTGCGCACCTTGTTTCCGGAGAGTGAGCGTGACGTCGCCCGCGCGTTCGATGCGCGCCGTTCATCCATAGAGCGCGCTCACGCCTTCTCGACCATCGTCTTGGGGCTCAAGGCGCGCAAATGGGGAGTGGCCGGCACCGTAGCGCTGCGGCATCCGAGCGCCATTGCGCTGCTGGCCATGCCCATCGCGGCGCGCCTGCGCCGATTGCGCTCGCCGCACGGGAGGCAGACGGCGAGCGGCAATGACAAGCGCATCTGCCTCATCTCTCGCCAGCGGCTAGTCGGGCATACGAATGGCAGCTCGACGTATCTGATTGCCCTCGTGAGGGCACTGCGCGATGCCGGGAACAAGATCACGTTGATCTCGCCGAGCGTCGCGACCTTCGGCCGCTGGCCGTTCCTGTTTCTGCGCCCCGAGATGGCAGCATTCGACGAGATCCACATTCGCGGCGCTTGGCGGATCGGAAGGCGGCTGCGCGTAGCCAAAGATCCGCGCATTGCGCTCGCCGCCGCGGTGGCAATCGTCGCCCGCGTCGCATCGCGGCTGGGATTGAAGATCAGCTCCTGGGATCGTCCAGCAGCGTATGCCATCGCCGAGCCCTGGCATCGCGAAGATCAGCTCTACATCGCGCGCCACGCGCCATGCGGCAGCCGGATCGTTCTGGCCGACTATGCGTTCACGACGCCGGCAATCCCGTATGCTCTGACACCTCAGGCGCGGAGCGCCGTGATCATGCATGACTATTTCTCTAAGCGCGCGGAGCGATTTCGCGAGCAGCATGTTGTCGATTCAGTCACTTCGCTGGAGCAATCCGCGGAAGCGCGACTTCTGGCGCAGGCCGATGTCATCATTGCCATCCAGAAGCTCGAGGCGGAGGCAATCCAACGGCTCTTGCCCAATCGACAAGTTGTGCTTGCTCCACATGCCTGCAGCACAGTCCCGGCTCCACAGGTTGGCGATGGCACAACCGTGCTGTTCGTCGGCAGCAGCGCGGCGCCGAACGTCCTAGGACTCCGATGGTTCCTCGAAGGTGTTTGGCCCGAGATCAGAAGGAAGATCCCAAACTGCAGACTCATGGTCGCCGGGAGCGTCGCTGCGGGCTTTCCGACGGAAATCGAGGGTGTGCAGTTCCTTGGAACAGTGCCTGATCTCGCCCCGCTCTACACGCAAGCGGGCGTCGTGATTTCACCGTTGACGATTGGCTCGGGACTGAAGATCAAGCTCATCGAGGCGCTCGGCCAAGGCAAAGCCATTGTCGCGACGAGCGCGACGACAGAAGGCTGCGAGGATGAGGTTGTCCAGGCCACCCTCCAGCGGGACGACGCACAGGCGTTCTCCGATGCTGTCGTTGAGCTTCTCGCCGACGACGAGCTACGCCGCACAAAGGCAGCGCAGGCATTGGACGTTGCACGTCGTCTTTATTCCTCCGAGGCCAGCTATGCTGAATTGCTCACGTTCGCGAACGCTGACCAAGCCCGTGGCAATAGCCTCAAGCCGCGGCAGGCAGAATTGGAGACTTGAGCGGAGAGCAACATGGACACCCGGCCCCAGCACTCGATATTCTGATCCTCAGCGTTCGGCCTGGAGCACACCATCGTGATGGGCGCGCGCGATTTTGCCGTAGCTGTCGGACTGTTCGTCGAGCAGCCCCGGATCTGCATCAGGGCAGGACAATGACCGCAGTTCCGATAATAGGTAGTAGCGCGGACGGCCTGCCGTCGAAGCCGGCAATCGCCTTCAATCTGAAGTTCGCACTTTGGACGATCTTCATCTTCATCACTTCCATGGCGATACGTACTGTAGGCACGTATCCAACACAGATTGCCTGGATGCTCGCCGATCTCGCTGCCGTCGGCCTGTTCTTCCGCTACCAGTCGCAGTTCATAAACATCTTCCTCAGCAATCTTGTCTTCGTGAGCTGGCCGCTCATTGCCTGCTTGTCTGCACTCTGGTCGATTGCCCCCCTGCTCAGCTTCGAGCACGGCGTCCAGCTACTGATGACCATGCTGGTCGCGTTCCTCATGTGCATTCAGCTTCGACTGGAGCAACTCATCACAGTTGTCTTCTGGGCGCTGCTGCTGGCGGCTGGGCTCACGTTCGTGTCCGAGTTGGTGTCACCGAGTCAGATTATTGGAGAGCCGGGCTGGCGCGGAAATTTCCCGCACAAGAACGTTATGGGTTCTACCATGGCCATCCTGGTGGTCACGGCATGTTGCCTTTTCCTGGCGGGACGCCAGCGCCTTATCTCCTTCGCAGCCGTCTTGCTCGGCCTCTTCCTGATTGCCAAGTCGAGCTCGGCTGCGGCCGTCCTGTCTCTCGCGGCAACGCTTGGTCCCCTGCCTTTCGCCTATGCATATCTGCGCGGCCGGGCATTCTCACTCATCCTCACTGGCACAGCGCTCGTGGTCGCAGCAGTCGGCGGGTTTGGACTTTACATTTTGATGATTGCCGTGGGTATCGACCCCGTCGATATCGTCCTGAACTCAGTCGGAAAGGACCGCACCCTGACCGGCCGTACGATGCTCTGGGACATGGCTGAGGAGGCGATCGAGAACAGGCCGCTGCTGGGCTTCGGCTTCAAAGCCTACTGGACCGACATACCGGCGGAGATGCGCGTTCTGCTGTCGACCGTGGGCGGGGTCTTTCACTTCCATAACAACTATCTGGACGTTGCAGTCGCATTCGGTTTCATTGGGCCGATACTCTTGGCTCTGGGTGTTATCACCGCCCTGTGGCGTAGCCTTCGCACGCTCTTCTTTGGAACGGATGCAATCGACGCTTGGCCGCTTTTTATCGTCCTCCAAGCTACCATTCTGACTTTCGTCGAGAGTCTTTTATTCTGGAACCACAACATGTGGCAGGTTTTGTTCATCGCAGTCGCCGTGGTCCGCAGATAAGGGATATAATGATGCGAGTGCTTCGAATGCGCGTCCTCGCCTTTCTCTTTTGTGCCATTCCCTTCTCGACAGCCCACGCTCAGGGAAATTCGTTCTTCGATGCGTTCACATCGCTCGATACCAAACGCTGGCAGCTTTCGGATGGCTGGACGAATGGCGCTCACATGGGCTGCGTGTGGTCCAAAGATCATATTCGCCTCGTAGAACGCGGCGTCGAGTTGTTGCTGACGGACACGCCGCGCGGCGAGCGCGATTTCTCTTGTGGCGAACTCATGTCGCGCCCCGTGTTTGGATACGGGACATACGAAGTGCGTATGAAGCCGGCGCCACTGAATCCAGGTATCGTCTCCGCATTCTTCACATATACTGGCCGCCCACACGGCAATCCTCACGACGAGATCGACTTCGAGTTCGTAGGGGCGCGGTCACGCTCGGTGGATGCCAGCTACTACGCGAAGGGCGAGAGCAATCCGAAAGACGTGCCATTGGATTTCGACGCGCGTTCTGATTTCCACGACTACGCCTTTCATTGGACGCCGGATCGGGTGACTTGGTACGCCAACGGCAAGATCATCAATGAGATCCTGCAGACCGATGGCAAGCCATTCCCGACGACCCCAGGAAAGCTCTACATCAGCCTCTGGAACGGCACTCCGATGCTGAACTCATGGTTGGGTCAGTTCAAGTATCCTGGCGCACCGCTTGTGGCGAGCTACCGGTATATCGCCTACACGAAACTCGGCGACAACTGCCAGTTTCCAGCTTCTCTGGTGTGCAAGCTCGGCAAGGACGCGCTTAACAGCAAGTGACTACAGTCGATCAATCTGCTGCAGCGTTTCGCTTGTGAGCCCTCTCGGCCAGCAGAGCGAGTAGCGCCACAGTATCCGTTTCATCGACGAAGAGATCGCGCGGCGCACGGCGTGCGGCTTCGGCCAGCATCTCGAAACGACCGGCATCCATGGACAGCAGCCACGCGGACAGGCTCTCGTCGATCGGCTCCTTCAGCGTCACGCCGAGACTTTCTCGCGCCACCTTGTCGCCCGTCGCCGTTCCTTCGCGTGCGATCGCTATCGCATTGAAGAGGCCGCCCTCGTAGAGCCGGTTCGGCAGGAGCCAGTCGGAGTTCGAGCCGGCGTCGAGAAAATCCATGGCCCACGTGAAGTGAAGCTGGCCGTAGATTTCCGGCAGATCGCGCGGGCTTTGATAGGGTCCGAGATAGTGAATGTTCGGGCGACCGCTCGTGGCGGCGAGCATGGCCTCCTTCGAAATGTCTTCCTCGGAGAGCGTGCCGCGTATCTGGACGGTGACTTTGTCAGGATAGGCATCTGCCAGCCGGTTCAGAATGTCGAGGCTCCGCATGCATCTGAGCGTGCCGAACCATCCGATGATCCAGGGTGGCCCGCCCGCGGGCGCGTCCCGGCGAGCCGTAGGGACGGCGGCAAACTGCGATGCCGAGACCTTGTTCTCGAGCAGGAACCAGGGACCGGTATAGTTCTGCTGTAGCTCGAAGTAGCGCGTCATAAACATGGGCGAGCTGACCACGAGGAGGTCACACGCCGCCAGCAGACGACGCTCACACCAGCGGAATGCGGACTTCAATGCACCGGCGCCGACGAAGGCGCGTTGCACATCGAGAACCTCGTAGACCAGCTGCGCGGGCGATCGCGAGAGCCATTTCGCAATTGTCGCGAGCGCCATCATGTCGAAGTTGCGCGCATAGATGACGTCGCAGTCGAGGAGCGCGCGACGATGCCGCATGACCGTCCACAAACCGCTGAGGAGCTTCGGCAGCCGCGCGAGATAGTTCCGATCGACGGTCGCACCAAGTGCGATGTTCTCCCACACCGGATCGGGCTGCTCTTTGTCCCGCTCACGATGGAACATGAATCCGATGACGGAGGCGCCTGCGTCCTGGAAGGCCTTCGCCCGCTTGATGATGACGCTCTCCCTCGCGTCGTGCGCGAAGAACGCGATCCGTCGTACGCGGGCCGGCTCAGCCGCGGTAGCAACTTCTGCTTCGGCTATCGGATCACTGCCCGGCGACAAGCGCGGTCTCCCATGAGGCTCTTGCCCTAGCGCATCTCGCGCACGAGCGAATACCAACAGCAGAATACGATGACCGGATGGTTGGCGATAGGCCGCGGAATGCTTCTCTACAGACTGGGAGATGCAGAAAGGGGCCGCGTCACGGCCCCTGCACACATCCTGAAAGCGTGAACGCGGCCGACGCTCAGTGCTCCTGCAAGAGCCCCGAAGCGAGGTAAGCAACCTCGGTGCGGTTCTTGGCGTTGAGCTTCTTCATGATGTTGCGCACGTGAACCTTGACCGTGCTCTCGCACATGTTGAGCTCGTAGGCGATGATCTTGTTCGCCTTGCCCTTGCGCAGCGCGTCGATCACCGCAA
>JAEZAW010000161.1 GCA_023430315.1 Pseudomonadota bacterium | reverse complement strand
GGCATCGCCGGCCTCGACCTGCTCGCAGATCTGGCCGTACCGGCCGCCGCGATCGCCCACACCAGCGCGCGCATCGGCGACGGCCAAGACGGCGTGACACGCGGCATTCTTTCGACGGTCAATGCGCCCGCAGCAGTCCACGGCCTCGCCCCCGGCATGAGCTGCCGCGAGGCCCTCGAACGGCTCGCGGCGGTGACACTTGCGCCCGCGCCAAAGCCGCCGCTTGCAGATGAAGCGCGCCACGAGATCGCCTCCACGATCTATCCCGGCGCGAAAGTGATCGTGATGGATTCGGCGAGCCTCGTGACGCCGGCCGATGCCGGTGCGGTGGTCGTGACGGCCTCGCATGGCGGACTGCTCGGCGGCAAGCCGGAGACCGCGATCAAGATCCCCGTGTTCTCGGCCCTCTACAACGATGCCGACCGCGGCATAGACGGCGCTGGCATCTGCCGCCTGCCCGCGCTCGATGCGCGCGGGATCGCGGGCGCCTGTGTCTCGGCTTTCTCCGCCCGCATCGGCGATGGCCTTTCAACCTTCCGCGATGGCTTCATCAGTGCGCTCAACGAGACGGCGCAGCGCAATGGCGGCAAGATCGGCCAGTCGGCGGCCGCGTTCTGCGACGCCATGTTGATCGCAGCGCGCCAAAACGCGCATTAGTTCGTCGCACTGCAAAACAGCTCGCGGTCGACAACGCGTGCCCGCCTCTGCAATCTTCCGCCCACTCACCTCATTGCGAAAGGCATTCCCATGAATACCCCGACGCCCAATTCGACGCGCCGCATGACCGGCGGCCAGGCGCTCGCCGAGATGCTGAAGCTCTCAGGCATCGGGCCGATGTTCGGCATGGGCGGCTTCCAGCTCCTCCCATTCTACGAGGCCTGCCGCGCGCTCGGTCTCAAGCACGCGCTCATCAATGACGAGCGCGCGGGCGCTTTCGCTGCCGATGCCTATGCGAAGGTCACGAACCGCCCCGGTGTCTGCGATGGCACGCTCGGACCCGGCGCAACGAACCTCGTCACGGGTCTCATCGAGAGCCTCAACGCGGGCCTGCCGATGATCGTCATCACGGGCGATGCCAATCGCGAGCACGCCACGAAGAACATGACGCAGGAAGCGCGTCAGATCGAGATCCTGCGCCCGGCCGTCAAAGAGGTCATCCGCGTCGAGGTGATCAAGCGCCTGCCCGAGCACGTGCGCCGCGCTTTCGCCGTCGCGACGAGCGGGCGGCCCGGTCCCGTGCTCATCAACGTGCCCGAGGATGTCGCGCACGCCGAGCATGACTTCGATGCGAGCGACTTCTGGGTCGACGAAACGACGCTGAAAGCGCAGGCGCGCCGCACCCGCCCGGACGGCAGCGAGGTCGAGAAGGCCGCGGCCATGCTCGCACGCGCCGAGCGGCCACTCATCCTCGCCGGTGGCGGCGTCCACATCTCGGAAGCCTATGCGGCCCTTCAGAGTTTCTCGGAAGCGTACGGCATCCCCGTTGCGCACACGATGTCGGGCAAGGGCGCGATTGCCTGCTCGCATCCGAACTCGGCGGGCCTGTTCGGACGCTATGACCGCATTGCCAACGAGCTGATCGCGGCTTCGGACTGCCTGCTCGTCGTCGGCTGCAAGCTCGGTGAAATTGCGACCAAGCGTTTCGCGCTCATTCCGCCGGGCAAGCCGGTCATCCACGTCGAGATCAACCCGGAAGAAATCGGCCGCACGACGCGAACGTCCGTCGCGCTCGCGGGTGATGCGCGCCTGACGCTGCTCGATCTCGCCGCGGCACTCGGCTCAGGGACAGCCGCGGCTGCAAAGCGCGCAGGCTATCTCGCCGAGTTGCCGAAGCGCATGGCCGAGTGGCGTCGCGGTGCCGCCGACCGGCTCGAATCCAAGGAAGTGCCGATCAACGTCGGCCGCCTCATGCACGAGATCAACGGCATCATTCCCGCCGATGGCATTCTCGTTGCGGATGGCGGCTTTGCCGGCCACTGGGGTGGGCTCATGTTCGACACGAAGGCAGCGGGGCGGCACTTCCTGCCTGACCGCGGCTTTGCCTCGATCGGTTACGGCGTGCCGGGCGGCATCGGTGCGCAGATCGGCGCCGGTCCCAAGCGCCGCGTGATCGCACTCACGGGCGACGGCGGCTTCAACATGAGCCTCGGCGAATTGGAGACCGCGCGGCGCCTCGGCGCGAGCTTCGTCGCCATCGTCTTCAACAATGCCGCATCAGGCTATGTGAAGGCGCTGCAGCACGCGGTCTACGGTCCGGGCAACTACCAGTCCTCGGATCTCGTCGAGATGGACTATGCCGCGATCGCCCGCGGCTTCGGCTGCCATGGAGTGCGCGTTACTGATCCGGAGAAGCTGTCGTCGGCGATCCGCGAGGGATTGGAGAACACATCGACGCCGACCGTGCTCGACTGCATCGTTACGCGCGATCCGTCGCGGATGTTGCCCGCTGCCGACAATCGCACACTCAAGGTTCAGAAGGGCGATCGACCGGTTTAGGTCCGACAGGAAGGTCGCTTCGCGACGCGGGCTTTCGCCCGCACCCAATCGGGAGGGAACACCCTCCCGAACCCACCCGCTTTTTTTGACTTAAGCCAGCCGGCCTGCAGCGTGGGCGAGGAAGAGGTACACGCGTCCGCCGTCCGAGACGACGTAGGACTGCGTGAGGCGGCCGCTTCCATCCTGCTGATCGGCCTCGCGCAGCACGTGCTCGAAGTCGAGGAGATAGCGGTCGACGGTCCCCTTGAAGGCGGCCTCGGAGCGATAGCGCCGCTGCACGTCGTCGAAGATCGAGCGGCCTTCGTTGGAATATATGCTGCGGACCATGATGCCGCGCTGTCCCGTGCGGAAGCGCGACCAGATCGCAGCCGCTGTCGTCGCATCGAGCGAACGCGCAATCCCCGGCACGTTGATGCCTGGATCAGGCGGTGCCGCCTGCGCGGCGGCAGCCGTCGCGCGCTCGGCCTCTTCCTCGGAGGCGCGTGCGAGGAGATCGCCGAGCTTCCAGCCCTCGCGACCCGCGCTTCCAGCGCTGCGCGACGGCGCTTCCGTTGTTGCGGCCGGACGAGCGCTCTGCTGATGGCCGTGACTGGCCGCCGTGTGCGCACTCTGATGGCCTGATGGCGGCGGGAGCTGCGCGGGCGGCGAGATATCCCGACGTCCGCTCTCGCGGATGGTCAGGCTCGAAAGCTGCTGCAGCGCGCGGAGCTGCTCCTGCAGCATCCGCTTCATGCCGTCCGTGCTGGCACGCGTCGTATCGGGCAGACGCTCGAGCTGATCGCGCAGGCGGCCCTGTTCGGCTTCGAGATCCGAAAGCGCGGCGCGGGCGCGCACGCGCATGTCCTCTGAGGTCGCGTTGAAGCGACTCGACAGCGTGCCGATGTGCTCGTTCACCTCGCGCGAGACATTCGAGAACTTGGCGCGCAGCTCTTCGAGAGCGCGGTCGGTCTCGGTGCCCGCCGACGTGCGCAGGCGATCCATCTCGGTGAGTGCGAGGCGCGCCTGCTCCTTGGCGCCGCGCGTGAGCTGCTCGCCCACCTGCTTCGCCCGCGTCTCGGCTTCGGCGAACGAGCCTTCGAGCTGCGTCGAGTATCCGCGCATGACGCGATCGATGTCGCCCGTCTTGCCGGCGAGCGACTCAAGCGTGGTCGAAAGATCCTCCTGGCGCGCCTGGAGCGTGCGATCGATGCGCGTGTTGGCGGACTCGAGCGCGTGCGCCGCCGTCATGATCACCTTGCCCTGGGCTTCGAAGCGGCCAGTGACACTGTTGATCTGGCTGAGCAACCCTTCCGACACGTGCTTCAGCATGTCGGCCTGGTTGGCGAGTCCCTCGATGGCGGACATCGACTGGCGGGTCACGGCCTCGCTCGCACGGCGCACGGCCTGCACACCTTCGAGCACCTGGCCGTCGAAGGCCTCGGCCTGGCTGCCAAGCACATTGCCGATCTGCGCGGCGTGACCTTCGAGCGCTTCCGTCAGGGCGAGCGCTTTGTCGGCCACCGCGCCGTCGATCGCAAGCGTCGAGCGCAGAATGCTCTCGTCGAAGAGCTTGAGGCGATCGGCGAAAGCATCGTCGAGAACCTTCGTGCGCTCGATGAGCTGGCGGTCGATCGCTTCCTGGCGGCTCGCCATGGTCGCCTCGAGCGCGCCCGCGAACTGCTCGAACACGGACTGCAGGTTCTCGGTGCGAAGCGCGATGCCCTCGTCGATCTTCTGAGCGCGCTCGTCGAACGTAAGCGCGAGGCGCTCGGCATGGCCGTCCAGTGCGGATTCGATCCGTTTCGAGCCGTCAGCCATCTCGACCGACATGCGCTCGAATGAGAGACGCAGGTTCTCGGTGCGCTGCTCGAGCGCCACGGCGAGCGTCGACGTGAAGTCCTCGAAGACGTGCTCGATCTTGGCGGTCTGGCTGCCGAGCTTGTTGGATACGCTCTCGGCCGTGGAAGCGAGCGAGGTCTCGAGCGCGACGAGATTCTGTCCGGCCCCCTCGATGAAGCCCGCGAGCTTCTGCTGCTGCTGGCCGAGCTTGTCGACGAGCGAGGGGATCTCGGTGCCGATTTCCTTCAGCGCGCGATTGACGCGCTCGCTCGTTTGCAGCAGCGCCGTGCGTTCGCCGGAAAGCTCACCGAGCAGACCGCGGATGCGATGCTCGTTCTCGCTGTAGGCGCGCTCGAGCGCGGCGACCTCGCTGTGCACGAGCGCTTCGAGCTCGCCGGCGCGTCCCAGCGCGCGAGAGACCGCCTCGTTCATGAACGAGACCTGACGGCGCACGGCCTGGCCGACCGAGGCGATCTGCTGCTCGGCCATGCGGTCGGGCTCGGCGAGGCGGATCGCCACCTCGGTCATGGCCGAGGACATGAGGCGCAGCTCCTGGGCGCGCCAGATCAGGTAGGCGAGGAACCAGAAGAGCGTGATCGGGATGAGGATCGTCGCGGCAAGCGTGATCGCCGTCGGTCGCGACAGCATCTCCATGAAGGTCGGCGCGCGCGCGAGCTCCGGCGCCAGCATGGCCCAGCCAAGCAGCAGGCCGAGGAAGCCCCACACGCCGCTCGCGATGGCCGCGATGGTCATCGGCCGCTGCGACGGCTTCTGCTGTAGGGCGTAGATCAAACCGCCGATCGACGGCACATCGTCGTTGGCGGCAACGGTCGTGCGCGACGGACCGGCAGCGCGCCGGCGCGGATTGCGGCTGCTATTGCCAGAGCCGCGACCGTTCTCACTTGCGGGCTCAGGCGGCGGCGCGGGTACAGCGGGCGGCGCCTTCGGATGGCCGTCGGACTTGAGATCCGGTTTGGCCTCCGACTTGGGCTCTGCCTTCGCGACGGGCGGCAGCTTGGGTGGTGCCTGCGGAGGCCCACCAGCGATAGTCTTCGGAGCTGGCTTCGCCGATGCACCGGACCCGAGCGCGGGCGGTCCTGGCGTGGGCGGCGGCGGAACTTTCGGAGAGGCCCCCGAGACGATACGAGGCAGTGCGCCGATATCGCCCGATGGCTTTGGCGCGGGTGGCGCTTCAGGCTGGCTCTTTTGCACAGCCGATGCTGCCGTAGCCGGTGCTCCGCCTGCGACAGAGGCCACTTTGGGCAGCGGCGGCGGCGCGACGCGCGCAGCGGCAGCCCCTGTCGTGCCCGTCGCTTCGACGCGCGATTGTGGCGGTTGGTCAGTTGATGTCGGTGTGCCGTCCTTGCTAGGACCCTGACTCATCAGCCGTTACGCTGCAGCAACAGTTGCCTGTCCGCCGCAGCCCCCCTCCAAATAGGTAAATACCCAGCTTTTTTAGCTTATTGTCGGCTGATCTCCCAGTCTGAATCGAGTTCTTCCACTCGATACGACCAGAATTCTGCCGTTGTCCCCACAACGTACGCCAAACCCACCCCCTGATTCGGACGGCGCTCCCTATGGCGAAAGTGGCAACTCAATGGGGCTGCTTTGCGGCGCGGATCGCCTAAACCGCCGTCGGTGCACTGAATTTGCCGCACATTTGCCGGCCGATGCTTACGCTCGCTTAGTGCCTTTCGTCCATACTTCGTTCATCCCAGGGGCATCGGTTGCGGGGCCCTCAGGCGGAGATGGTCATGCCGGTACACATTCACGAGGGGCAGGAGCGTGGTCGGCTCGGAACGCGGCGGCCGCGCGAGTGCGAGCGCCGTCACGACACCCCGATCGACTGGACACACTTGTCGCGCTTCACGATGGACGACAAGGCGCTGCAGCACGAGGTGCTCGGCCTTTTCGCCAAGGAAGCTCCCCGCTATCTCGCGCGCCTGCAGATCGCTGCCAACCGCAAGGATTGGATCGAGGCCGCACACACGCTGAAGGGATCGGCGCGCGCCGTCGGCGCGTGGGCGATCGCGGAGTGCGCCCAAGCCGCTGAGGCTCTTCAGCTTAGCGCTCAACATGAGCTCGCCGTCGAGGCACATTGCCTGCCCGGCGCCCGCCAAGCGCTGGAGCAGCTCAACCTCGCCGTCCAGCGGACCCTCGCCTACATCGAGGAAACCGGTACGCCGGAGACCGTCAGGCTCGAAGCTCATCCGGCCTGATTTCGCTCGACGCCTTCGCCAGTCTGCCGATCTTGCACTTGCGGCATCCGTCGCTTGCGTCATCGCCGATCGCGCAATCCATAGCCGCCGCTTCCCCCAAGCTATTCTTCCAGCCAGCCGATACCTTATTGCGGCTCCGGCGGACTTGGCGCACAGAATTCCCCCCATGCTCGTGAAGAAGCTCATGCGCAGGCTGTTTCAGCACTATTGGCGCTGGAGCCGCGGCCTTACGCTCGGCGTACGCGCCATCGTCATCGATGACGAGGGGCGCATTCTGCTCGTACGCCATACCTATACGGACGGGTGGAATCTTCCGGGGGGTGGCGTCGAGTTCGGCGAAAGCCTTGATGAGAGCCTCGCGCGCGAGCTGGATGAAGAGGGCGGCATCCTCCTCGAAGGTCCTGCGGAGCTCGTCGGCATCTTCGACAATCGCGCGCTCTTTCCCGGCGATCACGTGGCGATCTATGTCGTCCGAAACTGGCGCCGCCCGCGCGTGCCGGCGCCGAATATGGAAATTGCCGAGACCAGCTTCTTTCCGCCCGATGCCCTTCCCGACACGATCGTGCCTGGTGCACGACGGCGCATCGAGGAAATGCGCGGCACGCGCGCGGCTCAAGCTGTCTGGTAAGTCGACGTCCGCACGAACACGCGCGACGTCGCGGGATGCCCTTGCGGAATCCCGCGTACGTTACGATCGCTGGATTAAATGCAAGTTGCTCGCGCAGTTGCTCAGCGCTTGCCGCCGCGGAACTGCGGACGCCGCGGCGCTGCAGCAGGCCCCGGTGCGCGCGTATCCTTGTGGCGGAAGTTGATGCGCCCCTTGGTCAGATCGTAGGGCGTCATCTCCACCGTTACGCGGTCGCCCGCAAGAATGCGGATCCGGTTCTTCTTCATGCGTCCTGAGGTGTAGGCGATCACCTCATGCCCGTTCTCGAGCTGAACGCGGCAACGCGCATCCGGCAGCACTTCGGCAACCACGCCCTCGAACTCGAGCACTTCTTCCTTCGCCATTCGTCGTCCCTTTTTTCCGGCCTCGCCGCGGCGCGCGCACTACCCCCGCGCCGGAACGGTCCTTGCTAGCTTATTCCGAGGCCCAAGCAAAAGGGGGCGGGCTGAGCCCGCCCCCAAGCCCCCAGTGGGGTAAATCTTCAGTCGACCCGCAGGTTCACCGCTGACGATTTGCCGTTGCGACCGCGCTCGATCTCGTAGGAAATCTTCTGGCCTTCGCGAAGATTGCTGAGACCCGCACGCTCGACGGCTGAGATGTGCACGAACACGTCGTTCCCACCCTCGTCGGGCTGGATGAAACCATAGCCCTTCTGAGAGTTGAACCATTTGACGGTGCCGGTAGCCATTCGTAGTTCTCCAAGGATGTCTTGAGTCGCGCGCGGAATTGCCGCGACCATCAAAGCACGCATTGGAGTGTTAACCGAAATCAGCGCGGGAACGCTGCCGTGTAGAGTCACCAAAGCGAGTTCGACGCGCTGTATATGCGCTTTTTCTGCCAATTAGGCAAGATGCCGCGTTACTGTGCAACGCACCAACGGTGCCTGAGCGCCGGCTGAAAGCGGCGCAGCACCGAAGGCCCATTGGCAGTCTCTTCCAATAACTGCGTCTAGCACCTCAATAAAAGAGGCTTGAGACACTTTCTTCACGTGCGGTTCGACCGATTGCCTCAGAAAGCAGCGGCGCCAGCGACAGCACCCGCATGTTGGATGCCGCTTTTACCGCCTCGGTCGGCTGGATCGTATCGGTGATCACCAGCGACTTGATCCGTGAGTTGGTGATCTTGGATACCGCACCACCGGACAGAACACCATGCGTCAGATAGGCCACCACCTCGAGAGCACCGGCTTCGAGGAGGGCGTTGGCGGCGTTGATCAGGGTTCCACCTGAGTCGACGATATCATCGACGAGCAAGCAGCACTTGCCCCTGACATCGCCGATGACGTTCATCACCTCGGATTCGCCGGGCCGCTCGCGGCGCTTGTCGCAGATGGCGATCGGAACGTTGATGCGCTTTGCCAGCGCGCGCGCGCGCACGACGCCGCCGACGTCCGGCGATACGACCATCAGCTTCGAGACGTCGTGGCGCTCGAGGATGTCGCGCGTCATGACCGGCGCTGCAAAAAGATTGTCGGTCGGGATGTCGAAAAAGCCCTGGATCTGTCCGGCGTGCAGATCAACCGTCATGACACGGTCGACGCCGGCGCGCTCGATCAGGTTGGCGACGAGCTTCGCGGAAATGGGCGTGCGCGGACCGGGCCGGCGATCCTGGCGAGCATAGCCGAAATAGGGCATCACGGCGGTGATCCGTCGCGCCATCGAACGCTTCAGCGCATCGACGAGGATCAGCAGCTCCATGAGGTTGTCGTTGGCGGGAAACGACGTCGATTGGATGACATAAACGTCCTCGCCGCGCATGTTCTCCTGGATCTCGACGAAGACCTCCATGTCCGCGAAGCGCCTGACGACGCTGCGGGCGAGGGGTACCTTCAGGTTTGCCGAGATCGCGTCGGCGAGAGGATGGTTCGAGTTGCCGGCAACGAGCTTGATCCGCGGCGGTTCGTGTCCGCCGGCGTTCTGGCGCGCGTCGAAGGGCATGGCCCGATGCTCCTTGCTGGCTGCTGCATCGGGCTTCTAGCAGCCGGTCCGGCCTGTGTAAACGCTACCACACAGCCAGATGACAGATTCGTTGCTAATAGATTACAAGAGGTTCCCGCGCCGGGCGCGCAAGGCATCAGCAGCGCAACTTCGGGGTGTCGTTTCGGGGTAAAGCCTTCAGCGCAGGCGCTTGGGTCGATAGACCTGCTGCACCTCGTCCCACTCGAGCGCGCCCAGATCCTTTTCCTTGATGCGCACTTCGGCGGTCCGGCGGTTCAGCTCCGCATCAGCGCGCGCCATCTGCTCGGAAACCTGCTGCGCGATGCGGCCAAAGGCCTTGTAGGCGGCATAGAGCCCAGCGCCCACGACCATCAATCCAACGAGTTGCGGCATAGTCCAGCCCTCCTGGCCGGTAGAGTAGCACACTTAGAGGCCGAAACGTGACCATAGCGCCCGGGCTTCCAAGGCCGAAATCACGTCCGCGGGAAGTGCCGAAGACCATGTGGATGGCGCGGCTGCGACGAAGCCATCGAGGTTAAAACTCGGCATCCGACGGAAGCGGGCAAACAGGCCACCGCCGCCTATGGGAATGACGCGCAGGCGCACTTTGTCGCCGTGGATCTCGCGCATCCGCGTCCTGACGTCGGCCATGCCGTCTATGAGGCCGTATTCCAGAGCCTTCCGGCCCGTCCAGAAGGCGCCGGAGAAAAGCTCGTCCTCTGTCGCCCCAGCAAGACGTGCACCCCGGCGCTCCTTCACGAGCCCGATGAAGGTGTCGTGGATGTCCTTCTGAAGCTCGCGCAGGCGGGCGATGTCCTCGGGCTTCTCGGGCTTGAAGGGATCGAGGATCGCCTTGGACGTGCCGGCCGTATAGACGCGCCGGTCGATGCCCAGTTTCTCGATGGCCTTGTCGAAACCGAAGCCTGCCGACACGACGCCGATTGAACCGACGATCGATGAGGGATCGGCATAGATCTCGTCACCGGCGATCGCGAGAAAATAGCCGCCCGAGGCCGCAACATCCTCGCAGAAGACGTAGACGCGCTTGCCGTTCTCGCCGGCGAGCTGGCGGATGCGCTTGTAAATGAGATGCGATTGCACGGGACTGCCGCCCGGCGAGTTGATCAGCACGGCGACGCTCGGCAGCTTCGAGGCCTTGAAGGCTTTCTCGATGGCGCCTGCAGTAGTCGCAAGCGAAAGGCCGGGCCGCAGCGGCGTTGCCATGCCGATCGGACCGGTAAAGCGCAGAACCGGCACCGTGGGGGGCCGGGAAAAGAGGGAGAACACCAACAGGACCTCGACAGTCGATAGGATCCGGGCGTCGCCGGACGATGTCGCTAGATATGGTCGCCAAGCAGGGACTTACAAGCAGGTCAATTATTGGGCCGCTTGAGTTTTTCCAACGCGGCGAACGGGTTGTCGCGCGCGGGCGCTTGCTCTTCCTTCCACTCGAAGGTGGCGTCGTCGCTGCGCGGGAAGGGATCGATGGTGCTCGCCAGTTCCTCGTAGATGACGCGCCCCACATCCAGGCGACCGTCCTCGATCGGCTCGGGATCATCGGCAAGACTGTCGATGTCCGCGCCCGGTCCGTTGCCCAACAGCTCCGCCGGCCAGTACGCCACGTCGAGCCGCACGCGATAGGTGCGTGCGAGCGGTGCCAGCGTGACAACGCACGTCTGCTGAGCTTCCATCTCCGCGGTTCCGTGCAGCTCGAAACGACCGGACTCGAAATGCTTGATCGTGTAGCGCGCGACGAGGCGCGTGCAGGCGTCGATGCCGAGCGCCTCGGCGAGCGCAACGCGCGTTTCTTCCTTGGCTTCGCGCGTCACATCGAGCCCAGCTTCGGGAATGGCGCGCGTCTCGTGCGTCCAGTCGATGATCGCGTTCATGCTCGACCTCCTCAGTGCGCCAGAGGCTCGGGAAAGGCAACCTCGCCGGCAACGAGGCTTGCGCCGTCCTGCGCTTCCAAGGACGCGACAGCGCGGCGCACGTACGCCGCGAGAGCGCGCGCGCCATCCGTAATGGCATCGGGCGCTTGCCAGATTTCCGCAGCCAACACGCCCGCAAGCGCGTCCCCATCAGTGTCAGCTGCAATGGCCGCGCGATAGGCATTGCCACGCTCGAGCACGGCCACGGCTGCCTTCTTCACATGGCGAGGCACGCCCATATCGCCGATACCGAGGCGGCGGCAGGCATCATCCATGTCCGAGACGAAGGCCTCGAGCATGGCCCGCCCCGTCTGTTGTCCTGCATCGCCTTCGCGACCCAGGCGCCCAACCACAAGTGCCGTATGCAGCACGATCATTTCGAAGCGCCCGTGCACCGTATCGGGCACACCATGATCGCGGTAGAAGGGCTCGGAGCGCGCTTGTGCCACAATTCCCTCGTACAGGCTCTGACCTGCACGCTGCTGCGGCGCCCGCCGGGTCAGAGACGAGAAGCTCGACCAAAACGATTTCGCGGGGGACGGGGCAGAGGGCATTGCTTTCAAAGGTCTCCGAAGACGTGTTGAATGTGCCTTTGAGGGGGTTTGAGCACACCCGGACCGGGTTGGCCAGCCCGGCAATCAAACGGGGAAACGAGGACTCCGTCGCATTGCCAGTGTAAGATGGCCACGCTAGGCGGATGTCAAGGTCGGCACGGGGGCGATTCGGCAATGCGGAGCCGGCGCTCACGACATACACACCGGGGCACGGCCAGCAGGCGGGGAGCAGCTCGGGGGAGCATGGGGTTATGACGAGCCAACACGTTTCTCGCCTTCCTGCCCGTTCAGGTTTGCGGCTGCCGGCCATCGGCGCGCTCATTGCAGCACTCGCGGTCGGTGTCGGCGCCTGTTCGCCGACGACCATGACGCACGGCCATCATTTCCAGGAGAGTGACCTGCAGCAGGTCCAGCCCGGCATGAGCCAGGACGCCGTGCGCCTCGCACTCGGTACACCCGATACGACGTCGTCCATCTCCGGCGGCATGGCCTACTACTACATTTCCAGCACCACCCAACAGATGGCGTTCATGAAGCCGACCGAGACGGACCGGAAGGTGCTCGCGGTCTACTTCAATCCCGTCGGCACCGTGGATCGCGTCGCTCAGTACGGGCGCAAGGACGGCAAGATCTTCGACTACGTGAAGCGTGAGACGCCGAGCCAATCGCGTGATCAGGGCCTCATCGGCCAGATCCTGCGCGGCATCGGTCCGGTCAACCCGCTCGCCAACTACTGATCGCCGAGCGAGTCCCGCCTCACAGCGCCCAGAGCAATCCCAGCCCTGCCAACATGATCACGTTGAGCAGGCTGGAGAGATTGACGTCGCCGAACTCCTTGACGCGGACGATGCGCACCTCGGGTATGCCTGAGCCGCTTTCGTAAGCGGGACGTAGCTCGCGCGACGTGATCCAGCGCCAGAGCCAGCCACCTACGGGCCGCACGCGCTGCACCATCTCGAGCGGTGCGCGGCGCCAGCCGTACTTGAAGGCGAAGACCAGGAAGACGATCAGAAGAATCTGCAGGAGCGTCGAGACCCAGCCGCCGATGAGCAGCCAGGCAATGGACCAGATCCAGCCCGCCAGTGCTGCCGCGAGCCAACCGATCCAGCTCACGATTTCCATGAGTTGGCCTTCCCTCCCGCTTTCCCCGCCGCCAGGCGTCGGAACCCCAGGCTGAATGCTTAATGACGTGAAGCCCGGAATGCGTATATTGCGCCCAGACCGATAGCCCCTGACTTAGTGAAATCCGTGGCCATGCCTCAGTCGACTGTGAAAAGGTCGCCCTCCGAAACCGCGACCGCATTGCCGGGCGCACTCGATCCGCGCCATTCGTTCCAGGATCTGATCCTGACGCTCCAGCAGTTCTGGGGCGCGCAGGGCTGTGTCGTCCTGCAGCCCTATGACATGGAGGTGGGCGCCGGCACGTTTCATCCCGCGACGACGCTGCGCGCGCTCGGCCCCAAGGCCTGGAATGCTGCCTACGTGCAGCCCTCGCGCCGGCCGAAGGATGGTCGCTACGGCGAGAATCCGAACCGGATGCAGCACTACTATCAGTTCCAGGTGATCATGAAGCCATCACCGCCGGACATCCTGGATCTGTATCTCAAGAGCCTCGATGCCATCGGCATCGACACCTCGGTCAACGACATCCGTTTCGTCGAGGACGACTGGGAGAGCCCGACGCTCGGCGCCTGGGGTCTCGGCTGGGAAGTGTGGTGCAATGGCATGGAGGTGACGCAGTTCACGTACTTCCAGCAGGTCGGCGGCTTCGACTGCAATCCCGTCTCGGGCGAGATCACTTATGGCCTCGAGCGCCTCGCCACGTACGTGCAGGGCGTCGACCGCGTGTACGATCTGAATTTCAATGGCCGCAACGACGCGCGCAAGCTCACGTACGGCGATATCTTCCTGCAGGCCGAACAGGAGTACTCGCGCTTCAATTTCGAGTACGCCGATACCGAGCTGCTGCTCCGTCACTTCAAGGATGCCGAGGGCGAATGCCAGTCGCTGCTTGCGAAGGGACAGAGCGGCGCTAGGCATCTGATGGCACTGCCGGCCTATGATCAGTGCATCAAGGCCTCGCACATTTTCAATCTGCTCGACGCGCGCGGCGTGATCTCCGTGACGGAGCGACAGAGCTACATTCTGCGCGTGCGCGAGCTGGCGAAAGCGTGCTGTGGCGCGTGGCTGCAGACCGAGGGAGGCAGCGCATGAGCACTTCAAGAGCAAAGCGCGGGAAAGAGGAAGCCAGGCCCAAGCAGCCGCGCGCTCCCAAAATGCCGCCGCTGTGGATGCGAATTTTCTCCACAGTCAGTCTGCTCGGGATTTTGTCTCTGGCGGCGATCGGCGCGTGGTTCGGCTTCAATACCGGCGGGCTCGGCGTTGCTTTCGCAGGCCTGATCGGTGGCGGCGCGCTCGGTTGGTTCATCAGCTACGTGATCGGCAACATGCTGCAGGAAATGCTGCCGCTGATCCGCGTGCTGCTCGTGCTCGGCATCATCGGCGCGACCATTTATGTGCTGCATCTACTCGGCGTGCAGCTCGGCATCAACCCGCAGTGACGCGGCGCAAATCCCATGTCTGAACTTTTGCTCGAGCTGTTCTCCGAATAAATTCCAGCGCGCATGCAGGTGCGTGCGGCGGAGGATCTGAAGCGCCTCGTCCTCGAAGGTCTCGCCACGACCGGCCTCGCCGTGGGCACAGCCATGAGCTTCTCGACGCCACGTCGCCTGACGCTCGTCGTGAAGGACATCGCTGCGCGCTCGCCGGCGATCTCGGATGAGCGCAAAGGCCCGCGCGTCGGCGCACCCGAGCAGGCGATCGCCGGCTTCCTCAAGGCCGCGGGCCTCGCTTCGATCGGCGAGGCGACCGTCGTCAGCGACAAGAAGGGCGACTACTACGTCGCGAAGATCGAGAAGCCGGGCCGCGCAGCATCGGAGATCATCGCCGAGGTCGTGCCGGCCGTGCTGGAAAAATTCCCCTGGCCGAAGTCCCAGCGTTGGGGCAGCCGGCCAGAAACATGGGTGCGTCCGCTGCATGGCATTCTCTGCCTGCTCGGCGGCAAGGTCGTGCCGTTCGCATGGGCCGGCGTCGAAGCGTCGAACACGACGCGCGGCCACCGCTTCCACGGCAATACGCCTTTCACCATCACGAGCTTCGAGGACTACGGCACGAAGCTGCGCGAGGCCAAAGTGCTGCTGCCCGCGCCAGAGCGCGCGGAGATGATCCGCGAGCAGGCCGAGGCGCTGGCGAAGAAGCACAAGCTGGAGCTGGTCGCCGACGACGCGCTGCTCGCGGAGAACGCCGGTCTCACAGAATGGCCGACGGTGCTCATGGGCCACTTCGACGAAGCTTTCCTCGAAGTGCCGGCCGAGTGCCTCATCACGTCCATGAAGGCGCATCAGAAGTGCTTCTCGCTGCGTGATCCGAAGACAGGAAAGCTCGCGAACCGCTTTCTCGCCGTGTCGAACCTCATCGCGGCCGACGGCGGTAAGCAGATCGTCTCGGGCAACGAGAAGGTCATCCGCGCGCGGCTGAGCGATGCCCGCTTCTTCTGGGAGCAGGATCTCAAACGCCCGCTCGATGAGATGGCGCTCGCGCTCGAAGGCATCACCTTCCACGAGAAGCTCGGCAGCCAGAAGGATCGCGTCGAGCGCATTGCGGAGCTGGCCTTCCAGATTGCCGGCGCCGTCGATGCGGTGCCCGAGGATGCACGCCGTGCGGCGCAGCTCGCCAAGGCCGATCTCGTATCGGGCATGGTCGGCGAGTTCCCGGAGTTGCAGGGACTGATGGGGCGGTACTACGCCGAGAAGGCCGGCACCAAGCCCGAGATCGCGCGCGCCATCGAGCTGCACTACAAGCCCAAGGGGCCGTCCGACACGGTGCCGCTGGAGAGCGAGGGCGATGCGACGGCGATTGCGGTGGCGCTTGCCGACAAGCTCGACACGCTCGTTGGTTTCTGGGCCATCGGCGAGAAGCCGACAGGCTCGGGCGATCCGTATCAGTTGAGACGCGCAGCGCTCGGCGTCATCCGCATTGTCCTGGAGAATGACCTGCGACTTCGGCTAGTGCCAACGATGGAAGTCGCAGTTGACCTCGTGGACAAGTCGATCAAGGCTACCGGTGTTGGCTTAGTTGCTTGGGGTGAAGGGAAAGTTCATCAAGAAGTCGTTGACCTCCTCTCCTTCTTCGCCGATCGCCTGAAGGTGCATCTGCGCGAGAAGGGCGCGCGGCATGATCTCATCGACGCCGTGTTCGCGCTCGGCGGACAGGATGACCTCGCGCTGATCGTGAAGCGCGTCGAGGCGCTGGATGCCTTCCTCAAGACTGACGACGGCGCGAACCTGCTCGCGGGCGTGAAACGCGCCTCGAACATCCTCACCATCGAGGAGAAGAAGGACAAGACGAGCTACACCGGCGAGTACGAGATCAAGCTGCTCGAAGCCAAGGCCGAGAACACACTCGCCGCTGCCATCGAGAGCGTGAAGCAGGACACGGTCGCCGCCATCGCTGTCGAGAACTTCACCGGCGCCATGAACGCGCTCGCCGAGTTGCGCAAGCCTGTCGACGACTTCTTCGATCAGGTGACCGTCAACGCGGACGATCCAAAGCTGCGCGTCAATCGCCTGCGCCTGCTCTCGCAGATCCGCGCTGCCACACTCGGCGTCGCCGACTTCTCCAAGATCGCGGGATAGCCTTCGGGTCAGGGAAAAACCGACGCAACAAACACAAACGCGGTTCCTCCCCCCTTGTGGGGGAGGTTAGGAGGGTGGGATTGCAGAACAATAGCTGTCGGGGTTCCCCCCACCCCTAACCCCTCCCCACAAGGGGGAGGGGGATTGCGCTCTCATCCAGATCTCAGCATCTCTCTCGGAGCGGCAATGCTCGCGATCTTCATGCTTGTCGCGCCCGTGTTCGGGCTGATCGCCATCGGCTGGTGCGCGAACCGCGTGCGCTACATACCGGACGCAGCCGGGCCGCTGCTGAGCGAGTTCGCCTTCAAGATCCTCATTCCTGCATTGCTGTTCCGCGCCATGGCGACCATGGCGCCACCCGCGCAATCGCCGTGGCTGCTTGCGGGCGCTTACGCTGCGGGCGTCGCCGTTATCTGGATCGTCGCAAGTCTCGCGACGTTCCTCGCGCTGCGCCGACCCGCCGCCGACGCGCCGGCCGTCGCCTTTGCCAGCACGTTCGGTAATGGCCTTCTGCTCGGCATTCCCGTGATTCTCTCGGCTTTCGGCCCCGAAGCCGCAACGCCGGTCGCCATACTCGTCACGTGCGACTCGGTCCTGCTCTGGATGCTCGGCACGCTGCACATGGAGTTGACGTTGCGCGGCATCGGCAGCGGCTCGCTCGCCTCGACCGCGCGCACCGTGCTCGATCTCGTGCGCAATCCGATCATCGCGGCCGTCATTATCGGTACGCTCTGGCGCTGGAGCGGCTTCGGCTTGCCGGAAGTCCTCGACAAGCTGATCGTGCTGCTCGGCGGTGCCGCCATCCCCGTCTCGCTGACCGCGCTCGGCATGACGCTTGCGCGCTACAAGCTCGCAGGCCAGACGCCGACCCTGCTGCTGATTGTCGTGCTGAAGCTGATCGCAATTCCGGCCGTGATGCTATGGCTCGGATTGTTCGTTTTCGAGCTCACGCCGGTCTGGGCAGGTGTTCTTGCTGTCTTCACCTGCATGCCGGTCGGCGCCAACGCCTTCATCTTCGCGTCGCGCTACGAACGTGCCGTCGGCTCCGTCTCTGCAGCCGTTGCCGTGAGCACGGTCATTGCCGTGCTGAGCGTCACCGCGACCCTCGCGATCCTGCAGGCATTGGGATTGCCGGTGCGGGTTTGATCGTGCCTTCGGCACGAACAGAGCTGCCGCCCTGTAACCCGCTCGGGGGACACCCCCGAACCCCCGTCTTTTACTTGTTTTGGTGTTCGCGGCAAACGCATCAGCAGCCCTCATGAAGGGAAGCTGACGCTTGCAGCGCATTCCAAGTCCATAAAGGCGGGAGGGTCTGGG
>JAEZAW010000218.1 GCA_023430315.1 Pseudomonadota bacterium | reverse complement strand
TCCTGTGGCAGTTCGCCGTCTCGGGGACGGGCACGGCGCAGAAGATGGACCCCGAATACGCCAAGCTCATGGGCATCACGGCGACGCAGGGCAAGTCGGCGATGCCCGGCCCGATGGATGTCGGCGCAAAGCTCTGGGAGCACTTGCGCCGGCCCTTCTATGATAACGGGCCGAATGACAAAGGCGTCGGCATCCAGCTCGCGTACTCGATCGCGCGCGTGCTTACGGGCTACCTGTTCGCTTTCCTGGTCGCGGTGCCGCTCGGCTTTCTCATCGGCATGTCGCCACTCTTCAGCAGGGCGCTCGATCCGTTCATTCAGGTGCTGAAGCCGATATCGCCGCTCGCGTGGATGCCGCTCGCGCTCTACACGATCAAGGACTCGAACGCGTCAGCCATCTTCGTCATTTTCATCTGCTCGGTCTGGCCGATGCTGATCAATACCGCCTTCGGCGTCGCGACCGTGCGCCGCGACTGGCTGAATGTCGCCAAGACACTCGAGCTCGGCACGTGGCGCACGGCCTTCCAGGTCATCCTGCCAGCCGCCGCACCGACGATCCTGACGGGCATGCGCATCTCGATCGGTATCGCGTGGCTCGTGATCGTTGCCGCCGAGATGCTCGTTGGCGGCACGGGCATCGGCTACTTCGTCTGGAACGAGTGGAACAACCTCTCGATCACGAACGTGATCAACGCGATCCTGCTGATCGGCCTCGTCGGCATGGTGCTCGACCAGCTCATGGCGCGGCTGCAGCGCCTCGTCTCGTATTCGGAATAGAGGCGAGGAATCCTCCATGAGCCCTCGGCCGCTCATACGCATCGAAGGTCTCGCCAGACGCTTTCCCGAGCCGAGCGGCAAGAGCACGCTGACGGTCTTCGAGGACGTGTGGTTCACCGTCGATCCCGGCGAGTTCGTCTGCATCATCGGCCATTCGGGATGCGGAAAGTCGACGATCCTCAACATCCTCGCGGGCCTGGACAGTCCGAGTGAAGGCACCGTGATCGTCGGCGAGCAGGCCATTGACGGCCCGAGTCTCGATCGCGCTGTCATCTTCCAATCGCACGCGCTCATGCCGTGGCTCTCGGCCTCACGCAATATCGAACTCGGCATTGCTTCGCGCCATCGCGACTGGTCAAGCGAAGAGGTTCGCGCGCACGCGCAGAAGTACCTCTCTCTCGTCCATCTCGATGGCTCGGAGAACAAGAAGCCGGCTCAGCTCTCCGGTGGCATGCGCCAGCGCGTCGGGATTGCGCGTGCGCTCGCCGTCGAGCCGAAGATCCTGCTCATGGACGAGCCCTTCTCGGCGCTCGACGCATTGACGCGCGGCGCGCTGCAGGACGAGGTGCTCGCCATCCGTCGGGCGACCGCGCAGACCATCTTTATGATCACGCACGATATCGACGAGGCCATGCTGCTCGCCGACCGTATCGTACTCATGACGAACGGACCCAAGGCACGCATTGCCGAGATCGTCGAGAACACATTGCCGAAGGACCGCCAGCGCACGGATCTGCACAAGTATCCGAACTACTATCCGCTGCGGAATCACCTGCTCGAGTTTCTTGTCACGAGATCGAAGGAGCTCGCGGGCGGTGTCGGCGCCGGCAATCCACGCGCGCCCGCTATCATTCGCCCCGTCGCGAGCGCGAGCACGGCATCCAAGGCAACAATCAGCCCGGTAACGCCATCATCCGCACCTTACCGTTCGCGCCCGGCCCCTACGCGCGTCATCGCGCACGCCAATGGTAGCGCCGTCACACCAGGCACAGACACCGCCCTGAAGCGCATCAGCCGACCCACGTAAGAAGCACATCCACCTGGAGGTAGCCCCATGACCCGCGAACAGCTCACCGAGAAGATTCTCGACATCAAGCGCGAGAGAGGTCTCACCTGGGCGGCGATCTGCAACGAGATCGGCGGTATGAGCCCTGTCCTCGTGGTCGGCGCTCTGCTCGGCCAGCACAAGCTCGTCAAGCCGCTCGCGAAGAAGGCCGCCGCTCTGTTCGGCCTCTCGACGACGGAAGAGAAGATGCTCAACGAGGTGCCCATGCGCGGCACCGGTACGCCGATGCCGCCGACCGATCCGCTGATCTATCGCTTCTATGAGCTGGTGCTCGTCAACGGCCCGGCGTGGAAGGCACTGATCGAGGAAGAGTTCGGCGACGGCATCATGTCCGCCATCGACTTCGACATGACCATGGAGCGTCTGCCGAACGAGAAAGGCGACCGCGTGAAGATCTCCATGTCCGGAAAGTTCCTGCCCTTCAAATACTATGAGAACGAGCAAGGCGTCCCGGCGTACGGCTTCAAGGAGGAGTGAGGGGCTTCCCCCTCACTTGGCTGCTCACGCGACGCCATAGCGTGGCGCAGGCTTGCCGGTCCGCGCCGAGGCGAACAGCTCCGAGCGGGCGGCAACGATCTGCTGCCAGAAGCTCTCGTCTGCGACTGAGGGGAACGTGACAGCCTCGCCCTTATCGAAACCGGCGAGTGCTGCGTCGACCATGTGCTCCGTGCTCATGACGGTGCTCGGGTCGAAGTTCGAGAGCGGCACGCCGGAATTGCCCCAGATCTCAGTCGCGGTCGCAGCGGGCGCGACGGTGTGCACTCTGACGCCCGTTCCTGCGAGCTCGGCCTGCAGACCCGCGCCGAAGCTCAGCACGAACGCCTTGGTGCCGCTGTAGACGGCGCTGATGGGCAACGTCTCGACGCCGAGCACCGAGGCGATGTTGACGATCACGCCCTTATTGCGCGCCACGAAGCCTGGCAGGACCGCGTACGTCAGGCGTGTGAGGGCCGAGATATTGACGTTGATCTGCTCGATGGCATGGTCGAAGGGTGCGGACGCCACAGGCGCAAGATGCGCAAGGCCGGCATTGTTGACGAGCACGCTCACATCCGGATTCGCGGCGATGGTGTCTGCGACGCGCTCGAGATCCGTGCTCTTGCCGAGGTCGGCGACCAGCACGTCGACCCGCCGGCCATGGGCCTTCTGGATCTTGCCCGCGAGGGCCTCGAGACGGTCCGCCCGGCGCGCGACCAGGATGAGGTCATAGCCCCGCCCGGCGAGGCGATCCGCATATACCGCGCCAATGCCGGACGAGGCGCCCGTCACCACCGCAATTCCCTTCGTGCTGCTCGCAGCCATCGCTATCTCCACTAACTTTAGTACTCAACTATTGAGTGCTCAACCATATAGACAAGGCGCTCACCCTTTTCAATGGTGCAGTACTCAACTATTTTGTGATCATGAGGAAAGCGAACGTCCCCCAATCTCGTCGCAGATCGCAGGTGCCGGCCGTCAACCCGGGCGACAGCATCCCGTGCACGAGCGCCGCGCTGCGCCGCGCCGCGCGGCAGCTTGGCAATCTCTACGACGAAGTGATCTCGCCGGTCGGCCTGAAGGGCACGCAGATTGCCCTACTCGGCCGGATCGACGGCCTTACGGACCAGGAGGGGCCGAGTTTTCAGGCCCTGGCGAAGGAACTCGGCGTCCAGATCTCAGCGGTGACACATGCCCTGCGTCCGCTCGTGGAGAGCGGCCTCGTGGAGATCACAGCCGACCTCAAGGACAAGCGCATCAAGCGCGCCACGCTGAGCGATCGCGGCCGCAAGCGGCTTTTGGAGGGCGGGAAGCTTTGGGCGGAGGCCAATGGCCGGGTCGAGACCGTGCTCGGCGCGCGCACTTCGGCCCTGCTGCGCGCGCTCGCGGACGACGTCTCGTCGCCGGAATTCGTCGAGGCCTACAAGGCCGGTCGGCCGCTCAAGAAGCGTACGGCACGTTCATAGACCGGCGCCGGACAAAGCAAAGGCGCCGCATCTCGGCTGAGGCGCGGCGCCATTTCATTCTCACTCAGCGGCCTGACGCTTTGGGAGCACCCAGTTCGGCCGCGGGAAGTGGCAGGTGTAGCCGTTCGGATAGCGCTCCAGGTAATCCTGGTGCTCCGGCTCCGCCTCCCAGAAATCACCGACCGGCTCGACCTCGGTCACGACCTTACCCGGCCAAAGCCCCGAAGCCTCGACATCGGCGATCGTGTCGAGTGCGATCCGCTTCTGCTCGTCATTCACGTAATAGATCGCGGACCGGTACGACATACCAATGTCGTTGCCCTGACGGTTCTTCGTCGTCGGATCATGGATCTGGAAGAACAGCTCCAAGATCCGGCGATAGCTGGTCTTCTCGGGATCGAACATGATCTCGATGCCCTCGGCGTGCGTGCCGTGATTGCGATAGGTCGCATTGGGCACGTCGCCGCCCGTGTAGCCGACACGGGTTGAAATGACGCCCGGGAGCCTGCGGATCAGATCCTGCATGCCCCAGAAGCATCCTCCGGCCAATACAGCACGCTCAGCCATGGGCAACCTCCTCGACCTGGTTCAAATACTCGCCATAGCCCTCGGCTTCCATCTTGTCGCGCGGAATAAAGCGCAGAGAGGCCGAGTTGATGCAGTAGCGCAGCCCGCCGCGATCCGCCGGCCCGTCATCGAAGACGTGGCCGAGATGGCTGTCGCCATGCTTGGAGCGGACCTCCGTACGGATCATGCCGTGCGTGGTATCGCGCAGTTCGGCGACGTTCGCCGGCACGATCGGCTTCGTAAAGCTCGGCCATCCGCAACCGGACTCGAACTTGTCGGATGAGGCGAACAGCGGCTCGCCTGAGACGATGTCGACGTAGATGCCCACGGCCTTATTTGAATTGTACTCGCCCGTGAACGGTCGCTCGGTCCCGTTCTGCTGGGTGACGCGGTACTGCTCGGGGGTCAGCTTGGAGATTGCCTCTTTTGTCTTCTTGTAGGCCATTTCGAACCTCCGCCTGTTGATCACAGACCCCAATATGGCGTCTGAAGGTCGGCATTCCCAGGGGGCAGCGGTCCTCAGGTCGACCGGCCACCAAAGCGGCCGGCCGAAAAGCGATCAACATGGCGTGTTCGACAGCGCCTTTAACTCAGACGGGGCACTCCGCATAATCCCAATAGTAACCCCAGCCATGCGGACCGTATTCCCAGTCGTAGCAGGAATTACTGGCATAGAGGCCATAGCCGAAGGGCACGATGAAGTAGGAACCGTAGAAGCGGTGGCGGTGATCGCGGCTCCAGCGGACGGGCCGGCGCGGATTATTGTGAGCCGTTCTCGACCTGCCGTTCATCGACGATCTGAATTGTCCTGCCGGCGGCACAGTTCCGACGCGATTGCCTCGCGGCGTCACCATTCTCGGGCTCCCGTTGAAGCTTCGCGAGGTCATGCCTCTCGAGCCTCCGCTGAAACCACGCGAGGCATTGCCCGAGAACGAGCGCCCACCTGAGAATGAACCACCGCCAAACGATCGACCACCGGAGAACGAGCCGCCACCGAATGAC
>JAEZAW010000137.1 GCA_023430315.1 Pseudomonadota bacterium | reverse complement strand
GCAACCCTTGAAGCCTACCGGAACTTCTGGTTCCACACGGGCGACAACGCACGCGCGGATGCCGATGGCTACTACTATTTCGTCGATCGCAAGAAGGACTCGATCCGCCGACGCGGCGAGAACATCTCGTCCTCGGAGGTCGAGGCAACGCTCAATCGCCACCCGGCCGTTCTCGAATGCGCCGTCGTCGCGGCGCCATCCGAGCTCGGCGAGGACGAGGTCAAAGCGGTCGTAGTGCTGCGCGAGGGCGCTAAGGCGACGGCGGAAGAACTCTGGGCCTTCTGTGACGAGCACATGCCGCGTTTCTGGGTGCCGCGCTTCATCGAATTCCGGCGCGAGATGCCCAAGACGCCGAGTCAAAAGATACAGAAGTACCTGCTGCGCGCTGCCGAGGACCAGGGTGAGGTCTTCGAGCGCGCGGTGAGCGGAAGGCGCACGACATGACGAAGCGAACGATCAAGGTCTACTCGGACTACAAGAGCCCTTACGCCTATCTCGCCAAGGATCTCGTCTATGATCTCGAGCGCAAAACGGGCGTCGAGGTCGACTGGCTTCCCTATACGCTCGACATTCCGGCCTATCTCGGCAGTGCCAAGCTCGATGCCAGCGGCGGCGTCACCGAGCAAAGCCGCAACGCGCATCAGTGGCGGCGCGTGAAGTACAGCTATATGGACTGTCGCCGCGAAGCAAATCGACGCGGCCTAACCATTCGCGGCACGCAGAAGATCTGGGATTCTTCACTCGCCAACATCGGGATGCTGTACGCAAAAGAGCGTGGCGTCTTCCGCTGCTACCACGATCGCGTTTTCGAGCGCTTCTGGAAGCGCGAGCTGGATATCGAGAGCATTCCCGTTCTGGCGGCCCTACTCGCGGAATGCGGCGCCGACGCATCGGACTTTGCCTCTTATGCGGAGGGTGAGGGGCGCAAGCTGCTCGAACAAGTGCAGACGGAGGCGGAAGTTGCCGGCGTGTTCGGCGTGACGAGCGTTCTCCTTCCCGACGGCGATCTCTACTGGGGGCGCGAGCATTTCCCGGTTCTCACGGAAATGCTGCGCGCGAAAAACTAACGCGCACCGCACTCACTCCCATTCCGCGCCCATGCGTGCAAGCTCAGGGATGCTTCCGTTGGCCTTCGCGTGACAGCTCGCGACATTGACCTCGGGCGCGAGATTGATGGCCGGATTGCCGTCGAAGAAACCGAACGGCATGAGCTTGAACCCGGTCATGACGCAGGGCTGCACGGGGAAATCCTCGACCCGAACTGGATGATGAAGACCAAAGACGTGCCAGAGCACGATATCCGTGTTCTCTATCGGGCGATCCTTGGCAACGAAGGAGCGAATGTCGCCTGAGCCATCCGAATGATTGACGAAGTCACCCGAAGGATAGCGCTCCTCGCTATCGAAGGCCGTCACCCAGACATGGTTCTGCACGTAGGCCGCACGCTTGCCCGACGGCGAATCCGGGTGAACGAACGGCGTGACGGTGTGTGGCGCGTGCAGCTTGTAGCCGACCGGTGAACCGGCCCGGTTGGTCTTGTTCGGATTGACGACCTTCCAGTAGCGCATCGACGCGGGCTCGGAGCGGCGCCCCGCCTCGCTTTCGCGCTTGAGGACCGTCTCCTGCTCGTAGAAGGCATTGCCGTAGGGATTTGCCGGCCCGAGCGGCTCGGCGTAGGTGTTGCACTCGACGAAGCTGTTGCGATCACCGTCGACGGCCATGTCGAGACGCGCGCAGAGAATGTGCTGATGGATGTGCCCGATGAGTCCAGGTGCAACCTCGCGCGCATACTTGCCGGGCTGCCCCGGAATGCACGCCGCCGTGTTGATGACGCCCGTCGCCTTCACCTCGTGCTCGATGGTGCCGTCGAGATAGAGATACCAGTAGAAGCCGTACTCGTAGTTGCCGACCGTGCAGATGGTCGAGATCACGAGGCGGCTGCCACGGCGCGACTCGACGCGTTCAGTGCGGAAGTCGGTGTGTTTCCAAACGAGGCCTGCATCCTCCTCGTGCACGCAGATGGCATTCTCGATCGTCCAGGGCTCGCCGTCGATCTTGTTGAGATGCGCGTCGAGATACTGAATGACGCCGAGACAGTCACAGCCGAGACGCAGGGAGTTGGCGAGCTTGCCGACGCCGTACTCACCGACGTCGAAGACGTTCTTGCGGAAATGGCCACCCTCTGGCGTACCGTAAGGCACGGTCATCTCGACAATCGAAGCGCGGTGCATGACCGGGCGCCCGTCGAAGCGAATATCATGCAACGTCAGGGCCTCGCGCGCATTGAAGCCGACGACGAGCGACCAGTTGCGCCACTTCAGACTCGGCCCATCGAAGGAGAAGTTCACGCCCTCAGGCTGGACGACATTGATCGGCTTCGCCGGTGGCTGAAACTCGGTCAGGAACTCGCGCTCGTAGTTGTATTCGGTCATCGGGATCGGCGTGATGCCGTAGTCGTCGATGCGAATGACCTTCCCGCTGTTGAGATCGATGACGGCGTTGAGGCCCTCGATCGGGTGCGCATAGAACGCCTCGTTCTTCCTAAGCCGCAGCCAGCAGAACACGTGGCAGAGGTAGCGCCCCTCCTCGCCCGGGATATCGAACGAGCCGGCCGACCAGGGATCGACGCAAACTTTCTCCATATCCGTGATGCCGCGCCTGGCGCAGGCCGCGATGAAGCCCGGATCGGCCCGCACGAGCCCCTCGATGACAAGGAACTGCTCGAGCTGGATCATGGGCCGCTGACCATCGAGCACCTTGCGCGAGAGGATTTCTCCACTCGCGAGATCGACGGTCATCATCGTGACGCTCACCTTGCGCGCACTCGATACGTTCACGCGCGCGCGGCGGCGGATCGGCATTCCCGGCTTGAAGGCGCGGACTTCTTCCTTCGCCGGCTCCAGTAGCTCGATAGTCTCGAAGCGGATCGCGCCCTCATAGGGCGGGTTCTTGCGGACAATGTCCGCGACGCGACGAATCTCGTCGGGCGTCAGCGACTGGAGCGGGTGTTTGATCTCATGAACTGCCGGCTGGACGGCAGTCGAGCAGCAGCTCTCTGATACCGCGTGCACATCAGCCATGAAACGCATCTCCTCGATCGGCCGGCCCAAACTCAGGCTCGGGCGAAATTCTCCAGTTCGCTCGGACCAGTGTGAGGTGCCGGGTGAGCCGACGCAAGATCGGAGCTGCACGAATTTTGGAGCGCCCGGCCGAGGGCTGCACAAAAGTAAGGTGATGCTTCCTCGATATTGCGCCAATGCTGCTCCTGGTGCACAGATGAGGTGAGGAAACATATTAGGCGACATCTGAATGTCGCCAGCCAAAGGAGCCCGACGATGGCGCGTTTGCCGTTCCCCTCGGATACCGATGCCTTCAGCGACGAGACGCGCGCCGCCGTCCGCCATATCTTCGCGACACGGAAAAGCTTCCCCCCGCCCAGCACCTATCTTTCGTATGCGGGCGATGCGGGCGTGAAGCTCTCGGACCTCCTGGATCACCTCCGCAATCATACGTCGCTGACGCAGGCAGAGTCGGAACTCGCGATCTGCACGGCGGCTCGTGCCGCCAACGCCGACTACATCTGGAACTCGCACGTCAAGCTCGGCCTCGCCGCCGGTACGCGCGCAGAAGCGATCCATATCGTCGACACCTATGGCCCGCTCGATGCGCTTACGCCTGATGAGGCGATTATCGTTCGCTATGGGCGCGAGCTGCTCGAGTCGCCGGGAGTGAGCGACGAGACATTCGCCGCCGTGCGCAAGCGCTTCGGTGAGAAGGGCCTGATGGAGCTGACCGCGATCATGAGCGCTTATCTGATGAACGCGACGATCCTGCGCGCGGTGCAACACGAGGCAGCACCGGATGCGCGGCGTTTGACGCCACGCAAGAAGGGCTGAGCCATCGCCGCGAGGCGCTCCTAGAATCCCCAGCAGGACCTAAGACGCGCCAGCGGTGCGGGCTTGAGAAACGTCGTCGTCTCACTCTCGAAGAAGCCTTCGTAGCGCTTCTTGAGTTCCATCTCGACGGGATCGCGGGACCGCGCCCGCTCGAAGTCCCTTGCTTCGTCGAGCGATCCAAACGCGCTGTAGCGGAAGATCCTGTGCAGGCGGCCTACGAGCACCTGATGCACGGCGACTAGATTACTGCCGACTGCTTGATCGCGCGTCAACATAAGCTCGCCATACGCTTGCCAGTAGGCCGGCAGGCCACCCGGACGCAATTGCAGCTCCACCTCGCAGAGGACGGCATTCGATAGCTCGGCTTCGGATTTGTCGCCGATCAGCTCGCGCAACTTGAATGCCGGGTCGGCCCATCGCGCGAGCGCATCATGTCCCGGCGCGCCAATCAGGAACAAGTTCTCCTGAGCGAGCATCATCGGGCGGACCAATGCGAAGTACGCCGGGTTCTGTGCGGCGTAGTAGCGGTCATATGTGCCACGCCAGTCATCGAGCGTACCGAAGCGATACAGGTGCACGACGCGCTCGACATCCGGCGATACGAGCTGGAAATAGCCGATGTTGGACTTCAGGATCTCGCCGAACACCCGATCGGTATTCCACACAGGTTGCGCATCCCAGAACGCCTGCATTCCTCCCGGCCGGAATGTGTAGGCGCGACGCTCGTAGATCATGACTGCTCTCCTACCCCGCCGCCCGGATCATTTTTTGGATTTGATCCCCGCATTGTCGATCGCGAGGCGGCCGAGCGCCGCATAGTCCATGTCCTGCATGCCACGCCCGATGCTCGTCAGGACGTTGTTACGCACGATGTTGGCCATGGGCAGCGCTACGCGCACTTCATCCGCGGCATCCGTGATCAGCGTCAGGTCCTTGAGCGCCAGAAGCATATTGAAGCCGGGCGGATCATAGTTGTCCGACGCGATCATGCCGCCGTACGTGCGGTAGACGGGTGATGGGAAGAACGTGGTAGTGATGATCTGCTGGAAGAGATCGGGATCGACGTTCTGCTTCCTGATGAGGGCATAGACTTCGCCCAATGCTTCGATCGCGGCGCCGATGAGGAAGTTCGCGCCGAGCTTGATGATATTCGCCGCACCGGGGTCCTCGCCGGCGATGTAAGTGATGCGCCCCATGGCCTCGAAGAGCGGCTTGCACTCGTTGGCAATGGCCTCGGTATCACCGGCCGCGACAATGCCGAGCTGGCCAGCGGTCGCGACATCGGGGCGGCCGAACACGGGTGCCGCGACAAAACGCTGTCCCGCAGCCTTGTGCTCGGCCGAGACAGCGCGCGAGATTTGCGAAGAGACCGTGCTCATCGACACATGCAGCGCATTCGACTTGAGGATGCCGACCAGCCCCTTCTCTCCGAGAGTAATGGCGGAGAGAGTGTCGTCATCCGGGATCATCGAGATGATGATGTCCGCATCGGCGAGGCTCTCGAAGGACGAGGTCACGACGCCACCGAGCTTGACCAGCTCGGGCAGGCGCTTCGAATTTGGATCGTAAAGCGTCAGTGGAATGCCGGCGCGCAGCACATTCGCCGCCATGGCGCCACCCATGTTGCCCAATCCGACGAAAGCAATGCGGGGCATGTTCTCCTCCTTATCGGGCAGTGGTGGCTCTTCACAAGATCGCGCCCGGCCTGCTCCCGACAGGAAGCGACAGCCGGGCGCGATTTCCATTATCGAATGTCGCGCTCGCTGCGGAACGCTAACACGTCAGCTCAGTTCGGCACGATGCCTGCCGCGACCGCTTCTTCCCAGGTCTGGCAGTTCCGCTTCTCCGGCGGCACGTCATACGGCTGGTAGTTCGACGCGTCGATGACGACGGGCTTCAGCATGATCTCCTTCGGCACAGGCTTGCCGGCGAGATGACGAACAGCGATCTGGACGCCGAGGCAGCCCTGAATGAAGCCGTTGTAGTCGGAGCTTGCCAGCAGCTTTCCAGCCTTGATGGCTTCGACGGCTTCCTTGGTGCCGTTGATGCTCACAACGAGAGCCTTGCGGCCCGCGCCTTCAAGCGCTTCGATGGCGCCGATACCCATGGCGTCGTTGGCGGCCAACACGCCATCGATCTGCGGATGCGACTGCAGCAGGTTCTCCGTCACCTGGAGCGCCTGCAGACGCTGGTAGTTGCCGGGCTGCGAGGCGAGCAGCTTCACGCCAGGAAATTTCTTGATACCGTCGTTGAAGCCGCGCACGCGATCGGTATTCGTAATCGACCCCTTCACGCCTTCGATGATGATGACGTTACCCTTGCCGCCAAGCTTGTTCAGTAGGGCTTCGGCAACCAGAAGGCCAAGGCTGTAATCGTTGGCGCCGACGAAAGCGACCGTATCTCCGGCCTTCAGTCGATCCGTGACATTGACGATCGGAATGCCCGCCTTATTGACCTTTTCGATGCCCGGAACCATGGCGACGTAGTCGACGGGCATGAAGACCAGCGCGCTCGGGCGCTTGGTGACCACGTCCTCGAGCTGGCTGAGCTGTTCGGGAATGCTGTCCGGCTTCGTCGGAATGTAGTGGACGATCTTGACGCCGAGCGCGGCGCCGGCCTTGTCCGCGGCGAGACGCAATACCTGGAAGAACGGATTGGAGTGGTTCTTCGTGAATACGGCGATGGTCGTCTCTTGCGCGAGGACCGGAGTCGTCGCGAGGGACAAGGCGGCAACCGTCGCCACCAATCTGGACTTGAGCGATTTTCTCATCGTTTCCTCCACAGTTGATCTTTGCGTATCGGACTTCTGAGGTCCAATCCGAGCGTTGAGCACGTTCATTGCGCATTTCTTCTTGAAGCGAGATCGATCCACACCGCGAGAATGACGATCACGCCTGTTACGAATGGCTGCCAGCTCGCGGCGATGGAAAGCAGGTTCATCCCGTTGATGATGAGTGTGAGTATGAGGGCGCCGATCAAGGTGCCGAATATCGTGCCGACACCTCCGAACAACGATGCGCCACCGATGAGCACGGCTGCGATCGCGGGCAGCGTCAGCGCTTCGCCGATGTCAGCTTCCGCGGAGTTCACCCGCGCGAGGAAGACGAGAGAGGCGAGCCCGCCCATGGCCCCCGACAGCGTGTAGACGAGGAGCAGGCGGCGGCTCACGGGCAGCCCGGACAAGCGAGCGGCAACGGGATTGGCGCCGATGGCATAGATCTCCTGCCCCCAGGTCGTGCGCTTGGTGAAGAATGTGCCCGCGAGCAGGAAGAGCACCATGATGTAGATCGGGATGGGAATACCGAACGCGAAGCCGCTTCCGATCCAGCGAAAGCCCGGCGGGAAGCCATGGATGGTCATGCCGCCCATGTACCAGTAGGTGACGCCGTGGATCACCCACAACATGCCGTACGTGGCGATGAATGAGGGGATGAGGAGCTTCGCAACGAGAACGCCGTTGATGAGCCCGACGAAGCTGCCGACACCGACGCCGGCCAGCACGCCAAGAGCTGGCGAGCCCGTTGCCTTCATGACGGTTCCCGCGACGCAGGCCGACAGCCCGACGTTGGCGCCGATCGAGAGATCGAGACCACCCGTAAGAATGACGAGCGTCAATCCGCAGGACATCAGGAACACGAGGCTCGCCTGACGGAAGACGTTCACCACATTGCTATACGAGAGGAACGCATCGCTGAGGAACGTGAGCGCGATGCAGATGAGCAATGCGCCGACGAGCCGATACAGGACTTGGATGAGATCCTGCGAAACGAGGCTCATGCCTGGCGCGCTAGAGGTTTGAGCGGTCACGAAGCTCTCCCGCTCTTGCTGAGGTTGTCGACGAACAGAGCAACAATGACGAGCAACCCGATGGAGGCGACCTGAAGCGACGACGGTGTCGCCAGAAGATTGAGGCCGTTGCGCAATATGCCGATGGTGAGTACGCCAAGCAGCGTTCCGAGCAGCCAGCTGTTGCCGCGCTCGAAGGACGTGCCACCGACAGCGACGGCGGCAATCGCGTCGAATTCCATACCGAGTGCGGCCGTCGGATGGCCCGAATTCATGCGCGCGGTCATCAGAAGGCTCGCGAGGCCGACCGTTGCACCGGCGATCGTGTAGGCTGCGACCAGGAGGCGCTCGTAGCTGACCCCGGCGATCTTCAGCGCTTCGGGATTGCCGCCGGCCGCGAAGATGTAGTTCCCAAAGCGCGTGTGATAGAGAAGGATGTGAAAAACGGCGTAGATGGCCGCACCAATCCAGATCGGGATGGGAACGGCGAGCAGCGTACCGGAATAGAGCTGCTGCACGGCTTCGGATATGCCGACGATGCTTTGACCGTCGCTGAGCACTAGCGCCAGACCCTGCGCCATGCCGAGTGAGCCGAGCGTCACGACAAATGGCGGGATGCCGGCGTAGGCAATCAACACGCCATTGAAGATCCCGAAGCACAAGCCGACAAAGATTGCGACTGCCAAGGCCAGCGTAATGGAGCCCGTGGCCACGAGCACGAGCGCCAGCACGACAGTTCCGAGTGCGAGGACTGCACCCATGGACAGATCGAGACCTTCCGTCATGATCAAAATGGTCATGGGAAGCGCGATGATCAGCAGGACCGAGGACTGAAGACTGATGTTGTAGAGATTAGAGAGCGTCAGAAACTTGGGCGAGAGCAGCGCGAAGACGATGATCAGCGCCACCATGATCGCGGCAACGCCCGGAACTCTGCGCAGCAAGGAAGGGAAGTTCCGCTCAGGAGATCGGGCTGTGTCGGCCATGTCAGGTGCTCAACCGTATGATGTTCTCTTCGGTGAGAGCCTCGCGATCGAGCTCCCCCACGATCCGCTTCTCGCGCATCACGTAAGCGCGGTCGCAAACGTGTATGATTTCCGTCTGCTCCGACGAGATCATCAGAACGGCCCGGCCTTCGTTGACCAACCTGTCGATGAGCGCAAAGATCTCCGACTTGGCACCGACGTCGATGCCCCTGGTCGGTTCGTCGAAGATGAAGAGGCGCGAACCAGCCTCGAGCCACTTTCCGATCACGACCTTCTGCTGATTTCCACCTGACAGTGTCCCCACAACCTGATTGGGCGATGATGTCGCGATGCGCAGACGCGAGATCAGATCGACCGAGGCTTCCATCGCCTTCTGATGGCGATAGAGGCGGTTCGGGAAAAGCTTGGCGAGCGCCACCGACATGAGGTTCTCACCGACCGTGCGGATGAGCGCGAGGCCTTGTGTCTTGCGACTCTCAGGCACGAGCGCGACACCGAGACCGACGGATTCCTCGGGCCCGCGCGTCCTCCGCTTTCCCTCGATGACGATCTCGCCGCCATCGACGCGATCCTCTCCAAAGATCGCTCTTGCGACTTCCGTGCGTCCCGACCCGACGAGCCCGCACAACCCGACGATCTCGCCTTCGCGCACCGTCAGATTGATATCGGCGATGCCGCTCGGCCCGGAGAGATTCTTGACTTCGAGCACGACCTTACCAGGTGCCCTGAAGTTTCTCGGGTACGTCATGTCGACGCTGCGGCCGACCATCATCTGGACGAGCTTGTCGGCGTCGACCTCGTGAGGCCGCACATATCCGACGCGCTTTCCGTCCCTCAGCACCGTAATGCGATCGCCAAGCTCGAACACTTCCGCCATGCGATGCGAAATGTAGACGATCGCGATCCCTTGCTTTCTGAGGCGGTGGATTGCCGCAAACAGGCGCTCCGTCTCTCTGTCCGAGAGGGCGGCCGTCGGCTCGTCCATGACCAGAATTCGCGCATTCTGCGACATCGCCTTCGCGATCTCGACGACCTGCTGCTGGGCGACGCCGAGCTGATGCATGGGCGTGCGCGGATCGATGTCGAAGCCGAGGTTGTCCAGAACCTTCTGCGCTTCCCGGTAGAGCGCCGCGCGGTCAGTGAGAAACGGGATCTTTCCGACGAACTCGCGACCGAGAAAGATGTTCTGCGCGACGTCGAGATAGGGAACGAGCGAAAATTCCTGGAAGATGACGGCAATCCCGATCTTCTGCGCATCTGCCGGCGACCTGATCTCGACTTTGCGCCCTTCGTGAAAGAACTCGCCCGCATCAGCTTCGTAGACGCCGCAGAGAACCTTCATCAGCGAGGACTTGCCGGAGCCATTTTCGCCGATGAGCACGTGCACTTCGCCACGCCAGGCCGAGAAGGAAACATCATCGAGCGCGCGCACAGCCTGGAACTGCTTGCTCACGCCACGCATCTCGAAGACGGGCGTCGGCTCCGGGACTACCTCGGCGCTCTCGAGCCGGACTTCGCTCAAGCTGCTCATGGCGCGACGCCGCATGAGGCGAACGCATCATTGGCGTCGCCGGCGAATGCTGGCGCATGTCCGCTGGAAATGTCGCGCGCCGCAAACGCGCACAGGGCCTCTCGCAGCCCAAGCATCCGATGCCTCCTCCGATGAGCGATCCTTTGCTTTCCGACTGGTCGATCGGAAAGCCGGTCGCTCTTTCTACGCTTCCACGCGCAGCATCCGATCTCTACTCGGGCTGCACAGGTCGAACCTCCATCATCACTTCGCGTTCGGCAAGGGCGTCGGCTGATAGGCGACGAGCCCCCAACGTCCCGCCTTCTTCCGCCACACTGCGAGGCAACTGTTGTTCAGCCGTCTCTTCTCTCCGCCGACGGTTGCGATCGTAGACATTCCTCCGGCGACAATCACGACATTGTCGAGAACAACCACGCTCTCTACGGGATGCGCGATATCGCCGTACGTGATGTTGCCGCTCCGCACCTTCGCGAGATAGCTCTCCTTCGTGTCGCGATCACCAAACGAGTGGGCATAGATCAGCTCATCTGCAAGCAGCGCATCCAGGGCCTCGACATCGCCCTTGATCATGGCCGCGTAGCGCGCGTCCTCGAGCTTCGTGATCTCCTGTGCGACGGCGTCCGACATCAGCGCGCCTCCTCCATTATCTCAGTTCATCGCGGCCGCTTCTTCAGGCTGACCTCCTAGTCAAAGTAACGTAGGATCGGCGCGCGCGGTAGTGTTGTGCGCTCCGACCACACCGGCTCAATCCAGGCATCAGACATGGCGAAACGCATTCTCCTCAAAGGCGCAACAATCATTACGATGGAGCCATCCATCGGCACGCTCGTGGGCGATATCCTCGTCGAGGGTCGTCGCATCGTGCAGATCGGAGCGGTGATCGACGCGTCTGCAGACGAGACGCTCGATCTCAAGGGCCGCATCGTCATTCCCGGCCTGATCAATGCGCACATGCACACGTGGCAGACGGGCCTGCGCGGCGTCGCGGCGAACTGGACGCTGCTTCAGTACTTCGCGCGCATGCACGCCGGTCTCGCGGAGTGCTTCGAGCCCGAGGACATCGGCATTGCCACGCTGGTCGGCGCGATAAATCAGATCAACTGCGGAACGACGACGCTCGTCGACTGGTGCCACAACAATCCGACGCCGGCACACACGAATGCCGCTGTCGAAGGCTTGCTGGATTCCGGCATTCGTTCGGTATTCCTCCACGGATCGCCGAAGCCGGACCCCAAGCCCGGGCAGCCGCATTTCTCCGAGATCCCGCATCCGCGGGGTGAGATCGAACGCCTGAGGCGCGGCCCTCTCTCGGATGACCGCGCTCTCGTGACGCTCGGCATGGCGATCCTTGGCCCGCACTACTCGACGCTCGACGTCTCGCGCGCGGACCTTCGCCTCGCCCGCGAGTTCGGCCTGCTGGCCTCGATGCATCAGGGTGGTGGTCCCGAGAAGGCGCCTGGCGGATGGGAGGCGCTGATGGCGGAGGGCCTCATTGGCCCGCGCGTCAACATCGTGCACGGCAATGGCCTGACCGACGCTCAGCTCTCGGCACTCGTAGAGCGCGGCGTATCCTTCTCCCTTGCGCCGGAAGGCGAGCTCACACAAGGACACGGCCATCCGATCATCGGGCGTTTGCGCGATCGCGGCGCCAAACCGACGGTGGGTATCGATCTCGAGTCCATCAACTCCGGCGATCTGTTCACCTGCGCGCGCATGGCGCTCGCATCGCAGCGCGGCCTCGACAATCAGGCGAGCCGACAGCGCACGGGGCAGCCGCCGGCGACGTCTACGATCACGACGCGCGAAGCACTTGAGTGGATCACCGTGAACGGCGCGCGCATGCTCGGCATGGAGGATAGGATCGGCAGCCTCGCAGTCGGCAAAGAGGCGGACATCGTGATCATTGACGCGCGGATGCTGAACATGCAGCCCGTCCACGACCCCGTATCGTCCGTCGTGTTTCAAACGAGCCTCGCGAACATTGAAGCGGTGATGATCGCCGGCCGCTGGATGAAGAAGGATCTCAAGCTGGTGCGCGAGGGCGTAGAGGCATTGACCGGAAAGCTCGCACGTTCCGGAGCCGCCATCCTCGAACGGTTCTCACGCAAGAGCGGAACAGCGCATTGAGACCCGCAACAATGCGCAACGGACGCAACCACATCGTGTGATTGCGTCCTGAGAAACTCGCGAGCAACTTCGCTCTCGCGCAACAAGATCACTACTCCGCCGCTGCGCGCGCCTCCGGCACTTCGAGATGTGGCAGGATCTCGCGCATGAAGAGGTCGAGTTCGTCGAGCATGACGTCCGTCGGGCACTGCGCCCAATGCCAGATGAGCGTGATGTACTCGCAGGGCGCCTGATCATAGATCTGACGCCACACGCTGCGGCTTTCCTCGATCGTCCCGCCAACAAACAGCTCGCTTTTCTTGAGGCCCTCGACGAGCGTTGCGTCATCGCCCTGCGGCATCTGCGGGAAGAAGGGCCCGTAAAAATTGCGGTAGATATCGAGATCGTACTTCTTCAGCCGCTCGTCGAACTCGCCGGGCTTGCGCGTGACGTGCGGGAAGCGGACGATGTTCTGGCGCTCGCCGAGCTGGAAGTTGAAGCCGTGGCGCCGCGCGATGTCGCGATAGTGATGCACCGCCTCGACGACCTGCGCCACGGGCGAGAAATACGTCGGCACGAAGCCGCGGCGTGCGCAGAACTCGACGCTCTCCTTGCTCTTGGTCGTCGCGACAAACATCTGCGGATGAGGACGCTGATAAGGCTTCGGCACCACCGCGATCTTGGCGACACACCCCTGATCGTCGACCTCGCCATCGACACCTGCGAGCTTGGCCGTCGGTGCTGCGGGATAACCTTGGATGCCGGTGATGGGGTACGGCGCTTTGTAGGTCGGCCCATCCAGAACGACGCCGTCCTGAGTCCAGCAGGCGATCAGCTGATCGACGCGCTCCTCGAAGACATCGCGGTTCTTCTGATCGGACGAACTGCCGTCCGAGACCGTGGCCTGTGAGCCGGCCCACTGCCCCAGGACATTCGCCCAGCGGGATTGATAGCCGCGCGCAACACCGACCCAGTAACGGCCCTTGGTGAGATGATCGAGGATCGCAGTTTCCTCCGCGACGCGGATCGGATCCTGCGTCGCCATGACGTAACCGATGGCGCCGATGTTGATCTTCGTGGTCTTCGCTGCCCAGTAAGCATTCAGGATGCCGGGGTTGGGGCCTACCTCATAGCCTTCGGAATGAAAGTGGTGCTCGATCGTCGAAGCACCCCACACGCCCATGCGCTCGGCCGCCAGCACCACGTCCGTCCATTCATGGACGAGTTGCTGATAGATGTCGCGATCGAGACCGAGGGGGCGCTGCTTGATCCGCCCCTCGAAGCCATCGCTCGGAAACATCGGATAGAGCTGAAGAATAACCTTAGGCCGCGCCATGCGAACCTCCCCGTTCTTTTCTCGTTTCTGCGCCGGTCGTTTGCCGGCGTGCTCGAGGGGAAGGCTACGCTTCTCTTTGCCCCGGAGAATACTATAAGAGGCTATGTCAGTTATAGATCAGGGCTATAGCTTATGGACTTGCGCCACATCTCGGCATTCGTCGCCGCCTATGAGGAAGGGAGCATCAACCGGGCGGCGCAGCGGTTGAATCTCGCCCAGCCGAGCGTGAGCACGATGCTGCGCGATCTCGAAGCCGAGGTTGGCGCGCCGCTGCTTGAGCGCGTCTCTCGCGGTGCCTTTCCGACAGCCGCAGGCGAGACCTTCTATCGGCACTGCCTGAAGGTGCTGGCCGAGATGGATGCCGCGCGCAAATCCGTGATGGGCGGCGTCGATCGCGTTGCAGGCCCGATCAACATCGGCCTGGCCCCCACGGTCATGAAGGGACTGCTGCCGCGCTTCCTATCGAAGTTCCTCGCCGACTATCCCGATGTCGAGGTGCGCGCCACCGAGGCCTTCTCCGCGCCTTTGACCGAGTGGACGCTGTCGGGCGTCCTCGATTTTGCAGTCGTGGCAGTCCCACCTGCCGATCGGCGGCTGATCACGCGCCGCCTCTCGCCCGACCCCATCTTTCTGATTACCGCGCCGAATGGACTGGCTGCGACAACGACTGGATCGTTCTCGGAGCTGCCGCCGCTCAAGATCGCTCTTCCTTCCGAGAACAATGGTCTCAGGACGATGCTCGACATCTACATCAACAAGGTCGGCATTCCCATTGAGCGGCTGGTCGAGATCGACAGCCTGCACGGTATTCTGGAACTGCTGAAGCACAGCGACTGGACGACGCTGCTCTCATTGACATCCATACTCAAGGAGCTCGAGAGGAATGAGCTGGCGGCCCGGCGTGCGGATCCACCGTTGGAGCTCGAATTCTTCCTCATACATCCAGCACGGCGCGCGTTGTCGCCGGCAGCCGACGTCTTCGTCGGGCAGCTCGAAAGAGCATTCGCGGAAGTCGTCCGGGAGCGCTCGTTCCTGAGACTGTGACGAGGACCTTGGCGGACGAATGTGAGCAGCACGAATTCGCGGCACGCAGCGTCGGTGCACTTTTCAGTTGTGATACCTACGCATATCCGCCTTCGTGGGAGCTGAAGGGCAATAAGCTCACCAGCGCAGAGCCCAACGCCCCGCAAATGCGCCGGTCAACGTCACTAAGCCGACAGCAAGTGCATACCAAACGGCTACAAACAGCGGTGAATCGTCCGGGCAATGCGTCGCATACAGTGCCGCCGAAAGGCAGCCAGCAAGCACTCCGGCGGCTGCGCCCGCCGATACGGGAGATCGGGGCGCGCCGGCGCGTAGCGCCACGAGCAATGCCGCGAGTGTCACAATTGATAGCGACGGGATTGCAAGTAAGCACGTGGAAGCATAGTTTCCAACCGCCTGTTCAAGCCAACGCTCCGGTGGTGTAGCCAGCAGCTCGTAGAGCACTGCAGCCGCCAAAAGAACCGGCGCAAAGGCGAGCCGCCAGACGACATCACTGAGGCGTATTTCCGGCCGAGCCAGTTCGAGGCTTACCTGCCACGCACAGATCATGTAAATCGCGGAAAGCGCGACTTTGAAATTGAACCGCCACGACTCAACTGCGCTGCCAATGTCGGGGCGGACACCAAGCGTGAAGGCAAACAGCGTCCCTGCGACGAGGGCGCCGAACACAGTCGCGGCAAGGACGCGCCTCGCGATCGACTGCCGCGGCTGGTGCGCATCCTGAACAAGAGCTTCGATGAGATCGTCCGTTTTCATGTCTGGTCGGTTCGCAAGGCCCTAGCGAGGGAGCGCAAGGCACGATGAAGTACGACACGAACGGCACCTTCCGTCATGCCGAGACGTTGGGCCACTTCGCGGGCGCTTTGTCCCTGGAGTGAGATAGCGACTACCACGTCGCGCTGCCGTCCTTTGAGTTTGCCGATGGCGATATCGGCATCCAGTCCGCTCGCCGCCGGTGCAGGCTGATCGGCCACAAGCACATCGGTGAAAGAATCCATGGGCACTTCCTGCCCGCGCCCCGCGCGCCTCAGGTGATCAAGCAGCTTGTTGAGCGCTATGGCCCGCACCCACGGGAGCAGGGGTCGCGTCTCGACCCAGGTGTGCCGCTTTAGGTGCATCGCGAGCAGTGTCTCTTGTACAATATCCTCGACATCCTCTGTTGATGCGCCATAGCGCGAGAAGGCCCTCCGCGCGAAACCGCGCAGGATCGGCGCGAGCAGGCGCAGCAGACCGCGATACGCCTGCGCATCGCCGCGGTTGGCGGCGCGCATGAGCTCATCCAGATCCACCTCCGGTAGCTTCACGCACTCAGACCTTTATTCGGACGTCCCCATCCCACCGTTACAGCTCCGACAAAAAAAGTTCATCCGAGCACGAAACCGTGAAGAGTGTAACGCCGAAGGTTGCTTCTGCGAATTCCCCTCTGTTGCCGCGATCTGCAATGGAGGATTCGTGTGAACTTTGGCACTTCCGATCGAGCTGGCTCAAACGCCGTCAAGGTGAACCTCGGGCGGGCCGCCAACGATACCCCCCAGTCGCACCTCAAGGTTGGCGTCGGAAATTCGTCGGCACCAATTCCTGGCATTTCTGCAAGAAGCCCTCAGCCTGAGACAATCGCCGCCCAGGCGGGCGGCCTTGCCGACAGCGCGACAGGCGGCCTTGTGCCGCCGATCCACGTCGCCAGCACATTTGTGCGCGATGCCGACAACCAATATCGGCGCGGCTATTGCTATGGCCGATCGGATAACGCCACCGTTCGCCAGGTCGAGGAAGTTCTCACGCAACTCGAAGGCGGTGCTGCGACGCTTCTTTTCGGGTCGGGAATGGCCGCCGCGACAACGGTGTTTCTTGCTCTGAAACCGCCGGCCCACGTGGTGGCACCAACTGCGATGTACTGGGGCCTGCGGCAATGGCTCGTGGAAGAGGCTCCGCGGCACGGCCTTACAGCGACATTTGTCGATGCGGGTTCGCCGTCGGCACTACAGGCCGCCCTCCGTCCGGGACGCACGCAGCTCGTCTGGATTGAGACGCCATCGAACCCGCTTTGGACGATCACCGACATCGCGGCCGTAGCTGGCATAGCCCATGACGGCGGTGCGCTTCTGGCCATCGACTCCACAGTCTCGACGCCGGTGCTTACCCGGCCTCTTGCATTGGGTGCGGACCTGGTGCTGCATTCGGCGACGAAGTACCTCAACGGCCATTCCGATGTCGTCGCCGGGGCCATTGTGTTCGGCCGGATTGCCGAGGAGTTCGATGCGTGCGCCAAGTTGCGCGGCATGCACGGCGGTGTCCTTGGCCCCTTCGAGGCCTCGCAGCTTTTGCGCGGATTGCGGACGCTGCACGTGCGCGTCCGCCACCAGAGCGCAGCGGCGATGACGATCGCACGGCACTTCGCTCATCACCCGCAGGTCAAGCAGATGCTCTACCCGGGGCTTCCGTCGCACTCCGGCCATGCCGTAGCTGCCCGACAGATGCAGGGTGGGTTTGGCGGAATGCTCTCCATGCGGGTCCGCGGCGGCGAGACTGCGGCCATCGCTGCGGCTGCACGTATGCGCGTGTGGAAGCGCGCGACGTCCCTGGGAGGCGTGGAGAGTCTCGTCGAGCACCGCTCGAGCATCGAGGGAGCGGGCAGTCCATGCCCTCCTGACCTGCTGCGCTTCTCAGTCGGTCTCGAGAACATCGATGACCTGATTGCCGATATCGAGCAGGCGCTCGATGGTTGACCAACATCAAGAGGCGGAGGAGAAGCCCATGCGCTCAGTCGCAGTTGCAATTTTTTGCAAGACGCCGGCCGCGGGCTTTTCCAAGACGCGACTATCACCGCCGCTGCGTCCGGAGGACTGCAGCGCCATTTCTGCCTGCTTCATCCGCGATCTCGCCAGCACGATCCATTCACTGGGCGGCGACATAACGCCTTACGCCGTCTACACACCGGTAGGGTCAGAGCCCGCCTTGCGCGCGCTGCTGCCTGACAGCTTTCGTCTGCTCCCGCAACGTGACGGCGATTTTGGCGCGCGGCTGTCTGATGCTGCCACCCAGCTTCTGCAGATGGGGCATAGAGGTGCAATCCTGATCAATGCCGACAGCCCGACGCTTCCGGCGTCGATCCTGCAGTCGGCCGTCGATGCTTTTAAGCGCGACGATGCCGTTATCCTCAGCCCTTCGTTCGACGGGGGCTACACGCTCATCGGCTTGTCTCAGCCGCATCCCGAACTGTTTGCAGACATCCCTTGGAGCACGGCGCACGTACATCGGCTCACGATGCAACGGGCCGCTGAGATTCTTGTTCCTGTGATCAACGTGCCCGGTTGGTACGACGTCGATGACGCGCAGACTTTGCAGTTGCTTCAGCGCGAGTTCGCCGGGGAGCGACTTCCGTTTGCCCAACCCGGCACAGTGGGTTCTGACGCGCCTGCCACGCGCCAATTGATCGCGCGCATGCATACCCCAGAGGAGATTGAGCGGACATGGTGATTGCCGCGCAAACGCCGATGGCAACTGCTCATCGTCGCGGGCAGCTATCATTGCTCACCCTCGGCGGTCTGGGGCTGCTGATGATCGCATTTTTGGCCACCGCCCCTTGGATTTTGCACGCCTACGACCACGCCGTCTTTGTCCCGACGATTGTCCTGTCAGGCGTCATTACCATCGCTGCAACGACGCTCGCCCCTTCCGTGCCCGAACGATGGGGTCTGATCCTGATCATCGGGATGGGAATCGTTATGCGGCTACTTGTCATCGGCAAAGAACCGCTACTCTCCTCGGACATCTATCGCTACGTCTGGGATGGTCGGGTTCAGGCCGCCGGTATCAACCCGTACACCTTCGTGCCGGCCGACGACGCGTTGAAGTCCCTGCGGGACACCGCGATCTATCCTCATATCAATCGCGCGGACTATGCCGTCACCGCCTATCCGCCGGTCGCGCAGATGTTCTTTTTCGCTGTGACCCGCGTGTCGGAAACTCTAACGGCTATGCGCCTGGCGATGATGGCCTGTGAGATCGCCGTCATTGTCGTTCTTATCGACCTTCTGCGCCGCATGTGTCTTCCCACGACCGCTGTCGTCGCATGGGTCTGGCATCCGCTTGTGATCTGGGAAATCGCGAACAACGGGCACACCGATGCACTTATGCTGGCCTTGCTGATGATCGGTATCTGGCTGCTTGTCCGCAACCGGCGTGTCGCTGGCGCCGTGGCCGTCGCGCTTGCGGCTTTGGTGAAGCCATACGCTGTTGTCGCGCTGCCCGCATTCTGGCGGCCATGGGATTGGCGGGCGCCTGCCGCGGCAATTGCCACAGCGATGATCTGCTATTTGCCCTATGCCGGTGCCGGGCGCGGCGTACTCGGCTTCGTGACGACGAAAGGCTATCTCTCGGAAGAGGGCCTTACGGACGGAAGTGGATACTGGCTCGTCGCGCTTGCGCGCGCTGCGTTCGGCGACGTTCCTGGATTGATAGTTGTCTACAGCCTCGCAAGCTTCGCCGCCATGGCGTGGCTTGCGCTGCGCGCGCTGTCACGCCCTGACGCAACACCGCAGGACATGCTCGTGCACATTGGCATGCTGTTGATGGCGGCCCTCTTCATCCTGTCGCCCAACTACCCCTGGTATTTCCTCGTCGCAGTGCCGTTCATCGTCCTTGGCGGCGGGGCACCTGCCTGGGCCATGACGCTCGGGTCGATCCTGCTCTACAAGCCGACCATGCTGCCGGACCACGATCTGACCTGGAAAACAATCGCGACGCTTCCTTTTGTCATCGCCGTCACAGTGCGCCTATTGCAGAGCACCACAAACTTCGCGCGCAAGAGGGCTTAGATCATGCGTATCGGGGTCATCGAAGTCGTCGTTTCTGTCGTTATTCCCTGTCTTGACGAGGAGGAGCCTATCGCAGATGTCGTCCGCGAGGTATTGGCGCAGGGCGTCGACGAAGTCATTGTCGTCGACAACGGCTCTCGTGATGCAACCGCCATCCGCGCTAGGCACGCCGGCGCCCGCGTCCTTTCCGAACCGCGGCGAGGCTACGGCTTTGCCTGTGCGTCTGGCGTCGCCGGGGTCCGTGATGACACGCAGATCGTCTGCTTCCTCGATGGCGACGGCAGCGATGTGCCAGCATTTCTCGGCACCATCGTGTCGCCCATTGCCCGTGACGAGGCCGACTTCGTCATGGGTTCGCGGCTGCGCGGTGAACGCGAGCCCGGCAGCATGACACCGCAGCAGGTTGTTGCAGGGCACGTCGCGGGACTGCTCATGCGGCTCGTATGGGGCGTGCGATTTACGGACATGTCGCCCTTTCGCGCGATGCACATCGACAACGTGCGGCATCTCGGCATGAGCGAGACAACTTACGGCTGGAATCTTGAAATGCAAATGCGCGCCGCCGCTTCAGGCTTGCGCATACTCGAAGTCCCGGTGGATCACCGGTGTCGACGCGGCGGTACTTCCAAGGTTTCGGGCAACTTGACGGCTGGTCTCAGCGCGGCGTGGAAGATCACGACTACGTTTGTCCGGCTCGTCGTGAGCCTCCGAAGGCAGTCTCAAGATCCACATACTCATCTCCGACAGAGACAGAACAAGTCCGGAGTCACGCATGTCTAGACGCACAAAAGCTGCTGCGCTGACAATCCTGCTTGGCCTGTCGTCGATGCCGGTTCTGGCGCAGCAAAACTCCAGCGGAGGATCGTTCGTCATCGCCGCCAGCAGCCAAAAGCCAGGCGAAGCCGAATCCGGCGCAGAGCGCCAGCTTTCGCCCGAGGAAAGGATGCAACGGCGATTCCCTCAGCCTGCCCGCGTGGGAGATCTCATCGGCCTTCCACTGCTCGATGACGATGACCGTACCATTGGCCACATCAGGCACGTGGTGAGGACGCCCTCCGGAAAGCTGCAGCTCATCATCACGTACGGCGGCTTTCTGGGATGGCGTCAGCGGCTCGTGGCTGTGCCGATCGAGGTCGTCGCTATCGCCGGGCGTCAACTTGCTTCTCTCGACATGCCAAGGGCTGAGTTCGACAAAGCCCCGGCCTGGGATCCATCTCTGACGACACCAATCCCCGCGGACGACGTTATTCGCGTTGCCTTGTACAAGCGCTGACCGGAAGAGCACGCCATGAGTGGTGATCCAGAAAGCCTCAAGCCAGACGGGAATGCACCAATGGTCGACAATGACCCAGCATTGCCTGAGCTTCCGACGCGCCCTCTCCATCCTTTGCCGCTCCGCATTATGCATTGGACAAATGCTGTCTCGATGATCGTGCTGATTGGCAGCGGATGGAAAATCTACAACGACGAGGTGCTGTTCGGTTGGCTGCATTTCCCGCAGTGGATCACGATCGGCGGTGGACCGGAGGGCGCTCTGCAATGGCATTTCTTTGCCATGTGGATCCTCGTGATCAATGGCTTTGCCTATCTGGCGTACGGCCTCGCGACGGGTCGCTTCCGGCGGATGTTATGGCCAATCCACCTTGGCGAGCTGTTATTGGAGATCGGCAAGGCACTTCGGCTCGATCTGCAACATGACGATCTAACTCGATACAACGCCGTGCAGCGTCTCCTGTATATCGGCATCATCGCGGTGATCATCATGCAGGTCGTGTCCGGCCTCATCATCTGGAAGCCGATACAATTCTCCGAGCTTTCCTTTCTCTTCTACGACTTCCAGGGCGCGCGGCTCGCGCATTTCTTCGGCATGGTTTTGATCGTCGGCTTTGTCCTCGTGCACGTCGCGCTGGCACTCATCGTTCCGAGGACGCTGCTCGCAATGCTGAAGGGTGGGCCACAAGTGCCTAAGAGCCCTCCAAAGTCCTCAACGCTCCAAGACGTTGCCGCATTAAACCTCAAAACAACTTCGACACGGTAAGCCATGTCTATCCGGACGCCGACATCATCCATCTTTCGACCCAAGCACGGCATCGATCAGGGCGTGCTTCAGGAAAACAAGCAACTCATCGAGACAATCAACCGGCGCAAGGTATTGCGGGGGGCGGTAAGTCTCGGAGCACTCTCCATGCTCACCGGCTGCGACGTCACTAGCCGAGACTCCGTCCAAAGCGTGTTGAAAGCCGTATCGCAATGGAATGATCGCGCTCAGGCGGCACTGTTCAGACCCAATCATCTCGCTCCCACCTACGCGCCATCGCAGGTTGTCAAGCCGCCGCGCTTTAATGCCTACTATGATGTCGAGGATCTCAAGCCCGTCGATGTCTCCAACTGGAAGCTGGAGCTAGGCGGACTGATCGAGGACAAGCGTCCGTGGACCATCGGCCAAATCTACGAGCTCCCAGAGCAGGAGATCATCGTCCGTCACATCTGCGTGGAGGGATGGGACTACATCGGGCAGTGGTCGGGCATTAATCTGGGCCAGTTCCTGCGGCGCATCGGCGCCGATGTGACAGCTAAATACGTGTCGTTTCGATGCGCCGACGACTACTACGGCAGCATCGACATGCCGTCTGCGCTGCATCCGCAGACTTTGCTCGCCACCAAGTATGCTGGTGCGCCCATTGCCGATCCGTTCGGATTTCCTCTGCGCTTGCGGACTGCCGTGAAGCTCGGGTTCAAGAACCCGAAGTGGATTACCGCAATGGAAGTGACCAATACGTATCGTGGCGGCTATTGGGAGGACCGAGGTTTCAACTGGTTCAGTGGGATCTAGTCAGCCGCAAGGAGAAGGACTAACGAGGCGTATGAGGGTTCTCGTCACCGGAGGTGCCGGCTTTATCGGCCAACACGTAGTGCGTGAGCTTCTGGATCGCGGACACGAAGTTCGCGTCATGGACGCCTTGCGTGCCGACGTTCATGGGGCGAGCGCGTGGTCGGCGCCACATCACGTCGACGTCGTGAAAGCCGACGTCCGTGATACCGCTGCTCTCGACCGATCGTTGGCCGGTATGGAGGCTGTTGTCCATTTGGCGGCGAAAGTCGGCCTCGGCGTCGATGTGCAGGACTTACCGGACTATGCATCCTCCAACGATGTTGGCACCGGCGCGCTCCTTGCGGCCATGGCGCGGGCCGGTATTCGGCGCTTGACGCTGGCAAGCTCGATGGTTGTGTACGGCGAAGGACTTGGCAGATGCGTTGAGCATGGCGCCACGACGCCAGGACCACGGACGGAAGCCGCGCTGGCCGAAGGTCAGTTCGAGCCGCCGTGCCCCCAATGCGGCAGACCACTCGATACCGCCCTGGTTGACGAGGACACGCCCTTCGATCCGCGCAATGCGTACGCAAGTAGCAAGGTTGCGCAGGAATTCTATGGAGCGAATTGGGCACGCGCGACCGGTGGCTCGATGGCCGCCATGCGCTACCACAATGTCTACGGCCCCGGCATGCCCCGCGATACGCCCTATGCCGGTGTCGCCGCAATCTTCACCTCGGCTCTCCGGCGCGGAGAGGCGCCCAAGGTCTTTGAAGACGGCGGACAGCGCCGCGACTTTGTGCATGTCCGCGACGTTGCTGCCGCTACGGTATATGCCTGCGAAAGGCATACTTCGGGCGTGCGAGCGTTCAACGTGGGCTCGGGCACTCCCCGCACAGTAGGTGACATGGCGCTCGCGCTCGCGCGCACGCTAAACGGGCCCGCACCGGTGGTGACGCGACAGTACAGGCTGGGCGATGTACGGCATATCACAGCGGATTCAACTCGCCTCAAGCGAGAGTTAGATTGGGCACCACGTGTGGATTTCGAGGATGGTCTGGCCGAATTGACCAAGTCCTGACGTTACTAGCCGCGAGCAGCTCAAATGTCTGCTTGGGGCCGATGCCGTTGCAAAACTCGCGTTGGGGCGCTCAACTGAGCTGACCACGGACATGGCAGCCCTTCAGGTCGATCAGCCGACGCCGCGTGAAGGCGCGATACCGCTGGCAGCCGGCGCGCCTTCATTAGGCTGCGCCATGAATTCGGGCGCGTCCGCTCGCGGAATCAGACGCTGCGACGCGATGGTCAGACCGATCAGACCGATCCCCAATAGATCCGTGTACAAGCCGGGCTTGATCAGTGAGCCGGCAGCGACGAGGAGCATGATCCGCTCCCACCACTTCGTCGGCCGGATGAAATAGGCGTGAAGCCCAGCAGCGAGACAAATCACGCCGATCGAGGCGGTGACCGCGGCGAGCAGGACCTCCGGCCATGGTCCCATGAGCATGAGCGCCGTCGAGTACACGCACATGAAAGGAACGATGTAGCCAGTCGCACCGAGTTTTACCGCGGCCCATCCCGTATCCCAAAGATTGCCGCCGGCCAGACTCTTCGCTGCGAAAACCGCAAGTGCGACAGGGGGCGTGATCGTCGAAAGGCACGAGTAGTAGAATACGAACAGGTGTGCGGCCTCGACCTGAACACCGAGCTTCACCAGCGCAGGAACGAGCAGCGCAACTTGTATGATGTAGGCCGGGGTTGTCGGAAGGCCCATGCCGAGGACCATGCCGGCAATGGCCGTGAGCGCTAGCGCCACAATAAGCGTGTCCTGCGAGAGCCGCACGATGAATGCAGTGAACTCGATAGCCAGACCAGACAGCAGCACGACGCCGATCACGATACCTGCCGCCGCGCACGCGAGCGCGATGGTCAGCGTGTCCTTGGCTGCCGTGGTCAGCGCATCGATGACGACGCTGAGGCGGACATAGTGGCGCGTCGTCTTGCGGAGCATAGCCGTCGGCAGGACCGAGAAGATGCCGCACAGCGCCGCATACGGAGCCGAATACCCGGCGAACAGAACGGCCGTGATCACAATGAGCGGTATGAACTGATGCCCGCGCTCCTTGAGCACGATCGTCATCTGAGGGAGGTCCGGTTTCGGCAAGCCCCGCATACCGGTGCGCTTGGCCTCGAGATGCACGGCTGTATAGACGGCAAGGTAGTAAAGGAACGCAGGAAGCATGGCCATCACGGCGACTGTCAGGTAGCTGACAGCAAGATACTCGGCCATGACGAAGGCAGCTGCCCCCATGATCGGCGGCATGATCTGACCACCTGTCGACGCAACGGCCTCGACTGCACCCGCGAATGCCGGCCGATAGCCGATGCGCTTCATCATCGGGATCGTAAAGACGCCCGTCGTCATCACGTTGGATACGGCGCTGCCGGATATCGTCCCAAACATGCCCGAGGTGATAACCGCCACCTTGGCCGGGCCGCCCGGCTTTGCCCCCGCGAGCGCGAGGCCGAAGTCCATGAAGAGCTTGCCTGTGCCGGTCTTCTCGACGAACGCGCCGAATATGATGAAGAGGACGACGTACGTCGCGCACACACTGATCGGAATGCCGAGAATACCGTCTGTTGTCATGTAGAGCTGGTCGAGCATCATCTGCGCCGACACATTCGTGAAGGCGAGGCAGTAGGCCATGAACACGATCGCCGTGATCGAGAGCGCGGCGCCGAGGACGCGCCGCGTGCCCTCCAGGATGCACACGATCAGGGTGATGCCGAGTACCCAGTCCGCAGGCCGGAGATCATCAACCGTGGCGAAGCGCGTGATGAAGTACTCGTACTCATAGAAGATATAACCGATCGATGCAGCGCTCGCGGCGACAAAGAGCCAGTCGAATATGCCTGGTGGCGCATCACGCCGGCCCGAGAAGCCCGTATAGACGAGAAACGTCAATACCAGCATCCACATGAGATGCGTGCCGCGGAAAATCAGCGGCTCCGGCACGCCAACGAAGGCGACGTAGAGGTGATAAACGGTAAAGGCCGTGCCGAGAACGGTGACGAGAAGCTGCGTCGCACGAGCATATGTCATTGGGGGCTCCCCACAGCCGAACAAGTCGGGCGCTGCACCGTCGCCGGCGCAGCGCATATTGCTGAGGTCGCTGAAGCGCGACTACATCGCGCCCTTCTCTTTGAAGTACTTCTCGGCGCCAGGATGCATCTTGATCGCGACCTTCGCGCCAAAGTCCTTCACTGTCTGGCCCTTGAAGACGGAGTTCACGCTCACCAGCTCGGGCAGCGCTTCGGTCATGGACTTCGCCATGTTGTAGACGACGTCATCGGGAAGCTTGCAGCTGACGATGACATGCGCCGGGAACTGCACCGACAGAACGTCCTTGTCCTGTCCGGGATAGGTGCCTTTCGGAATAGTGAAGCGCGAGAAGCCGGAATTCTTCGCGACGAGCTGCTTATAGATGTCGTCCGGAATGTCGAGCATCCGCACCGGCCGGCTGTTGGCCATATCCATGATGCCGCCCGTCGGGAGCGTGCTGATGATCATCGATGCGGAGATCTGGCCATCCTTGAACATGTTGGCCTGGTCGGCGATGCTCGCAAAATTGACTTTGCTGAGGCCTTTGTAGCCGACACCTGAAGCATCCATGATCCACGACGCGACCACCTCCGTCGTGTTCCCACGCGGTAGCGTGCCGAGGCTCTTGTCCTTGAGATCGGCGAGGCTGTTTATGCCCTGGTCGGCCCGGGCGGCGATCTGCTGGACCTGCGGATAGATGTTGGCGAGATGACAGACATTCACGTAGGGCTTCGTGATCCCCTGGCCGATGCCATTCAATGCATCGACCGTCGAGATCAAGTTACCCATACCGATCTCGGCCTTGCCCTCTTCGATCGCTTTCAGATTGATGAGCCCGGCGCCAGGACGATTCTCGATCGAAAGACGCTTGTCGGCCTTCTCCCAGATTGACTTGAAGGCACCCGCGATCGGTATCCAGGAACCACCGGTCGGGCCGGTGAAGTACGTGAGTTTGATGTCCTGTGCGTGGGCCGGCGCACCCGATAGAACCGCGAAAATCACGGCAAGCAAGACTGCGCGCACACCCTTTTCAGGGTCTTTCATGTCGGTTTCCTCCCTTTCGACTGCTCGTGACGGACTGGGCTGTTTTCGCCCTTTGATCTTTCGGTAGCGCTTGCAAGCGCTGTTGTAAACCCGAACGAGCGTGCGCACGCCTTGCGGGCTTCGATGTTTTAATTGCGTTCGCAGACGCACAATATTCGACTCTCGGTCGCGTGGCGCATTGCCTCTTCGGCCGCCATGGTCGGCTTTAGTTCGACCTGCTCTCTCGCTGAGCCGCTGTTAGGCATCCTCCAGAAAAGTCGGGCTCACGATTTTCATCTGTCCGGCAGTCCTGACGGGAACAACCCGCGGCCCGGCGGCGAGATCACATCCAGTATTGGGCTCATCCGCCGCAATCACCTTTAGGATGGTTCGAGCACAGGCCGGTGCTCACTTGCCTCATCGTTGACATCCAAGAGGGGGTAACCGATAAATCTCTATAAGAAAAAAGCACATGGGAGGAATATCGATGTCTCACGAGACTAACAAGGCCATGGGTGCGTCCGGGCAAGACTCGCCCACGTCGACGAGTGATGCGGCCGGCACGAAGAAGGTGCCGAGCCGACGCGAGTATCTGAAGACCGCAGGCGCGGTCGCAACCGCTGGTGCCGCCGCGCTAGGTTTTCCCGCGATAGCCAAGGCGCAGAACAAGACCTGGAAGCTCAAGCTGCAGAGCAACTGGACGGGTATCGGCATCGAGTCTCAGGATCGCGCTGCGGCGCTCTTCGTCGAGCGCGTCGGCAAAATGTCCGGCGGCCGCATTGAGATGACGAACTTCAATGCCGAGGTGTTGCTTGGCATCGGCGAGACCTTCCGCGGTGTCTCCACTGGCGTGGCCGACTGCGCGATCACCTCGTCCGTCTACCACCGTGGCATCGTGCCGGTCGGCGAGTACCTTTGGGCGGTGCCGTTCTTTCCATTCACGAACGTCGAGTTCTACGAGTACATCTATCAGTTTATGGGCATCAAGGAGCTGTGGCGTGAGGCCTACAAGCCGCACGGCGTGATGCACCTCAACTACGAGTGCTCCGATGAATGGGGCACCATGGTGTCGACGCGGCCGATCAACAAGTACGCCGACTTCAAGGGCATGAAGGTGCGCGCGTTCGGCATTTGGGCCGACTGGCTCGTGCACAACGGTGCATCCATCGTCACGGTGCCGGGCGGCGAGGTCTATACCGCGATCCAGACCAAGATCCTGGATGCGGCGGCCTTTGGCTCACCGGACGCCTGGGCGGGCATGAAGCTGAATGAGGTTTGCAAGTACTTCATCAATCCTTCGGTGGTGCCGTACGACGTCTGCGAGCTCATCATGAACCTGAAGACCTTCAACGAGATGCCGCCGGATCTCCAGGAGGTGATGTTGTCGGCTTCACGCGTTCACAACCTCGATATTTCCGCCCTGACCATCCCGACCGACGCGCGGGGCCGCAAGAGACTCGCGGACGGCGGCATGGAAACGATGATGATGCCTGATGATGAAATGACCAAGGCCGCCGATTGGTGCTGGAACCGCTTCGTCAGCTTGCGGGGCAAGGTTCCCCACATCGACAAAATGATCGATATCTACACAGAGGCCAGAGCGCTGCACAAAAGCTACTACGGGCCAAAGCGACTGCCGGCCTGAGGCTCGCAGTCGGTCGCGCTGAGCGCCGGAGAATGCTCGGGCCTGAAGCAGCACGACGCGCACCACAGCGTGTCGTTCAGGCACGGTCCGGCGCTCGGACATTCACCGTTATCGCCTCGTGCAAAGTCGAACTGTCCGCCGCCTGAGATCAGTTCGACCAGCTAGAAAATTCAGAAAATAGGGGGACGCGGTGAAAGCGATCGAGTACTACCTGCGCTTCACAGACTGGCTCAACGCCAAGTTCGCCTGGATCGTCGCGTTTCTGATCTGCCCGATGCTCTTCATCATGATCTGGGAGATCGTGATGAGGTACTTCTTCAATTCACCTTCGCTATGGGCCTACGAGATCTCGCTGTTCCTCTACGGCGCTTATATCGCGCTCGGCGGGGCGTACACGCATCTGGCCGGCGGCCATGTGAATGTCGACATCATCTGGGGCCAGCTCTCGCTTCGAGGACGAGCGATGCTCGACATCCTCACCAGCGGCTTCTCGTTTCTCTTTCTTGGGGTCCTGTTCTGGGTATCGCTGAAGCTCACGATCAACTCGTGGCAGATCGGCGAGACCACGATGTCGCATTGGAAGCCTATCTACTATCCGCTGCGCACGACGCTGCCGGTGGGATGCTTCCTGTTCCTGATGCAAGTCGTGGCAAAACTCATCCGGGATTTGGCGATCGTCATCAAGGGCGAAGAAGTCTTTCCGGTGAAGGTGCAGATCCCCGGAATGGGCCCCGCTGCAAGTTCAAACCTCTAGTCACGGCGCCCCAAAGTCCGCGCGACGACGGAACCCCCCAGGAGTATGTCCATGCTCGCCCTTGGCCCAGAATGGCTGACGATCATCCTGTTCGGGAGCCTCGTCCTCCTCCTGCTTGCGGGCTTGCAGCTTGTTTTTGCGATCGGCGGCGTCGCGACGCTGTTCATCATTCTGCTGTGGGGGCCGCACGCGCTGCCGATCCTCGCAAATAGAACCTACATGGCCATGGACATGTTCCTGCTCGTGGCCGTGCCCATGTTCATATTCATGGGTGCTATGCTGCAACGATGCGGTATCGCCGAGGACATGTACGAGCTGATGTACCATTGGATGGGCGGGCTCCGCGGTGGGCTCGCCGCTGGGACGGTACTCATCTGCACGATGTTTGCTGCGATGGTCGGCATCAGCGGTGCCGCCACCACGTCTATGGGCTTGATCGCGCTGCCATCGATGCTCAAGCGCGGCTACAAGAAGGATATTGCGATCGGCTGCATCTCTGCTGGTGGCTCGCTCGGGATTCTTATTCCGCCGAGCGTGCTGATGATCGTTCTCGCGCTGACCTCGAGGCTTTCGGTTGGCCAGATGTTCATTGCCGGCATCCTGCCAGGACTGCTGCTCAGCTTTTTGTTCGTCTCATACATCCTCATCCGTTGCTACCTCCAGAAGGACCTGGGACCGAGCGTTCCGCCGGAAGAGAGGCTTCCGCGCGGTGAGAGGATCAAGCTGATGGGTGCGTTGTTGTTACCCGTCGGCCTGATTTTCGCGGTGATGGGGTCGATGTTCTTCGGCCTGGCGACACCTAGCGAGGCTTCGGCCGTGGGCGCCTTAGGTGCTATAGTCAGCGCGGTGGTGAAGCGCTCGTTCACCTGGGAGAGCTTCACCTCGGCGCTGTTCATCACCCTGCGACTGAGCGCGATGGTGATCTGGATCGTATTCGCTGCTTCAGCATTCACTGCACTCTATGCCGTGACAGGTGCAGCTTCCATCGTCTCCACGCTGATCAAGGGAGTAGGTGATCCGTGGATGGTGATCATCACCATGCAGCTAATACTCCTGGCGCTCGGGTGCTTCTTCGATCCAACCGGCATCGTCCTTCTCACGGCCCCGATCTTCTTCCCGATCGTGGTCTCTCTCGGCTTCGACCCGATGTGGTTCGCCATACTTTTCGTGATCAACATGGAGATTGGCTACCTGACGCCGCCGTTCGGTTTCAATCTGTTCTACATGAAGGCCGTCGCGCCGCCCGGGGTCACGATGATGGACATCTACAAATCAGCGTTGCCGTTCGTTGGGCTGATGTTGTTGGGCCTCATCCTCTGCATGACTTTCCCCTCGATCATTACGTGGCTGCCGAGCTTGATGAGGACCTGATGATCTCTCTGCTGCTGCACGCGCGATGGTAGTTTGACGGTGCCGCGCTGAATGCACAGACATGCATTTGGGAGATTGGGCAATGAGCGGCGGGCTCGAAGAAGAGCGCGCTCGTGGCGGGGGTTCAGCGTCGGGCAACTGTTGTAGCGGTTAGGCGTCGCCAGTGTGGTCGAGTGCGCCGTCGCGAAGGCTGAATATGTGATCAAAGCGATCGAATATCTTCTCATCGTGCGTGACAGCGACGATTGCTGCATCGCGTTCTATCGCGACCTTCCGCAGGAGATCCATCACGATCCCGGCACGCTTCGAATCGAGAGCGGCTGTCGGCTCATCCGCGAGAATGATACGAGGTTGATTGGCGAGCGCGCGGGCGATGGCAACTCTCTGTGCCTCACCTCCTGACAGCTTTGCCGGCATAGCGCTGCGACGATGACCGACCTCGAGATAATCCAGAAGATTGATCGCGCGGGCTCGCGCGTCCCCGGCTTCGACTCCGGCCAGCTGCAGCACGAGCGCGACGTTGTCGGTCGCATCGAGGAAAGGGATGAGATTGTGGAACTGGAAGATGAATCCGATCTTGTCCAGCCGCAGCTTCCTCAGATCCGTTCGGAGCCAGCGGCCACCCTCGAGTACCCGCTCGCCATCGAGCTCCATGGAGCCGGACGAGGGATCCAGGATGCAGCCGATGACGTTGAGGAGCGTCGTCTTGCCGGATCCGGATGGCCCGCGTAGCGCAACGACCTGACCGGGATGCACGTCGATCGAGACATCGCGCAGGGCATCGACACGGGTCTCGCCCTCGCCGAAGTGCTTGGAGATCCCTTGCACCCGAATGAGAGGGTGGCTCGTATCGTCCGCCGCCATCTCAGCCCCCGAGCGCTGTCGCCGGATCGGCCTTGAGCGCTGCCCGTACGCCGAGGCCGCTCGAAAGAAGGCAGACCGCAAACACAACGAGCCCTAGAGCAAGGATATTGTCCGCCTCCAGGACGACCCGCCGCGGGAAGTATCCCATGATGTTGGCAATCAGCGTCGCCCCAATGGCGAAGCCGATGAGGCCGAGTGCCAATGCCTGCTGCACGATCATGCCGATGATCGTTCGGTCTGGGGCGCCGATCAGCTTCAAGGTGGCAATCTGCTTCAGCTTCTCCATCGTCATCGTGTAGATGATGAGCGCGATGATCACGGCAGACACGATCAAAAGCAGGGTCGTGAACATGCCGATTTGCCGGCGCGCACGGTCCACCAGTGATTGCGAGAGGATGCGTTCCTGCTCGGATTGCGTGATCGCGGAGAGGTGCTTCCAGCGCCGTACGGTGTCTGCCACGCCCTCCGGCGAGGCATTCGGATGCAGCCGGGCGACAACGGCATTGACGGTGTCCCTGCTTGCTCCGGCCGAACCGCGCGCAAGCTGGAGACGCGCGGCAGGCGGCGCGAGGTCGAACTGCAGCTTCTGTGCATCGGGAAGCGTGATGTAGACGGCTGGATCGCCGCCCGAGTTGACCTGATGTCGCGTCAGTCCGACGACCGTCAGCACGCTGCGGCCGAGCTGGATGCGATCGCCCAACATCAATCCTGTGCTGCGATCGGCAACTAATTCGTAGCGGCTGCGCGCGATGCCGCGTCCTTCGAAAATTTCGGGCGGACCACCCGGCCGGGTCGGCTCATAGCCGATGACGTAGAGTCTCAGTTTGCCGCCGCGATACTCGGTCTCGACGGTCTGATAGGTGATGCTACCGGCCGAGGATACGCCGGCGATGCGCGCAATTCCTTCACGGATATCGCCTGGAATGCGTGAGGCCTCGGCAAAGGGGCCGCGCGTATTCGCCTCCACGATCCACAGATCGATCGCGGGCGCACGCGCAATCGTCAGCGCGTCGACGACAATCCCTCGATAGATGCCGATCATCGCGAGGACGACGCCGAGCAGCAGCCCAAGGCCGACGCAGGTCAGCAGAAAGCGGCCCAGGTTGTGGCGAATATCGCGATAGGCGAGGTTCATTCGCTCTTCCCATCCCGGATGCTGACCGCTCTGCCCTCCTGGAAGCTGTTATCGACGTGCGTTACGACCTTCGCACCCTCCGGAAGGCCACTGGCGATCTCGAGACGCGCATCTTCCGTGCGGTGGGCGAAGCCCACGAGCCGCCGACGAAGGTGACCGTCCTCCACCGTCCATACGTGCCCCTCTCGCCCGTTGAACCCGTGAACGGCCGCCTCCGGGACCAGCAGCGCTTTGTCGAGCGTCGCGACCGTGATCCAGAACTCCACCTGCTCTCCGAGAAAGACGCGCGCGGGCGGATTGTCCCCCCTGATGTAAACGCGCCGTTCCTCCGTGATGCGATCGCTCTCGAGGCCGATGCGCACGACCTTGCCAGTGAAAGATTCTTGCGGACGCGAGCGGAGCCGGGCATCGACCCGTTGCCCCTCCTCGATGAAGCCCGCGCGCGCTTCGTCGACATAGGCGAGCGCCCAGTAGCTACCTATGGCAATGAGCGTGAAGATCGGATCGCCGGCCTTGACGACTGTGCCCAGTTCCTTGTGCCGCTCGATGACGATCGCGTCGTATGGTGCGATCAACGTCCGGTGCCGCAGAAGTGTCTCTTCGTATTGGAGCTGTGACCGGGCATCGTCGAGCTGGGCCTTCGCACTCGCGATCTCACTCTGGGCTACAACGACGTCAGCCGCCGCCACCGCTTCGTCGCGTACCGCTTCCTCCGCCACCTGCTGTGATACGATATCGCGACCGACAAGGGATTGCTTGCGCCGGTTGGACTCCTGCTTCTGGGCCAGGAGCGCCCGCGCCTTTTCCAGATTGGCTTCTGCCCGCCTGATGTTGACCTCGGCAATCTGCCGGGCTGCCCGCGCCTTGGCGACTTTCGCTTCCTGCTCGCCTTGACTCAGTCGCGCGAGCACCTGCCCCTTCGCAACCTTATCGCCATGATCCACCTCGAGCTCGGCAAGTGTCGCGCCGATCTCGAAGCCGATCTTGGAGAGGACGCGCGCTTCGACCGTCCCGAGACCAAAGACGCGAACTGGAACATTGCGCGCGACCCCGGCGACGCTCACGGTCAGCGGCCGGCTGCTGAACACGGCCCAAGCCATGAGAGGCACGGCGATGATGGCGGCCAATACCACAAGGCCTCTCCAGCGCCGTCCCGAAATGCGCTGTCTCCAGGACAGAGCATTGCGCCCGTTCGTGTGATCAGCATCTTTCGTGGAGTTGGTCACGATGTCGCCGGTCGGCTAGAGGAACAGCTTGGGATTAGGCTGCGTACTGGTGGAAGAGTAGTCGGCAGCAGCGGCGCGCCATATCGTCTAGTAGGCGATCCGCGCATTGCCTCCACTGATTTGAATCAAGGTGGATGGCGAGACGTATTTCTTTCTGTCACGGGCTATCCGAAAAGGGTGCAGGGCGCGGATTGGCTCACGCAAACATTGTTACGGCCCGAAGCTTGCGATGTATGCGAGCAGCGCGTCGATGTCGTCAGGCTCGAAGATGAACTCCGGCATGTCACCGTGACCGACGACGATCCCCTCGGCAAGCGCCTCGGCGAGATGTCGAACCGGGTACCGCTTGGGCAAGTCACGAAAAGGCGGCGCCTTGACGTGTGGACTCGTTCCGGTTCGGCCCACTGCATGGCAGTGCGCGCATTCGCGCTCCGCAATGGCACGACCGCGATCCCGTGAAGGCTGTTGAGCCGCGGCCCCACGCTCGCCAACGGCCAAGAGCACGAGCGCCAACAGACAAATAAAACCAAGTCTCGGCACGGCGACTCCCGCCCGGCATTTGGCGTGCCGCTGCACGCGGCAGATCATCTCCAGCGCATGCCCATTCCGGGGCCGCCCATCCCCATCATGGGCAGCACGATCTCATCTGCCTCCTTCTTCTGGCTCTCGGAGAGTCCTTGATAGAGTTGGCCCCAAGCCGCCTTGATCTGCTTTAGCTCCTCGAGACGTGCAGACATAAACTGCTCATGGACCTCAAGACGCTCGATCAGCGTCTTGGCAGTGTCATCACCCGACCACTTGCCGCGCATGCGCTCCGTGCGGTTCGCGACTGACTTGCGGATCGCATCGGCGAGCGTGTTCCACGCTGCCGACTGGCCCTCCGTGATTTTAAGTTCGGCCTTCAGGAAGGCGAGACGACCGTCAACGCGATCAATCATCCCATCCGGACCGCCCCAACGCGGGCCCCAACCTTCCCCCATGTGCCATCCGCGGCCGGGGCCGCCACCATAGCCCATCATACCTGGACCGCCTTGGGCCAGAGCGACAGAGGTTGCGGCCAGCGCTGATATCGTCAGTGCAGTCAGGATTATCTTCTTCGGCATTGGCATGACAGCCCTCCCAAAATTTGAGCGCGAGCATTTTGAGAGTTCCACCTTGCACAGGAAGCCGCGATGCTCCTTGACGCGCATCAAGTTGGGCAGAAGATGCAGACCGGCCCCGCCTGCGCCTCCCTCGATCACGTCTGAACGTCGGAGATTTTTGGGCCGCGCCATCGGCAGCGACCTGTCATTGGCGTCAGGGCGGGGGGCGCGAAGCTCTCAACTCTCTAGTTGGATGCCTCCGGCGAAGGATCGCCGCTCTCACCGGCGGATCCCCTGCGGCGCAGTGCGCCTGATACGATTGTCGAACTGATTCGCCGACGCTGGAGCTCTTCCATGGTCACCACGATCGCCATCGTTTTGTCGCTGCTTCTCGTGGCGGCGACTGTCCTCATCCACTACGAGTTCCTGCGCGCCACATCCGCGTTCTCCAGCAGCTTGGAAATTGCTCGGCGCCCACACATCTTGGTGGTCATTGCCGGCGCGCTGATTGCACACCTTGTCGAAGTGACGCTTTATGCAGCCACTTATTATATCTGCGAACTGTGGGGCGTGGTCGGGCGCATCGACGGTGTGATGGAGGGGGGTGCACTCGACTATTTCTATTTCTCGATCACAACTTTCACCACACTCGGCATCGGCGATGTTCACCCGCGCGGCGCCTTGCGCCTCATTGCCGGCGTTGAATCCCTCAACGGCCTCGTGCTCATTGGCTGGTCGGCATCCTTCACCTACCTTTCCATGGAGCAGTTCTGGGCCGACAAGCCGCATCCGACGCAGCATAGTTTTCGTCCCCGTCGGCGTTAGACGCCATGGCGTGGGCGTTGGCACTGATGGGACATCTTATTTTCGGAGCAATAGAAGCCCGTGGGCTCCGAACGAAACTGCCGACTACGAGAGGGGCCAGTCGGGCAGGCCGAGACCGGCGCGCCAGGCATGGGCAATCTCGTCGCGACGGGCAAACCACACGCCTGGCCTCGATGCAGCGTGCGCCAAAAAAACTTCCAGGCCGCCGATGCGGGCCGGCCGGCCCATGATGCGCAAGTGCAGACCCACGGACATCATGCGCGGCGCATCCTTGCCCTCCTCGTAGAGCCGATCAAAGGCGGCAATGCAGTAGCGCGCGAAGTCCTCGCCCTGCACGAATGCGTGGCTGTTGAAGAAGCGCATGTCGTTGGTGTCGAAAGCATAGGGCAGCACGATGTGCGGCCGGCCGCAGACATCGAGCACGTAAGGAATGTCATCGTCGTAGGCGTTCGAGTCGTAGAGGAAACCGCCGTGCTCGACGAGCAGGCGGCGCGTGTTCATTGAGGCCGACGAGCGCGAGTGCCAGCCGACGGGCGGCGTACCCGCGATCTCGGCGAGCACGCCTGTCGATCTCGCGATCATCTCGCGCTCCTCCTCCTCACTCATGTTTGCCTGACGCTCCCATCGCCAGCCATGCGCCGAGATCTCATGCCCATCTGCAACGGCCTCGCGAATGAGCCAGGGCGAAAGTGCTGCTGCGCGCGCGCAGCAGTTCATCGTGGCCGCAACGCCATGTTGCTTCAGAGCGGCGCGAACGCGAGGCCAGCCGGCGCGCGTGCCATAGGTGAAATGGCTCTCCATGCAAAGGTTCGGCGCCCCCTCGACGAGATCCGTCACCTCATAGATCGCTTCATTGCGCTCATCGCCCATGGCGAGGCTCAGCTCGGCACCCTCCTCGACATTGACGACGACCGACACGGCGAGTCGCGCCCCGTGCGGCCAGCGCACTGGCGGTGGGTTGCCGGCGTAGCCGCGAAAGTTTCGGTCGGTCGGCGGCAAGGAGATCGGCATAGGGGAGACCTCGTTTCGTTTTGCGGGCCTGTCAGAGTGAGTGCGAGGCGTTGAGCGCCTGAGCCATCGCCGCGACGGCCGCGGCGATCGGCTCGATGATCTCGATCGCGGAACTCGCCGCGAGGGCGCGGGCGGCATCGGCGAGGGGGCCGCCTCCGATGATGATCGCCTCGGCGCCATTCTGCTCGACGCACTGCCGGACGAGAGCCCTCAGTGCTGCTTCGAGTCGTTGATGGTCAGCAACGAGCGCGGCGGGGGCTTCTGTCGTCATGCGAAGGCTGGCGAGCCCATCCGCAAAACCGAGCTTGTCGACGTGGGCGCGAATGCTGGAGTCGAGTTTCGGCGTCGTAGTGACAATGGCGAACCGCCGGCCTCCACGGCCAGCAGCCCGGATGGCTGCCTCGCCGATCCCGACGACCGGCACCGACAGAAGCGATGCGAGCCGGTCAGCACCAGGATCCCCGAAGGCCGCGACAATGACGCCGTCGCCGGTGAGACGGGGCATCAGTTGCACAACCGCATCGGCCGCCGCTGCAAGTGCCGCCGGCTCGGTGATCATCGGCGAGCCGAGCTCGGCAGTGAGTCCCTCGAGGGAGAGGCCCGCGGGTGCGGCCTCTCTCGCGCGCGCCAGCATCATGGCCGTGGTCGCGGTGGAGGCATTGGGATTGATGAGATGGACAGTGCGCATGACTGAAGCATGTGCGAGGAGGGCGTTCCGCGCAACGCTCAAGCGGATATGCCCAGTTTCCGCGCACGATGCATCGAAGGTGGGCGCTACCCATCGCCCAGCATCCGACCGCTCAACTCAGTAGCGTTTTCGACAAGCTCTTCGACGCGGCGGTAAACTCATTCCACACAAGTGTTTGCGTGCGATCAGACGCTCTGTCGAACGGCTTCTCACGGCATTGTCCAGGATGGCACGGCCGTTGCTAACCTGATGATCAGACGCCTGCAGCGCGGACAACGCGGGTGTTGGCGGGTGGGAATCGAATGGCAGATGGGCAGAGGCTGGAGGGTGGGGCCGCAGGTGCGCCCGCACACGCTGTCGGCAGCACAGTCGATATCGATGCCGTCACCCATCGCTACGCCACGATGGTGGCTGTCGACAACGTCTCGCTGATGGTGCGCGCCGGCGAGATCATGGCGCTGCTCGGTCCCTCGGGCTGTGGCAAGACGACACTACTGCGCATCATAGCCGGCTTCGTGCGCCAGACATCGGGAAGCATACTGATCAATGGCCGGAGCATCGACGACCGGCCCCCCAATCTGCGCAACATCGGCATTGTGTTCCAGAACTACGCGCTGTTTCCTCATATGTCGGTACGGGAGAACGTTGCCTACGGCCTCAAAGCGCGCGGAACGCCGCGGAGCGAGATCAGCGGGCGGGTCGACAGGCTGATCGAGGCCGTCCACCTGACCGGCATGGCGGAGCGGCTGCCGCGGCAGCTCTCCGGTGGCCAACAGCAGCGCGTGGCGCTCGCGCGCGTGCTGGCTGTCGATCCCTCCGTCGTGCTTCTCGACGAGCCGTTCAGCGCTCTCGACAAAAACCTGCGCCTCGACATGCAGATCGAAATCAAGAGGCTCCAGCGCGAGTTCGGTCTCACCGCGATCCTCGTGACGCACGATCAGGACGAGGCGATGGGCGTCGCCGATCGCGTCGCCGTCATGAACAAGGGTAAGATCGAGCAGTGCGACACGCCGGTCGAGGTCTATGACCGGCCGACGAGCCTGTTCGTCAGCGGCTTTATCGGCACGACCAATCGGCTGGAAGGACGCGTTGTCTCGGCGGGGCCCGACGGCGTCAAGGTCGAGCTGGACCACGGTGGGGTGGTGATCGGTCGAAGACAGGATCCGGTCGCCGTCGGCGCGCGCGTCATCGTGACCGTCCGCCCCGAGCAACTCGTTCTCCATTCCGAGCCGGCCGACGGACTGATCGCGGCGCGCCACCGCCTCGCGATGCCCATGGGCCCGCAGACCATCCACGAGCTCGAGCATGGTCGCGGCAACACCATCAAGGTCGTCGAACAGCGTGTTGGCGCCCCCCGCCAGGCCGGTAATGCCGTCTGGCTCGGCGTGCGCCCTGACGCGGTCCCGTCCGTTTTCACAACACCATCCTCGACCAGTTCAAGCCAAGGGAGCATTTCATGACCTCGTACCGCTTCGACCGGCGTCAACTCATGGCGGGCGCGGCCGCACTTGGCGGCGCCTCGCTGTTCGGCGCGCCCGCTCACGCCAAGGGCGGTGTCACCGCCGCCATCTATCCGGGCAATTGGGACGAGCAGTATCGCACTGTCGTCGCCCCGGCTCTGAAGAAGGCACACGATGTCGATCTCGCGCTGGAGCCGCTGTTCGCTGTCGATCAGGTGGCGAAGGTCCAAGCGGCCCGCGGGCTTCCGCCATTCGACTGCTTCGTGCTCGATCCCGGCCCGCGGGTAACGGCCATGGAGCGCGGACTGTTCGAGCCATTCGACGGCTCGAAGCTGACCAACGCGGGTAAGCTGCCGGCGGGCAGCATCGACAAGTGGGGCGTGGCCGTGAACACGCAGCTCGTCGGCATCGTCTACAATCCGAAGAAGCTTCCGAAGCCGAAGAGCTGGAAGGACCTGTTCGAGGAGCCTTATGTGTCGCGCCTCGGCCTCACCGGGTTCCAGACGACGTTCGGCACCGTGTCGCTGATCGAGATGGCGAAGGCGTTCGGCGGATCTGAAACCGACGTCGAGCCGATCTTCGAGACGATCAAGAAGGCGCTCCCGAAGGTCGCCGCCATCATGGCGCCCGCTGCCGTGCCGGGCCTCTTCCAGCAGGGTCAGATCGACATCACCTACACGAACACCAACAACGTTGCCTCGCTGAAGGCGCGCGGCGTCGACATCGAGTTTGCGGCGCCCGAGTCCGGCACCATCACATTCGGGACGACGCTCCACATCACCAAGGGCGCCGACAACAAGGAGAACGCCTACAAGTACATCGACACGGCCATCTCGGCGCCGGTGCAGGACGCACTGCTCAAGTCGTCGGCGCAAATGCTCCCAGTCAACAAGGATGTGGTGCTCAGCGGCGATCTGCCGATTAAGAGCCTCGATGAGCTGTCGAAATTCGTGACGCACGATTGGACCAAGATCAATCCGCTGCGCGCGAAGTGGATCGAGCGCTTCAACAAGGAAGTCACGAAGTAGACCGATGGCGGCGACCACAGCGGATGCGGTAGTGCCCCCCGCAGGCGCGCCGGCCGAGGCAAAGGAGCGGATCGAGTGGCGTCTCGCTACGCCGCTCGCGTTCGCCTACATGGCGTTCTTCGCGGCGCCGCTACTGCTGCTGTTCTGGGTCAGCTTCCACGAGGACAACGAGCTGACCCGGATGGGGCCCGGTCAGTGGATACGGTTTCTGTCCGATCCCTTCTACGTCGGCGTCGTGTGGCAGACGATGGTCCTCGGCGTCGCTACGGTGCTGACGGCGACGCTGCTCTCCTACCCGTTCGCACTCGTCTTCTACGGGGCGTCGCCCGCCGTGCGAAAGCTCATGCTGTTCATCGTCGTGCTGCCGCTGCTGACCTCGGTCGTCGTGCGCACGTTCGCCTGGATCGCCATCCTCTCGCGCGAAGGCGTCATCAACAACACGCTGATTGCCCTCGGCATCACCACGGCGCCAGTGCCGCTGCTGCAGACCCAATACGGCCTGATCATTGCCCTGATGCAGATCGAGATGCCACTCATGCTGCTGCCGCTGCTCGCGGTCATGCAAGGCATTGACCGCAGTCTCGTCGAGGCCTCGCGCTCGCTCGGCGCGTCGCACTGGCGCACCTTTCTTAGGGTGCTGCTGCCGCTGAGCGTGCCGGGATGGATCGCCGGCGCCACACTCGTCTTCGCAAGCTCGACCACGGCTTTCATCTCCCAGTCGGTGATCGGCGGCGGCCGGCTCGTCTACCTTCCTTCCGTCATCTGGCAGCAAGCCATGGTGATCTCCGACTGGCCCTTTGCCGCGGTGGCCTCCGTGATGCTGCTCATCTCCGTGCTGACCGGCATCCTGGCGCTCAGTGCGATCGGCCGCCTGATCGATCCGCGCGGCAAGTAGGGAAGAACGCGGGACATGACGGGACATCTCAACACCTGGGCCGACCGCAGCTACATGCTCGTAATCGGATTGCTCGCGTGTCTCGGCATCGCGGTTCTTGTCGGACCGGTGATCGTAGTGCTGATGACGTCGTTCACGACATCGGCCGCGCTCAAGTTCCCGCCGCCACAGCTGTCGGGTCAGTGGTACGTGGCGCTGTTCGACTCCACGCGCTCGCGCCACATTCACAATGCCGCCTATAACAGCCTTTGGGTCGCAGCCTTCGCAACGACGGCGGCAACGCTGCTGGCAGTGCCGGCGGCACTGGCGATTGCACGCGTGCAGTCGAAGAGCGCGCGGGCGCTCGAGGCGGCATTCCTCGCACCGCTCATCCTGCCGACGCTCGCCTATGGGCTTGCCACGCTGATGTTCTTCACGCTGCTCGGCTATCGGCCTTCTCTGTGGCTGCTCACGATTGGCCACCTGATCGTCATCGCGCCCTTTGTGTTCCGCACCACGGTCGCGAACCTCACACAGCTCGACCCTGTGCTGCTCGAGAGCTCGGCGGCGCTCGGCGCAGGCCGACTGTATACCTTCCGCCGCATTACCCTTCCGCTGATCGCCCCAGGCATTGCCGCCGGCGCCTTCCTTGCCTTCATCGCCTCCCTCGACAATGTCCCCGTCTCTCTGTTCCTATCCAATGCCCGGACCGATATGCTTCCCATACGCATGTGGGGCATGATCGAGAGCACGCTCGACGTCAGGGTCGCCGCCATCTCGGGCGTGCTGATCGCGAGCGTGACGGTGCTTATTCTGGTCATGGAGCGTTTGGTCGGGCTGACCCGGCGCATGAGTGGATGAGGAAGAGATGCGTAGGATCGCCTGTGTGCCCTTGACCGCAGAAGCGTTCGCTCCGTTCGGCGAGGTGATCGAGCGGCCGATTGATTTTGGTCGCATCTACTTCAGCGATGCGCTGGCCAACGGCCGGAGCGGCGCAATGCCGAGCCTGTCACTCACGCAATCGCGTCCACTCGAGGCGGCCGTACTCGAGGCGACGAAGATGGAGCGCCACGAGTTCTCCTCGCAAAGCTTCGTGCCGATCGACGTGTCACGCTACATCGTCATGGTCGCGCCGCACGGTGAGGATGGCCGACCAGATAGCGCTCATATGCAGGCCTTTATCGCGCGCGGCGACCAAGGCGTCACCTATGGCATGAACATCTGGCACCACCCGATGACGGTTCTCGATCGCCCGGGAAAGTTCGCTGTCTTCATGTGGCTCGACGGTGGCAAGAGCGACGAGGAGTTCGTCGACCTGCCCACGCCGATCGCCATAGATTTCCCGCCGCTCAGCACTTGAGGCACCCATCATGTCCAGCGCCTACGATCGCGACCTGATCGGTTACGGAGGCAATCCGCCAGATCCGCAATGGCCCGGCGGCGCGCGCCTCGCGGTCAATTTCGTGATGAACTACGAGGAGGGCTCGGAGCCTTCCGTGCAGGACGGCGAGGGTTTCACAGAGACCGGCCTTACCGAGGCGCATGGTTTGAACCAGGGCGTAAAGGGCCGCGACCTCGCTGGCGAGAGCATGTTCGAGTACGGCAGCCGTGTCGGCTTCTGGCGGCTGATGCGACTATTTGAGGAGCGCAGCCTGCCGATGACGGTGTTCGGCTGTGCGCTCGCCATGGAGCGGCATCCGCCCGCGTGCGCGGCGATCAAGGCGGCGGGCCATGACGTATGCTCGCACGGCTGGCGTTGGATCAAGCATTTTGATCTGAGCGAGGAAGAGGAGCGCGAACATATCCGCAAGGCAGTCGCCTCGTTCAAGCAGACGGTCGGCGAAGCGCCGGCGGGCTGGTACTGCCGCTACGGACCGGGCGTCAATACACGCCGCCTTGTCGTCGAGCACGGGGGCTTCCTCTACGACAGCGACTACTACGGCGACGAGCTGCCCTTCTGGAAAACGGTGAGCGGCAAGCCGCACCTGATCATTCCCTATTCGCTGACCAACAATGATGGCAAGTACGCTGGCTGGACGGGTACGTCGGACGACTGGTTCTCCTTCATCCGCGATGCCTTCGACATGCTCTACAAGGAGGGAGCGAAGCAGCCGAAGATGATGTCGGTCGGCCTGCACATGCGCCTGATCGGTCATCCCGCCCGCGCCGTCGGCCTCGAACGCCTGCTCGACCACATCAGCCGCCACAAGGATGTGTGGATCACGCGCCGCGTCGACATCGCCCGTCACTGGATGACCGTGCATCCCTACCCAGGCAAGGGGCTGAATGAGTAGAGGGCGCACTTCGTACTCGCCGCGGCCCCGATCGGCGATACCTGATGTCAGCTCTTGGGACTGGAAATCAGCCGCACCAAGAGTTCCTTCTAATAGCTCGAATGGTGTGGTCTCGATCGCACCCAGGCGCAAAGAGACCCATAACTAAGCGTCAGCTCGCTTCGCTCGGGCAACGGCCATCGGACCACGGCCATGTCCGATTTGTGCAAAGTCATGTCGGCTCCGTTATAGCTTCAATCAGGGGGCGAAGCGACCTTAAGCATACCAGAATGGTGCAGCATCGCGCTCGGCGAGGCGAAATACCCGATCCTCACTTCGTGAACCACGGCGCGCATGCCTTCGGGTTCGGCGCACCACGCTAGGAACGTTGAACGCATAGAAGTCGGCGCACGAACTGCGGAGCCCCTGATGCCAAATAGCAAGTCCACCTCGCACACGTCCCCCGACCGCCGTCAGGCCATGGCCATGTTCGGCGGCCTCGTGGTCGGGACGCAGCTGCACGGCTTCGGCAGTGCCATGGCCCAGGGCGCGCCGCTGAGATGGGGCTCGGCCAGTCTCGGCTCGACGGGCTACATCATCATCGAGGCCCTTGCATCCACCGTCGGCAAGATGTCCGACGTCAAGGGCTCGTCGGTGTCGACCTCTGGTGCCGTCGAGAATATGGCCCTCATTGGTCGCAACGAGATTGACCTCGGCCAGACCACATCGCTCGAGTGGCAGTCGGCCTATCAGGGCGCGGCGCCTTTCAAGCAGAGCATCAAGCCCGTTCAGCTATTGTCCTACGGCGTGTGGGACCAGCCGCTGGTGGTCAAGGCAGACTCCGGCATCAACAAGATCGAGGACCTCGTAGGAAAGCGCGTTTGCCCAGGCCCAGCGGGCGGCGCGGCAAACCTTCTGTGGCGCCTGATCCTGACCAAGGCGGGCATCTACGACAAGATCCGCTGGAGCTACGGCTCATGGCGCGAGACACATGATGGCATGAAAGCGGGCGCCTACGACGCCATCTCCACCATCCTGCTGAATGGGCGCCCGGCCAGCATTCTGATGGAACTCGAGACCTCGATGAAAATGAAGCCCGTCACCTTTGACGGCGCCTTGTTCGCAGCGATCCAAAAAGAGCAACCTGGCGCCATCCAGAACACACTGGACGCGTCGAACTGGGCTTCGTTGACCGGGCCCTCCATTACGCCCGCCATGTCCGGCATTCTCGGCTCACGCCCTGAGGTCAACGACGAGACGGGCTACAAGATCGTCAAGACCATCTACGAGAACGCCGAAGCCATTCGCAAGATCGCCAAGGAGCTCGAGATGGTGAGCATCGAGTACGCGACGCGCTTCCTTCTGCCCGGCTTCCCGGTGAATGGCGGCGCCGCCCAATACTTCAAGGAAAAGGGCGTGTGGCGGAACGAACTGACAATCCGGACCTGATCGTGGGACCACTATCGATTCATTGGGGCGGGTTGCTATCCAAGGGCAATCCGCCCCGCATTGCAGGTTGTGCGCCACTGATGGGCTGAGGGCAGGCTTATTTCCGAAAGCGCGATGCGCCAAACTCGAAGTAGCTGCTGACTAGGACGGATCGAAGGGCGCCCATGCAGGCTAACGCTGTCGCAAACACTTGGCGCAATTGGTTCGGGGATCTTGTGGCGCCGGGCGCGTCTGTCCATAGAGTATTGACTATCGTCACGGCGATTGTCGCGATCGCCTACGCTGTCGCCCATGCCGTTCAGGCCAACTACTATCTGTTACCATCGGGCCAGCTCAAGAATCTTCACGTCAACATGGGCGCGGTGCTCGCCTTCTTGATGATGGCCTCGCGGACGGATCGCGCGCGGCGCCTGCGCCGCGGCATTCTAATCGTGCTCGCCGCGCTGGCGGCAATCCCCCTCGTCTACATTCACCGCGAGCACGGGGCGCTGGTGACCGATCGCATCCTGTTTCCGGAGGATATGGACAGCTGGATTGCGATGCTCATGCTCGGCACGGTGTTCGTAGCGGCATGGCTCGAATGGGGGCTCACGGTTCCGATCCTCGGCGTGCTCGGCCTTCTCTACGGCGCGTTCGGCTACCTCCTGCCGGATGGCTTTCTCTATCACACGGGCATCAGTTTCGATCGCCTGATGTCCTACTCGTCCATCCCGTCATTCAACGGCACGCTGGGCGGATTGATCGAGGAGTCGGCGCGCACGATCTTCATGTTCATGCTCTTTGCAGGCGTCCTCATCGCGACGGGTGGCGCCGACCTGATCATGAAGCTGTCGTTCGCGGCAGTCGGGCATCTGCGTGCGGGCCCAGCTCAGATCGCGGTCGTCTCGAGCGCGCTGTTCGGCATGATTTCCGGCAGCACTGTAGCGAACGTTGCCGCGCAGGGGCCCTACACGATCCCGACCATGAGGCGCTGCGGCTTCTCGCGCGATTTCGCTGGCGCCATCGAAGCCGTCTCATCGAATGGCGGTCAGATCACACCACCGGTTCTCGGCCTGACGGCCTTCCTGATCGTTGGCTTGACCGGCATTCCCTACTACGAGGTCATGGTCGCGACCGTGGTCCCGGCGGCCATCTTCTATGTCTACCTGATGGTCAGCATCCACATCGAGGCCATTCGCAACGGCATTGGCGCGGCAGCGGAAGCGCCCAAAGGCGAGTCCGCGGAGATCGATGAGATGACCGTCAGGCAGGCGGCTCTATGGCACCTGCACATCGTCGTCGCTACATTCGCCCTCTTCTGGCTCCTCTCAACGGACATGCCCGCCGGCCAGGCCGCGCTCTATGCCTGCTTCATCATACTCGGAGGCGAGGCGCTCAAGCAGCTCATCAAACACCGCAGCAATCTTGGCCACGGCATTGTCGAGTTCGTGCGGATTGCGATCCTATCGCTGACCAACGGAGCGCGCAGCGGCGCGCAGGTTGCGATCGTAATCGCGGTCATCGGCGTGATGGTCGAGATGTTCGTGGCAACCGGCCTCGGGCAGAAGATGTCCCATATCATGCTGGAAGTTGCCGATGGCTCGCTTTGGGGCTTGCTCATCCTGGCGGCGATCGTGTGTCTCATCCTCGGCGCCGGTCTGCCGACGTCGGCGGCCTATATCCTGGTGGCACTTCTCGGCGCGCCCGCACTGACGAACTTCGGCGTACCGCTGCTCGCGGCGCATCTGTTCGTATTCTTCTACGCCAATCTTTCAGCGATCACGCCACCGACGGCCCTCGCGGCCCTGGTCGCGGCCAATATCTCCGGCGGCAGCTTCTGGCGCACTTCTGTCATCTGCTGCTGGCTGGCCATACCGTGCTTCCTTCTGCCCTTCTTGTTCGTCATCCATCCCGAGATCATCGGCCTCAAAACGACAATGCCGATCCAACTTGGCATGGGCACACTGGCGCTCATCTCCACGATTTCGACGACATTCGTCATCAGTGGCTTTATGCTCGGACCACTGTACTGGTATGAGCGGCTGCTACTGGTACCCTCCATCGTGTGCCTTATGCTTCCGGGCTGGCTGCCGTCTGTCATCTCCTACGGTCTGCTTGCGCTCGTCGCGACAGCCCAGCTACTCGGTCCGAAGCGTGCCTTCGCGCTGAAGACATATGCAAAGGATGAGCCCCGCCAGTCGCTGGGTCGTTTCAGCCGCTTTCTGGTACGACGTGCGGAACAAGGGCAGGCCGTCGACTGATCTCTTCACCTCAGGATCAAGCGCATGAAGGACACGAGCCTCGGCATAGCCTCCTATCGCCCTGTCATTGCCGCGCAGAAACACATCGCAGCCGCGGGCCATTACGGGGCGACGCACGCTGCGTTTCAAATTCTCGAAGCGGGCGGCAATGCCGTCGATGCGGGCGTGGCGGCAGGTATCGCGCTCGGTGTGCTCCAGAGCGATATCGTCAACGTCGCTGGCGTCGCGCCAACGCTCATCTACCTTGCCGAGCGCGATGAGGTGATCTCGATCGCCGGTCTTGGCACCTGGCCCAAGCTGGCCTCGGCTTCATACTTTCGGGAGAACCACGGCGGCCTTATTCCCCTGGGCCTGATGAGGACGATTGTTCCGGCGGCGCCAGCCGCCTGGATCAAGGCCCTCGAGCACTATGGCACGATGAGCTTCTCGGATGTCGCGCGCGCCGCCGTCTCTTTTGCGCGCGATGGCTTCGCCATGCATCCGCTCATGGCGGGCGTCATCGAAACGTACGAAGCGGATTTCCGCAGGTGGCCTTCAACTTCAGAAATCTATCTCCCCGGCGGACGACCGCCGAAAGTGGACGAGCTCTTTATTCAATCGGATCTCGCGCGCAGCCTTCAGTTCATGTGCGATCAGGAAGCCGCCAGCGCTTCCAAGGGCCGTGTTGCTGGCCTGCGAGCTGCACGCGCCGCCTTCTATGAAGGCGATCTCGCCGCGACGTTCGTCGACTTCCACAAGAAGAACGGCGGCTGGCTGCGCATGGATGACTTGGCTGCATTCGACGCCGAGATCGAGAAGCCAGTGCGCGTCGCCTACAAGAACTACGACATGTATTCGTGCCAGCCCTGGTGCCAGGGCGTGAGTCTGTCCCAGGCGCTGAAGATCGTCGAAGGGGTCGACGTCACGGCTCTCGGACATAACTCGCCCGATTACATCCACGTGCTCGTCGAGGCCCTCAAGATCGCGTTCGCTGATCGCGAGCGTTACGTCGGCGATCCCAAGTTCGTGGATGTGCCACTCGGCCGGCTGCTGTCAGATGCCTACACCGCTGAACGCCGCGCCGGCATCAAGATCGACCGCGCCTATCCCGGCCTTCCGCCTGCGGCAGACGGCAGCCGCCCCGCCAGCGTCGTCGCGCGCGAAGGCCTGCCCAAGTCACTCGATACGTCGTACGTCTGCGTGATCGACAGGCACGGCAATGTCTTCTCGGCAACGCCGAGCGACACGTCGCACGAGTCGCCCGTGATCCCCGGCACCGGCCTCGTTCCGTCCATGCGCGGAACGCAATCGTGGACCGATCCTTCACATGCTTCCGTGCTTGCGCCCGGCAAGCGCCCGAGGCTGACGCCAAGTCCAGCGCTCGCACTCGGCCCCAAGGGCCCCAAAGGCCGCGAGCTTCTTCCATTTGGAACGCCCGGTGGCGATGTCCAGATTCAAGCTATGCTGCAGACGTTCCTGAACATGACCGAGTTCGGCATGAATCCGCAGCAGGCCGTCGAGGCGCCGCGCTTCGCCACCTACAGCTTCCCGGATTCATTCCAGCCGCACGACTATCGACCCGACCTGCTCATGCTTGAGTCGCGCTTTCCTGATGCCTACGCGGCTAACCTGAGCGCGCGCGGGCACGACGCCAAGTGGTGGCCGCAGTTCATCTGGCGGGCGGGCGCCGTGTGTGCCGTGCGCAAGAACCCCGACAGCGGACTCATGCTGGCCGGTGCAGATCCCCGTCGCACGGCTTATGCGCTAGGCGTCTAGCTGCGCACTTCAGCGCACGCTGCTCTATCATTCTGCCGCATCGGCGGCCTCACGCGCGCGCCGGCGATGCTCCGTCGGGGACATGCCGAACTCCTCCTGGAAGTGGCGCGAGAAGTGCGATGAGTCCGAGAAGCCGCATTCGAGCGCGATGCGCGTAACGCGCTCATTGGTATTCGCGAGCATCCATTCGCCGAATTTCAGTCGCATGGTTCTGTACATGCGCGCCGGCGAGCGGTCGAACGAGCTTGCAAAGAGCCGTTCCAAATGACGTTCGCTCATGGTGAGGCGCCGTGCCAGCTCGGACATTGCGAGGGGCTTGCTGAGATGCTGCTCCATCAAAAGAACGGCACGTCGCGCACGTGGATCGTGGATTTCGCCGAGATCGAGCCAATTCTTACTCGGGGCATGGGTTGCGGCGCGGCGGCGATCGACAAGAAGGCGCTCGTTGAGCTTGATGACGCGATCCCTGCCGCAATGCCGCTCGACCAGATAGCTTGCCAGGTCGATCGAGGATGAGCCGCCGGCGCAGGTGATGCGATCTCCGTCATCGACGAAGATGCGATCGTAGACCGGTCGGGCTTCGGTCTCGAGATTTTCCAGATCCGAGACATGGAAGCTCGAGACGCAGCACGGGCGTCCCTTCATGATGCCCGCGCGAGCCATCACGATGCCCCCGGTGCAGATACCCACAACGCGCACGCCTTTCGCCGCCGCATCCGCGACGTAAGCCTCAAGCCGCCGGGGCGCACTCTGGATGCCACTCGTCAGGCCGGAAACCACCACGACGTAGTCGAAGGCGCGAGGATCGCTCAGCGAGGCATCCGGCGTGACCAGAACGCCGCAGCTTGCCCTGACCGGCGCGCCGTCCACCGACATGACCTTCCACGTGCACCGCCTCTGCCGACTGCGATCGCTGACGTCCGACGCAAGTCGCAGCGCATCAATGAACCCCCCGAAGGCGTTCAGCGTGAACTCCGGCCACAGGACAAACCCGACCTTGAGATCGGGGCGCTGGACCGTCTCAGTTTCGCGCCAGTGCTCCTGCACCGCCGACCAGATCGCCGTCGTGTCGAAATCCAAGGGCGCCTCCAACTATCTCCTCGGGCTTACTTAAGCCCGGGAAATGTAGGGCACGCGCTTGGTCCTTGCGGAAATAATCGACACTGCGCGAACAAATTTCAGGCGCGCTCGCGCTTGAACGGATTTCAATCCTAGCCCCCTGGTCCCTCGGCAAGAGTGGTCAGCGCACCATGGGCCAGGTATCGGCCAGGCGATAACCCTCCGGCCAGGGATCAGTGGGGTCCAGCATGTGCTGGTGCAGGCCCGTTATCCAGGCTTGCCCGCCGATGGACGGACGTATCGCCTGGCGCCCGGCAATCTCTGCTTCCGCCTCGACACGGCACGTAAACTTCGAGCCGACTATCGACTTGCCGACGAACTGGTCTCCAACCTTGAGCCTGCCGCGCGCGTGGAGCGTCGCCATGCGCGCCGAGCAGCCAGTACCGCAAGGCGAGCGGTCGATCTTTCCCGGCCGGATTGCGACGGCGTTGGCCCCCGTGAGAATGCCGTCCTCGACGCTCACCGGCGCCGCGATCTGACAAAAGGAGATATGCTGCCAGTCCTTGTTCCCCGGATGTGAGAACGGCAGCTGCTCATTGGCAGCGCGCGTTATGCGCACGCCGATTTCGGCGATGTCGCGCGCTTCGTCCGGCTGTATTTCGAAGCCCAGCGCCTTTGCATCGACAATGACGAAGCTGTCACCTCCATAGGCCGTATCGACGGTCAGAGTGCCGACACCTTCCACCTCGAGCGGCGCACTCAGTCGATCGGCGAACGACGGCACGTTTGTAATGCGCACGTGCTCCACTTTGCCGTCCCGGCAATGGGCGGTGACCTTGATGAGACCACCCGGGGCCTCGAGCACCAGCTCGGTCGTCGGCTCCTTCATCTCGAGAATACCGGTCTCCAGAACGACTGTTGCGACGCAGATCGCATTCGAGCCGGACATGGGCGGCGTATCCTCCGGCTCCATGATGATCCAGCCCAGCTGAGCGAGCGGGTTCTTAGCCGGCACGAGCAGATTGACGTGCCGAAATACCCCGCCCCGCGGCTCGTTGAGCATGAAGCGCCGCAGTGTCTGCTCGCGGTCGATCGTTCTGGATTGCTCCCACAGGGTAGCACCCTCAGGCGGCGCTACGCCGCCAACGATGACATCGCCGACTTCGCCTTCCGCGTGGCAGCTGACGACATGAATGGTCTTGCTCGATCGCATCCCGGCGCGTCCAATTGTGGGTTGGCATCGAGGGATAATAGGATTGCCCCGCAACCCTCAGTCGCTATGACGTTGGCGACACTCGACCCTTAAAAACCGACAGCAGATGCCGACCTTGTCTGCCGTGCCATGGGAAGTGCCACCCTATGGCAGCTGGCTCAATGAATTAGAAGCTGTATCTGGCGGACAGGGAGGGATTCGAACCCCCGGTGGGCGTGAACCCACGGCGGTTTTCAAGACCGCTGCCTTAAACCACTCGGCCACCTGTCCGTCGGCGCGCACTCTAATCGAAGCGCACCCATCATG
>JAEZAW010000066.1 GCA_023430315.1 Pseudomonadota bacterium | reverse complement strand
ACCATGTGGTGCAGGCCGGAGCCGTCATCGGTGTCGCCGATGTACATGCCGGGGCGCTTGCGCACGGCATCGAGCCCCTTGAGCATCTTGATGGCGTCCTCGCCATAGTCATCAGCGCCGTTGCGCTCGGGGGCCGGCGTAGCATTCATGTCAGTAGTGTCCTGGAGGTCCTGTATTTGCCGGAAAACTTATAGCACAAAGCAGTGCGCAACGGGTACGAAATCGTACGTTCTGCGACATGATTTCCAGCGCTAAAATAATAGAAAAATCAGAGGTTTATGAGGGACCTAATACAGGTCTACGGACTTACCCGGATCGGGATGCTCAAAGCTCGCCTAAAGTGAGCCTTTGGGCGCGTTCGCCGAGCGCAGAAAAGGCCTCCTGATCCGTGCCCGTCATCCAGGCCTGGGTGCCGATTGCGACGACCTCGTCGAAGAGCGCGGCGCGGCGTGCGGCATCGAGATGGGCCGCGATCTCGTCGAGCAGCAGGATCGGCGCGGCGCCCTGTCGGCGCTCTGCCATGAGCTCGGCGTGAGCAAGGATCAGCCCGACCAGCAGCGCCTTCTGCTCGCCGGTAGAACATTGGCGCGCGGGCGCATCCTTGGGTCCATGGCCGACCACGAGATCACTGCGATGGGGGCCATCGAGTGCGCGGCCGGCGGCCCGGTCACGCTCGCGGACGCCGGCGAGCGTGCGCGCGTAGGCATCCTCGACCTCGACGGCGGGACGCTCGGCCAGGGCGGCTTCGAGCTCACCTTCGAGTTCCAGTTTCGCCCAGGGAAAGGCGGAGGCCGTCGCGCGATCGCGCCGGGCGTCGATCATGGTCGCAAGTGCAGTCACTGTCTGCGCGCGGGCTGCTGCGATGGCGACGCCCGTCTCCGCCATGAGGATCTCGAGGCCGCCGAGGCGCGCATTCTCGCGCACGCCTTCCTCGAGCAGGCGATTGCGCTGGGCCATGGCGCGCTCGAAGTGATTGACGCGCGTGCGGTAGCCGGGATCGAAGCAGAGGATCATGCGGTCGAGAAAGCGGCGGCGATCACCGCCTGCGCCCGTGAACAGGCCGTCCATAGCCGGCGTCAGCCAGACCATCTCGACGTGATCGGCAAGCACGCCGGAGCCACTCTGCGGCTCCCCATCGATGCGCACGGTGCGGCCCGTGCGATTGGAGGCCGCGCTGGCGCCCGTCAGGCCCGTGCCGATGTCGACCGGGCCAATGGGTGTGTGCACGCGCGCCGCGACAGCCCAGGCATCAGCGCCACGCCGCGCGATCTCGGGATAGGGCGCGCGTCTGAGCCCCTGCCCAGGCGCCAGCAGCGAGATCGCTTCGATCAGGTTGGTTTTGCCGACACCGTTCGGTCCCGTCAGCACGACAGGACGCGCGTCAAACGTCTGGGAGAGGCGCGCATGATTACGGAAATCGGTGAGCGTCAGGCGCTCGACCCACACGCGCGCGCCGGCTTGTGCTGGCGCCATGCTGGAAACTTCGGCCATGCCTTCGTGTGTCGTCACACCCGCATCGGCATCAGGACGTAGAGGGCGCTCTCGTCGCCGACGTCCTTCAGGATGGTCGGCGAGCCCGGATCGGAGAGCAGGAACTTCAGCGAGTCGCTCTCGAGCTGGCCCGAAATATCGAGCAGATAGCGCGCGTTGAAACCGATCTCCATCGCGGGCGCGGAGAACTCTGCTTCGACTTCCTCGGTGGCGCTGCCACCGTCCGGGTTGTTCACGGAGAGGACGAGCTTGCCCGGCGCGATGTTGAGCTTTACCGCGCGCACGCGCTCGCTCGCGATCGTCGAGACGCGATCAACGGCGCCCATGAACACCTGGCTCGAGACTTCGAGCACCTTGTCGTTGGACTGCGGGATAACGCGGCCGTAGTCGGGGAACGTGCCGTCGACGAGCTTCGACGTCATGGTGATGGGGCCGATCTCGACGCGCACCTTGGCCGGCGAGACCTCGACGCGCACGGGCGCATCGCTCGCCTCGATGAGGCGGTAGAGCTCATGCACGGTCTTGCGCGGAATGATGATGCCCGGCATCCCATCGATGCCTGACGGCGGCGCGAGGTCGAATTGCGCGAGGCGATGACCGTCAGTTGCGACGGCGCGCAGGCTCGCCTTGCCCCCGGTCTTCGCGGGATGCAGGTAGATGCCATTGAGGTAATAGCGCGTCTCTTCCGTCGAGATGGCGAAGCGCGTCTTCTCGATGAGACGCTTGAGATCGCCGGAGGCCATCTCGAAGCTGTGCGACATCTGCCCGGCGGCAAGGTCCGGGAAATCGTCGGCCGGCAGCGCCTGAAGGGCGAAGCGCGCATGGCCCGCGGTGATCGTCACGCGCTCACGCTGGGGCTCGCGCTCGATGCGGATCTGCACGCCGTCGGGGAGCTTGCGCACGATGTCGTGCAGCATGTGCGCGGGGACCGTCACGGCGCCGGGCGTCGCGACATTCGCGGACACGCTCTCGACGACCTCGCGCTCGAGATCGGTCGCCTTGAGCTGGAGGCCCTCGGCGTTGGCCCGAAGGAGGACATTGGACAGGATCGGAATGGTCGTGCGCTTCTCGACGACGCTCGCGACATGGCCGAGTGCCCGGAGAAGGTCGCCACGTTCGATGACAAACCGCATTTTGGATCCCACCTAAACCAACAGTCGTGCCGTCGAATCGCGGGAAGGCACAGAGACAGCAAAACCCCCGACGCACATCATTTGTATGCCGAGTCCGCCACGATTCGTTGTCGCTCAAACTTGGACTTCCCAGGCCCGTTTGGCAAGCATAACGGCACCTTTGCCCCAGGGTGTTGAGACGGGAGGCGGGCCGGTCAGGAGCCGCTGCGGGCCATGAACGCCGTGGACCAGAGACGGACCGTGCCGTCCGCGCCGGCCGAGGCGAGCGTCTGCCCGTCAGGGGCGAAGCTCAGGGCGCGCACCTCGCCCGAAGTGCCGCCGAATGTGCGGGGCGGCCGTGGGCGGTTCATGTCCCAGAGGCGCACGCGTCCGTCCCGTCCGGCTGTCGCGAGCCACCGCCCGTCGCCCGAGAAAGCGAGGGCTGCCGCGGGCCCATTGTGGGCCTGGATGGAGCGTTCGAGGCGCCGCGTCGTCATGGACCAGATGCGGACGTTGCCGGCGAGGTCGCCCGAGGCGAGGCGGCGGCCATCGGGGGCGAAGGCGAGGGAAACGACGTACTCCCGATGCCCGCGATAGGTCCGCGTTTCGGCAAGCGTCTCCGCATTCCACGTGCGGACTGTGCGGTCGGCACCGCCGGAGGCGATTACCTGCCGCGTCGGCGAGAAGGCGACGGCCTGGACGGCATTCTCATGGCCATCGAAGACATGCACGGGCAGGACAGGTGTGCGGGCATCCAGCAGCGTGATTTTCCAGTCGTGTCCGGCCGCGAGCAGGCGCTCCTGCGAGCCGGCGAACGACACGGACCAGATGTCGGCCTCGTTGCGCTTGAATGAGGCGACGCGCAAGCCGTACTCGATATCCCAGAGCCCGACGCGGCCCTCTTTGTGGCCGGTGACGACGCGTGTCGTCCCGACGGCGAGGGAGGTCGGCGCGCCGGCGTCGAGATCGATACTGCGGAAGAGCGTTCGCGTACCGCTCTGCCAGACCTTGAGCGTTGCGTCTTCGCCCGCGGTCACGATGAAACGCCCGTCGGGCGTATGCCCCACGCCCGTGAGGCCACCCTTGTGGCCCCTGATCTCTCCGATGGGTGCCGATGCGACCGTGCCGCTCGATGGCGTGCCGGCGCCATGGCGCACCTCGCGCGGCAGCGCGTTCTGATAGGCGACGGCAAGCCAGGCAACGCCGAAGCCGACCGCGGCCTTCAGCAGCATCGGATGGCGCCACCAGCGGCTCTTCTTTTTCGCTTTCGTTGGCTTTGGCGCGCGGCGTGGCACAACAACTGGCAAGTTCGCTTTGGGCGCCGGCTCGACAACGGCGACGGCTGCTGCCGGTGCAGCGGCGGTAGGGGCCTTTACTGGCGCTTCCGCCGGCGTCGCTTTGACTGGCTCATTAGCCTTGGCCTCGGCACGGCGCGCGCGCCATTCGCTGAAGAGCGCGGCCACTTTTCCAGCCGAAACGGGACGGTCTGCAACGTCGACCGCCGACGCGACTTCGACTTCCGCAGCGGCTTTCGCCGAAGCCTTTTTGGCCTCTTTAGCAGCTTCCTTGGCTTCCTTGATGATCTTGGGAACGGCTGCTTCGCTCTCTTTGGGCTTCGCGGCCTTGGCCTTGGGCTTCGGAGGCGCGCTGTCCGCCGTTCGGATTTTCACCGGCTCGGCGGCTGCGGGAGCAGGCTCCTCCGCGCTTTCCGCCTTCGAGGGTGGCGCCAGTAGCTGCTTGCGCCATGCATCGATCGAGCGTGGCCGCGCCGTGATATCGAGAGCGAGAGCCGCATCGATCGCCGCGAGAAATCCCGGCCGATAGGAGCTGATCGCCGCATCGCGCGCGGGCACGAGCTCATCGGCGACCATGCGCGAGGGCGCATCTGGCGGGCGCTTGCCCGTCACGGCCTGATAGAGCGTGGCACCGAGCGAATAGATATCCGTCCACGGTCCCTGCTGGCGCGCGTTCGTCGCGTACTGCTCGTAGGGGCTGTAGCCGGGCTTTACCAGCGCCGACACGGTGCGCGAGTGCTGGGCGATGTCGTTCCGTGCGGAGCCGAAGTCGATCAGGACCGGCGAGCCGTCATTGCGGATGATGATGTTGTCCGGCGCGATATCGCGATGCAGGAAGTCCGACGCATGGATGAGCGACAGCGCATCGAGTAGCGGCGGGACGATGCGATCGAGCTCGTGCTGGCGTGGCGCCCGGCCGAGCGCTTTGAGCCAGGCCTTGAAGCTCTTGCCGTCCTCGTAGTGCAGGACGATGAAGCCTGAATTGGCCTCGCGGAAGAAGCGGTAGACACGGACGATATTAGGGTGGTCGAAGCGGGCAAGTGTGCGTGCCTCGTCAAGGAAGCGGTCGAGCCCCCACTGATAATCGCCGGTGCAGTCCTCGGAGCGGGGCTGCGCGCCTTGCCTCGAGTCGCGGATAGCGAAATCGACCGGGAAGTACTCCTTGATCGTGACCATCCGCGAGAGTGGGACTTCCTCGGCGAGATAGGTGATGCCGAAGCCCCCGGCGCCGAGGACGCGCTCGACGCGATAGTCCTCCGCGAGGCGCGTCCCTTCGGGCAATGCGGCGAGGTTCGTCATTCCCGCGGCCGCGGCGCGCGAAAACGATCACTCCCGGCGAGATCGCCGCGCGTGCTCGATCTCGCACGTCCTGTGCCCGTCGTTGCCCTCACGGAACCCCGGCCTCCGCGTCTGTCGGCAAGAAACAAGGTCAGGTGACCGAATCCCTCCCGGAAGTGGCCATAAGCAGCGTCGATTTGCCGGCAACAATGTGGCGGAAGCACGGGCAAACGGCGCCAAGTCTAAGACCGCAGATAGCCAGTTGATGAACAAGCAATTCAGCGCGCATTCAGCCTATACGCACTAATTTCGTCATTAGCGCTGGGAGCGTGGTATCACTTCAAAGGAGTGAAGAATGAAACGGACACTTCTAGCTGCAGTATTGGGTGGGTTGATTACATTGGTGGGCGGCGCGGTTACCGCGCAGGCGGCTCCGATTACGGTGCCGAAGAGCACCGAGGTCGGCGCAAGTCTTGTGCAGACTACAGGTGGGGACTATTACTATCGGCGCCATTGGCATCGGCGCCATTGGCATCGACCGGTCGTACGGTGGCATCACGACCACTACCACTATGCGCCGCGTCGTTACGTGCGTCCGCACTATCACGTCCGGCCGCATGATTGGCGCTGGTCGGACCGCCACCACTACCGTCGCTATTACTACTAAGCCTGCAGTTTGATTGAACGGACGGCCGGTCGACATTCCGTCGGCCGGCCGTTCTTTATTTTTGCGAGTGGCATTTCCCTATCGGCTCCCTATCGGCGCCGATGCCGTGCGCTCCGCGCTTAGGCCCCATGCGCGCGCTGCCGTCAGCCCTCGTCGCGTTTGCCGCTGCTTGCCGTGCTGCTAATGTGCCGGCCTGATTTTTTTTGCGAAAGCGGAGACGGCACGGGCATGGCGACGATTGCACGGCGGGCCCCGGTTGCGAGCGATGTCCTTGAGCGTCTCAAGAGCGTCGTCGGTCCGGCGGGAACCATTGATGATCCCGCGGACATTGCACCTTACACTCGTGCATGGCGCGGTATCTGGGTCGGTGAGTCGCCGCTTGTCCTGCGCCCTTCGAACGTGGAGGAGGTTGCCGCGCTGGTGCGTATCTGCGCCGAAACGGGCACGGCGATCGTGCCCCAGGGCGGTATCACCGGATTGACCGGCGCGAGTCAGCCGCACGACGATCGCAGCGAGGTCATCATCTCGACGCAGCGGATGCGCCGCATCCGCGCCATCGACACCGCGAACGACACCATGACAGTCGATGCCGGTGTCATCCTCAAGGAAATCCAGCAGGCGGCCTCCGACGCCAATCGCCTCTTTCCGCTCAGCCTCGGCGCTGAGGGCTCTTGCCAGATCGGCGGCAACATCTCCACCAATGCCGGCGGCAATCAGGTGCTGCGCTACGGAAATACGCGTGCGCTCGTTCTCGGACTCGAGGTCGTGCTGGCAAGCGGTGAGATCTGGAATGGCTTGCGCGGCCTTCGCAAGGACAACACCGGCTACGACATGAAGCAGCTCTTCATCGGCGCCGAAGGCACGCTCGGCATCATCACGGGAGCGACGCTCCGCCTTTTCCCGAAGCCGAGCGATGCGATCAGCGCCTTTATCGGCATCACCAGCCCTGCTGCTGCCGTCGAACTCCTCTCGCTGCTTCGTGGCAAACTCGGCGAATCGATCTCGGCCTTCGAGCTCCTGCGCCGCCAGATCATCGACCTGCTGCTGAAGGGCGTGCCCGGACACAGCGATCCCATGACAGGTGTGCATCCGTGGTACGTGCTTATGGAAGTAGCGGGCCAGGGCGAGCCCGGCACGCTCAACGCGCCGCTCGCGGATGCGCTCGGCGCCGCCATGGAAGCGGGTCTCGTGCAGGACGCGATGATCGCCACCTCCGGCGAGCAGGCGCGCAAACTCTGGAAGATGCGCGAGGATCTTGCCGAAGCGCAGAAGTCTGCCGGCGGCTCTATCGCGCATGATATCTCGGTGCCGCTCTCGCGTATTCCGGAGTTCATCGAGAGGGCCGACGCGGCCGTCGAGAAGGCCTATCCCGGCGTGCGCCATTGTTGCTTTGGGCACGTGGGCGACGGCAATCTCCACTACAATCCCATCCGTCCCGTCGACTGGACGTACGAGCGGTTCCATGCCGAGTATCCGAACATGAACAAGATCGTGCACGACATCGTCGTGTCGCTCGGCGGATCGATCAGTGCCGAGCACGGCATCGGTCGCCTGCGCATGGAGGAGAACTATCGCTACAAGAGCCCGGTCGAGATCGGCATGATGACGGCCGTAAAGAAGGCGCTCGATCCCAAGAACATCATGAATCCGGGCAAGGTGCTGCGCGCCTGAGGCGCACATCGTAACGCCCGTTGCATCCAAGAAACGGAGGAAATGGTATGGCACGCATCGGCTTCATCGGCCTCGGCAACATGGGCTTGCCCATGGCCGGCAATCTCGTCAAAGCGGGCCATCAGGTCCTGGGCTTCGATCTCGTCACGTCGAACGTCGAGAAGGCGGTCGCGCGCAAGGTCGAGAAGGCGAAGGACGCCGCCGAAGCAGCCAAGGGCGCGGACTGCGTGATCACGATGCTGCCGGCCGGCAAGCACGTGCTCGAAGTCTGGGGCGGCGGGCTGCTTGCTGCGGCCAAGCCCGGCACGATCTTCATCGACTGCTCGACGATCGATGTCGCTTCCGCGCGCAAGGCCCACGAGATGGCGGCGAAGGCGGGAATGCTCTCGCTCGATGCGCCCGTCTCGGGTGGCGTCGGTGGCGCGGAAGGCGCGACGCTGACGTTGATGGTCGGCGGTACGAAGGAAGCCTTCGCTAAGGGACAGCCGATCCTGTCCGGCGTCGGCAAGAAGGTCGTGCACTGCGGCGATCCCGGTGCCGGGCAGTCGGCCAAGATCTGCAACAACATGATGCTGGCAATCACCATGATTGGCACGTGCGAGGCCTTCAATCTCGCCGAGAAGCTCGGGCTCTCGCACGAAGCGCTCTTCGATGTGGCCTCCACTTCGTCCGGTCAGAGCTGGGCGGTGACCACGTATTGCCCGGTGCCGGGGCCGGTGCCGACTTCGCCCGCCAACAACCACTACAAGCCGGGCTTCGCGGCAGCTCTCATGCAGAAGGATCTGGGGCTCGCGCAGGATGCCTCGCGCAGTGCCGGTGCCTCGACGCCCATGGGCGCGGCGGCGAGCCAGCTCTACAACCTGTTCGTTTCGCAGGGGCACGGCGGGGATGACTTCTCCGGCATCATCAACATGATCCGCGGAAAGGCCTGAGCCATGGCAAACATCGCATTCATCGGCCTTGGCAACATGGGCGGCCCGATGTCGGCCAACCTCGTCAAAGGCCAGCACAAAGTTCGCGGCTTCGATCTCGTCGCGGATCTGCGCAATGCGGCCGAGCGCGACGGCGTCCAGATCGCGTCGTCCGCTCAGGATGCCGTGAAGGGCGCCGAGGTCGTCATCACCATGCTGCCGCAGGGCGCGCACGTGCTGAGCGTGTGGCGTGACATCATCGAGACCGTGCCGGCCGGCGCGCTGATGATCGATTGCTCGACGATCGACGTGGCGAGCGCGAAGGAAGCGCATGCGATCGCAGCGGCGCGCGGCCTCGATGTCGTGGATGCGCCCGTGTCCGGTGGGACGGTCGGCGCCAAGGCGGCGACATTGACTTTGATGGTCGGCGGCGCGGAGCAGGCCGTTTCCCGTGCGCGTCCGATCCTCGAAAAAGTCGGCGCCAAGGTCGTGCACTGCGGCGGCGCCGGGTTGGGTCAGGCCGCCAAGATCTGCAACAACATGATGGCTGGCATCAACATGGTGGCGGCGTCCGAAGGTTTTGCGCTCGCTGAGCGTCTCGGCCTCTCGGCACAGTCGCTGTACGATGTCGTCTCGACATCATCCGGCCAATCGACCGCAGCGACCTCGTATACTCCGGTGCCGGGACTCTCGGAGCGCGCCGCTTCCAACAACGATTACAAGCCGGGCTTCGCGCTCGCGCTCATGCTCAAGGACTTGAAGCTCGCGCAGGCCGCGGCGGCTTCCGTCGGCGCGACAAGCCCGATCGGCGCGCTTGCCGTGCAGCTCTATGCGCTGCACGCGCTCGCGGGTAACGACGGCAAGGATTTCTCGCACGTCTACACAATGATCCGCGGCGCCGGCAAATAGTGCCGATCAAGCGTGCGCACCGGGAGGATGATCAATGACGACGATCGACTACTACATGACGCTGAACAGCCCGTGGACCTATCTCGGCTCGGCGCTGTTTGCCGAGATCGCGGCGCGGCACAAGGCCACCGTCCGCATCAAGCCGACCAAGTACAGTGAGGTCTTTCCGAAGACCGGTGGCCTGCCGTTGCCGAAGCGCTCGCCCGAGCGGCGCGCCTATCGCTTGATGGAGCTGAAGCGCTGGCGCGACTTCCGCGGCGTGCCGATCAATCTCGAGCCGAAGCATTTTCCTTCCGACGAGGCACTCGGCAGCCGTTTGGTCATCGCAGCGGCACTGCAGGGCAAGGATGCGTGCAAGCTGGCGCAGGAACTCGGCCGTTCCATCTGGGAGCTCGAAAGCAATCTCGGCGATGAAGCGGTCGTCGCGGCGGCGGCGAAGCGCGCGGGTCTCGATGCGGCAGCGATTCGCAAGGCCGGTCCCTCGGATGAGGAGCTCGATCGCATCCACAACCAGAATACCGCCGAGGCCCTCGAGCGCGGCGTGTTCGGGGCACCGAGCTATGTGCTGCCGTCCGGCGAATTCTTCTGGGGGCAGGATCGGCTCGAGTTCCTCGATCGCGCGCTGGCCAAGGGCTAGCAGGGTCGCGTCGATCGGGTGCTCTCGTTGCAGCGCGTAGGCGCGGCGACTGTATTGATGGACGGCAGGTTCGCTACGTGATGGGGCTGCCGGGTATCCGCGCTGAGGCAGAGCGCGAGGTTCGCCATCACGAGCAGCAGAGCGAAGCAGGCCGGCATCTCCAGAGTCGACATGGTGGCTCTCCGCCCTCATTGATTTGCAATCTAAGATTGCATTCATTGATCGAATTTGCCATTTGCGTGTATCCTATTGGTGAAGCAATCGTTTCGGCGGTTCAGACAGTTTGATGGATCGCGGTCGGCGCCCGCTTCGGCGCAAGGCGCGTGACCGGGGCCGCGACGCATGCGACAGGTGATGTCTGTCGTTGTCATCGAGGAGCACCAATGAAGCTCATCGTCCGCGCGAATGATCCCGTGCTCATCAGCTTCGTGGAGGCTCTGTTTCGCGAGGCCGGCATTGCCGTCCATATCGCCGACACGCACATGAGCGTCATGGAAGGCTCGATCGGCGTGCTGCCGCGGCGCGTGCTGGTGCTCGAGGAGGACTGGTCGCGCGCGGTAAAGATCCTGGAGGAAGCAGATCTCGGCCAATGGATCGTGCGCGACGGTAAGGGGCTGAAGGAGACGCCCGAAGGCGAGGCTTGAGTATGGAAGGCGCAGGCACGCTGACCTCCGATGCATTTCTCGGCGGCGCGCTCGACATTCTTCAGCCAACGAACGGCTATCGCGCCGGTCTCGATGCCGTGCTGCTCGCGGCAGCGTGTGGCGCCAGGAGTGGCGAAGGCGCGCGCGTGCTGGATGCGGGCGCGGGTGTCGGCGTTGCCGGCCTCTGCGTGGCGCGCCGCGTAGAAGATGCGCACGTGACGCTCGTCGAGCGCGAGCCGGCGCTCGTCAAGATTGCGCGGGAGAATATCGTCCGCAATGCGCTTGGAACGCGCGCGCGGGTCGTCGAGCTGGACGTCACCGAGGGTGGCGCCGAGATCAATCGCGCGCCTGAAACTGCAACGGGTGTAAGCGCTGGTGCGTTCTCGCACGTCATTGCCAATCCGCCCTACTACGCCGAAGGACGCGGGACGCGATCGCCGGCTGATCTGAAAGCTGCGGCGCACCAGTTGACCGATGGCGCACTCGATCAATGGTGCCGCTTTCTCGCGACAGCCGCGGCAGGTGACGGTCTTGTGACGGTCATCCATCGCGCGGAAGCGCTGGGAGCGCTCCTCGATGGCCTCGGCCGGCGTTTTGGAGGATTGCGCGTGCTGCCGCTCTACCCCCGCGCCGGAGCCGCCGCGCACCGCGTGATCGTCCAGGGCCGCAAGGGCAGCCGGGCGCCGCTGAGCCTGCTTTCCGGTCTGGCGCTTCATGGTGATGGCAATGCCTTTGTCCCAACCATCGATGCCGTCCTGCGCCATGGCGCGGCGCTCGACTGGTGAAGTCTCTGGTCGGTCGAGTGGCTTGGCCGCGCTCCCAAGAGCCGCTATGGTTACGGAGACGGTGGCGCCGCGCGTGCCCCTCACTCCACGGCGCCTCCAGCGCCAGCATTCAAGCCAAACCGGGAAGGATCCGCATCATGGCCATCAAGGTCGGTGACAAGCTGCCGGACGCGACGTTCAACACCATGAGCCCAGAGGGCCCGAAGCCGATGACGACGGCCGACGTTTTCGGCGGCAAGAAGGTCGTCCTGTTTGCGGTGCCCGGCGCATTCACGCCGACGTGTCACAACACGCATCTTCCCGGCTTCATCCAGATGGCCGGTGACATGAAGTCCAAGGGCATCGACACGATCGCCTGCGTATCGGTCAATGACGTCTTCGTGCTCAACGCCTGGGCGAAGCAGACGGGCGCCGAGGGCAAGATCCTCTTCCTCGCCGACGGCTCGGCGGATTTCACGAAGAAGATCGGCCTCGAGTTCGATCTCACCGCCCGCGGTCTCGGCGTGCGTTCGCGGCGCTACTCGATGGTCATCGAGAACGGCGTCGTGAAGTCGATCAACCTCGAGGAAGGCGCGACCGTCGACAAGTCGAGTGCCGCGACCGTCTGCGGGATGCTCTGATCGCGAGATCGAGGCACGGAATCGAAACGGCCGGGGCGTTCCCGGCCGTTTTTGTTTTGCCAACTATCGCCTGTCGTTCAGGACGACTTGCGCCGGAAGCGCTCGGCGAGCGTGCCAACAACGCCCTTCGGCATGTAGATGATGAAGAGCACAAGCAGCAGGCCGTAAATAAAGGTATCGAGCGCGAGCGCGCTCTGGCCC
>JAEZAW010000064.1 GCA_023430315.1 Pseudomonadota bacterium | reverse complement strand
GGAGGCTCCTTGTTTTCTCCCCTTTCCTTCAATGGGGAGAGGGAACGACCACGTCGATAAGCCGTCCCTCGGATCGTGTCTACGCCCGAGGCTCCGAGGTCGAGTAGATCACGATCGGCTCCTCGATCAGCTTGATGGGGATCGCGCGCGTCGCCACGAGCTGAGGATTGTTCGGCGGCGGCGTCTTGTCCTTCGGCGGCGCCATCCAGAAGCTTCGCGGCGGCGTGCGATCGAGCGCGATCGGATAGATCGTCACCTTGTCCGGCTCGAACTTCATGCGCAGGAAGTTGCGGTAGTCACCAATGCGCAGCGCCGCGAAGGCATCCTCGGTGTGCATGCGCATGAGACAGCCCGCGAGCACCCAGTAGATGCCCCAGAGCGTTGCCCCGATGAACCCACCAAGGAAGATCATCTCCAGCGGGTACATCACGAAGCCCACGATCTGGCGGATCTCCCTGTAGGGTAGTCCACCGCCGTCTTCGACCGGCTCGAGGGCTTCCGTGATCGGACGCAAAGGCGGCAGCTCTTTGTAGCGGGTTGGGCTGCCGGAACGACGCGCAAGGTCCTCTCGCTCGATGATCTGGCGCTGCTCGATGGCCTGACGCGTGATCGGCTCGAGTGTCTCCGTAATGACGTCGCGCACGATGGTCGGCTGCTGCGCGCGATCCTGCCAGACCTTGTCGATCTGTGTCTTGATGGTCGGCGTGATCTCGTTATGGAAGAGCACGAGCGCGAGGCCGATCGAGAACATGGCGAAGACATGGACGAGAAAGTGCGCCGTCCCTACCAGGAATTTCACAAGGAAGTGCTTCCAGCGCGGTCGCTCGACGGAATCCACGTAGGAGCATAGCAGGATCCAGAGGCCGCCCATCATGGCGACGAGCGAGATCGACACCAGCAATGCCTGGATCAAATAGAGCGGCATGTAGGCGATGAGGCCCCAGTAGGTCTCGGGCTTCACCACGTCGATCTGGCCGTTCGAGATGTTGTGCTGCCCGGCGATCGAATAGAACTGCCAGGTGATCATCCAGTAGATGAAGCCGATCCCGACGCCGAAGAAGTAGTTGGTGAAGGGAAAGAACAGCCCTCTGAGGCTCAGCAGGAAGCTCGTGGTCTTGCTCGGATAGACCTTGGCGGTGCGCTGCTGCGCGCGCCGGCGACGTGCTTCGCGGCGCGCAGGTTTCGCAGGCGCGGCCTCTCCCGCCGGGGGCGCTGCCGGCTTGGGCGTATTGTTCTTGAGACGAAGGTCATGACGTTCGGCCGTCACGCCGGCTTCGGGCTGGAACTTGGTCTCCAGACCATTCGGGGCTGGCGCATTCACTGCGGGCCACGTGATGGAGATCTCGTCCTTTAGCGTGTGCGTCGGATGCAGGAACGATCCGCCACCGCCCGCTGTGAAGAGGTGCACGTCGATGCCCGGCGCGTAGTAGCGGTTGTAGTGATGCCAGTCGCCGGCGATGACCGCGCAGATGTTGATGCCACGCCGTCGCGCGATCGATGTGATCTTGAAGAAATTGGTGTCCTCGTCGAATCCCTGATCAACGGCAATCATCCAAGTCGGTTCGGCGAGACAGATAATGAGATTGTCGCCGGGACCCATGAGACCCGCAATCGCCTCGAAGTAGTTGACCTGCGAGATGTCGAGGTACTGCGAGAACTGGATGTCGCAGCCCCAGATCCACCAGCGGTACGGCAGCTCGATCGCCCAATAGCTGCGATGCTGCTTGCACTGCCAGCCGCCAATCTTGTTGCCGTTCTGCTGGGACATGCGATCGCGCGCCGAGCAGAAGAGGCTGTCGAATGCGGAGAGGCCGTCGTACCAGTCATGGTTGCCCGGAATGGCGAAGAGTTTCCGCTCGGCAGTCGGCACATGATACGCCCAGTCGTAGGGCGTCTGCAGGCGCAGCTTATATTCCTCGCGCGTCGCCTGCGGATAGCACTGGTCGCCACCCATGATCAGGATCGAGCCAGCCGTCAGAGGCTCCTCGGCGCCTTTGATGTCGAGCTGAGGCTGAGCGAGCAGATAGGCGGTCGTATAGGTCTCGTCGAAGCCGTCGCCGATGTCGGCGATGTAGTCGATCCAGAAGGCGCCGTTCTCGCCGAGCGTGACGCGGCGCTCCGGATCATCGCTGCGCGTGTCGGAATAGTTGTAGCGGTTGATGATCGTCTCGACCGGAGCGACGTCCGTCGCAGCTTGGATCAGACGCTGGTCGGCATACTGGCCGAAAACCGACGAGATGATCGTGCGCATCCCGACGCGCATGAGGAGGCGCGGCTCGTACCACCCAACAAGACGGGGCATCGCGCCGCTGTTGAGGATCTCGATCGGTGTCTTTTCTACCATCCCACCCCCCGACGAACAGGAACATGAACGCGTCGAGCGGCCGGACGCACGCCGGCCCGCACCGCGAAGCCCCCGCCCCGCAGCCGCCTGGGCACCATAGCACCCTAGGCGTCATTAAGATGACATGCGGAATATCGCTTCGGTGCAATTTCCTTGAGCACTGGCACTTCATTGCGACAGCGGCCGAAGGCACGGGGGCAGCGCGGGTGGAAATGGCAGCCGCTCGGCGGGTTGAGCGGCGAAGGGATCTCGCCCTTGATCGGATGGAACGAGCGCTTTTCGGTCGAGATGCGCGGCACTTCCGCGAGGAGCGCCTGGGCATAGGGGTGATTGGGCCCGGCGAACAGCTCTTCCGTCGAGGCGGCTTCCACCACCCGGCCGAGGTACATGATCACGACCCGGTCCGTGATGTGCTGGACGACACCGAGGTCGTGACTGATGAAGAGGTAGGTGAGGTCGAACTCGGTCCTCAGATCCATGAACAGATTGATGATCTGGGCTTGGATGGACACGTCGAGGGCCGCAATGGCCTCGTCGCAGACGAGGAACTCGGGATTGACGGCCAGCGCGCGAGCAATGCCGATGCGGCTCCTCTGCCCGCCCGAGAACTGGTGCGGATAGCGCCGCTTGAGATCGGGGTCGAGCCCGACCCGGCGCATCATGTCATCGACGTAGCCGGGCATGGCGGAGCGCGTCGTGATGCCGTGCACAACGGGCGCCTCGCCGACGATGGCCTCGACCCGCGCGCGCGGATTGAGCGAGGCATAAGGATCCTGGAAGATCATCTGGATGGCGAGACGCGCAGCGCGCGCATCAGCACCCGAGAGCTTGTCGCGCGGCTTGCCCTTGAACTGGACCTCACCCTCGGTCGGCGAGAGCAGGCCAGCGATCATGCGGCCAAGCGTGGACTTGCCGCAGCCGGACTCGCCAACGAGCCCGACGACCTCACCCTTCTTGATGTCGAGATCGACATGATCGACGGCGTGAACGGTCTCCTCGCGCACATCGGCGCCGAGATGACCAGCGAGACGACCCGCGAAGTCCGGCTTCTTCACAAAGCGCTTGGAGAGACCGCGCGCGCTGACGAGAGGCTCTGCGCTCATGGTGCGGCCTCCGCCGCTGCGGGCGTACCGACGCCAACCGGATTGAAGCAGCGGACCTCGCGGCCCGGCCCGATCTCGCGGATCGGAGGCGGCTCGAGGCAGGCGTCGATGGCCTGCGGGCAGCGTGTCCGGAAGGCGCAACCCTTGGGCAGATTGATCAGCGAGGGCGTCATGCCGGGGATCTGCTTGAGACGGCTGCCGCGCGCATTGTGGCTCGGCACGGAGTTGATGAGGCCCTGAGTATAGGGATGGCGCGGCACACTCACGACATCGGCCGTGCGGCCGGTCTCGACAATGCGGCCGGCATACATGACCGCAATGCGATCCGCGAGCGAGGAAACGACCGCGAGATCGTGCGTGATCCAGATCATGGCCGTGCCCGTGCGCGCACA
>JAEZAW010000026.1 GCA_023430315.1 Pseudomonadota bacterium | reverse complement strand
GTGACGCCGAGGCCGAGGAAGGAGAGGCTCGCCTCGAGCAGGATGGCCTGGGCGATGAACGCCGTGACCATGACGAGGTAGGGCGCCACGATATTCGGCGTGATATGGCGCAGGATGATGCGCGTGTGGCCATAGCCGGCGGCGCGTGCGGCATCGATGTAGGGCATCTGGGCGATCGACAGGGTCGATGAGCGCGCGATGCGGGCCATCTTCGGCACCATCGGGAGTGCGATGGCGATGATCAGGTTCATGTCGATGCCGAACAGGAGATTCTTGCCGAGCACGGCGACGACGACCATGGCCAGCACGATGATCGGAAAGGCGAGCATGATATCGACGACGCGCTGGATGAGGTTGTCGATCCGTCCTCCGAAATAGCCGGACGTGGCACCAACCAGCGCACCGGCCGTGCAGCCGACGAAGGCGGAGAGAATGCCGACGGCCATGGCGGTGCGGGCGCCGTACACGAGGCGCGAGAAGACGTCGCGCCCGTACTGGTCGGTGCCCATTGGATGCTCGGCGCTCGGGGCTGTGAGCATGGCGGCGAAGTCGATCTCTTCGGGATGGAAGGGCGAGATCCAGTAGGCGCCGATCGCCAGTCCGAAATAAGCGAGGATGATCAGGAAGCCGATAAAGCCGAGCGGCTGCTTGCGGATGAAGTGCAGCATCGGATTGGGGCGACGCGGGCGTGCCTGGGCGATTGTTGATGGTGTGAGGGCAACGTCGGCCATGGTGTGCCTCCCGCTCAGTTAAGGCGGATGCGCGGATCGAGCCATGCATAGAGCAGATCGACCACGAGATTGACGAGGATGAACGTCACGGCGATCAGCAGCACGAGGCCCTGGATCAGCGTGAAGTCGCCACGGGTTGTGGCATCGACGAAGAGCTTGCCGATGCCGTTGATGTTGAACACCTGCTCGGTCACGACCAGGCCGCCGATGAGGAAGGCGAACTCGAGCCCGATGACCGTGACGACCGGCAGCATGGCATTGCGCATGGCATGGCGGCGCGTAATGATGCGGCGGAAAACACCCTTCGCGCGCGCCGTGCGGATGTAGTCCTCGCGCATGACCTCGAGCAGCGCCGAGCGCATCATGCGCGTTGCGACAGCCGCATAGCGATAGCCGACGGAAAGCGCCGGCCAGAAGAGCGCCGCGAGATTGGCCATGGGGTTATCGAATATCGAGACATAGCCGATTTGCGGCAGCCATCCGAATATCGTGATGAGGCCCAGCACGATGATCATGCCAAGCCAGAAGCTTGGGATGGCAAGTCCTGACACGGCGACCACGCGCACGGTGTAGTCGATCCAGGTATCTCGATACAGTGCGGATATGGTGCCTAAGGGTATGGCTATGAATACGGCGATCAGCGTCGCCATGATCGCGATCTGCAGCGATACGGGAAAGCGGAGCATGATCTCGTTGACCACCTTGTCGCCTGTCCAGAGCGACTTGCCGAGATCGAAGTGCGCAAGCCCCCACATGTAGTCGACGAACTGGTGGCCGATCGATTTGTCGAGACCGAGCCGCTTGCGCTCGGCGATGATGGCGTCCTCGCTGACCGCGACGCCGTCGGCGCGGAGTTTCACGACGACTACGTCACCCGGCATCACGCGGATGAGGAAGAAGACGGCGACGGCCACCCCGATCAGCGAAGGGATGACGAGCAGCAGGCGCCTGATGATGTAGCCGGTCATGGGAGTCCGATACGGCTGAGGATTGAGTACTCTTTCCCCTCTCCCCGTCCTTTACGGGGAGAGGGTTAGGGTGAGGGGCGGCGGCAAACGCCGACGTTAGCGCAAGCGGCCGCCCCGCATCCCGACCATCTACCCGCGGGGGGGGAGAAGGGGAGGGGCTCCTTCTATTCGTCGAGCCAGACGTGCGTGAGCTGCTGGCCGGTGAAGTGGCTCGGCGTGAGTTCCCAGCCCTTTACCTTCGCGTTGTTGACGACGATGCGCTGATACCAGAGCAGCGGGATATTATAGGCTTGGCTTAGAACATACTTTTCGAGCTCGTTCACGACCTTGAGGCGGGCCGTCGGATCGACCATGCCGGACTGCTGCGTGTACAAGTCGTCGATCTTCGTATCGGTGTGTCGCGAGTACGCGATCGCCGACACTTTCTTGCTCAGCAGCGTGTTGTACTGAGCGTTCGGGTCGTCAGTGAAGTCCGAGATGTTCTGCACGCAGACATCAAAGTTGCCGCTCTCCATGCCGTCATACCAGAGCTTGGTCTCGACCTGAACGTGCTCGGTCTCGACGCCGATGCGACGCCACTGGTCGATGGCGAAGATGCCGGCCGGCGTGAAGGGCTGTGCGATCGTGCGGTTGAGCAGCTTCACCTTCAGATTGCTGACGCCGGCCTCCTTGAGCAGGCGCTTTGCCTCCTCACGCGACTTGTTGATGTCCGGCCAGAAACCCGGAATCTTTTTCAGCTCCTCATCGGAGATCGAGAAGGGTGAGCCCGGTCGGAAGACGCCGCTCACGCCCTTGATCAGCGAGACCTTGCCGAGGCTTTCCGATCCGCCCCACCGGTCGATAGCGAGCGTCAGAGCCTGACGAACGCGCACGTCATCGAACGGCTTATGCTCGGTATTGAAGGAGAGGAGGATGTTGGTCACCCACGGCCCTTCCATGACCGTGACCTTGTCCTTCATCGCGGCGACGAGCTGATCACGCTCTTGCGGTGTGCGCCCGCGGAACTCTGCGTCGAACTGGCCACCTTGCATGCCCGAGACGACCGCGGTGCCGCGCACGAAGAAGAGGCGGTATCCGTCGAGGTAGGGCCTCGGCTTGTCCCAGTAGTCCTCGAAGCGCGTTGCGACCCAATGTGAGCCCTTCACGTACTCGACGAACTTGAAGGCGCCGGTGCCCATGACCTCCTTGGAGGGATAGGTCGGATCCTTGGCGAGCTTGGCGGCGCTGTAGACGCAGTTGAAGGGCGAGCCGAAATGCAAAATCATCGATGCATTGGGCTGCTTGAGCTTGAAGACGACGGTGTAATCGTCAGGCGTCGTGATTTCCTTGATGTCCTGGTGCACGGCCTTGCGCGAGGAGACCACGCCTTCGGGCGGGTTCACGATGCGATCATAGGTGGCCTTGATGTCCGCCGAGGAGAAGGGCGAGCCGTCATGCCACTTCACGCCGCGGCGCAGCTTGAAGGTGTAGGTCAGTCCGTCCGGCGAGATCTCCCACGACTCGGCGAGATCGCCCTCGATCCTCGACTTGTCGTGCGGGCCGACGATCTTGAGCAGCGTCGAATACTGCGGCACGACCGGATGGATCATGGCGAAGGTCGTCGTGCCGTGACAGTCGGTTGTCGGCGGCTCGGCGACTGCTGCGAACTTCAGAATGCCGCCGCGCTTGGGCGTTTGGGCGGTGGCTGGCGCCGCAGCCAGCGCCACCGCAGCCAGGGCAATAGCCAGACTTGTCGTGCGTCTCATTTTCGGTTTCCTCCAGAACGTGAATTTTCTGTCGCGGCGCTTTGTTTTGTGCGCCGTTCTCGATAGCGGGTTCAGGCGTGAATGCAGGCGACGGTATGTCCCTCCACGAGTTCGCGCGTTGCGGGCACAGCCTGCTTGCATTCGGCCGTGGCCTTTGGGCAGCGTGGATGAAACACGCAGCCCGAGGGTGGGTTCAGCGGGCTCGGCAACTCGCCCGTTATGATGGTGCGCGGCCGCGTCCGTTCGATGACCGGATCAGGGACGGGGGCCGCCGCGAGCAGCGCTTGCGTATAGGGGTGGCGCGGATTGGCGAAGAGCTCGTTCGATGAGGCGAGCTCGACAATGCGGCCGAGATACATGACCGCGTCACGGCTCGAGATATGGCGGACGACCGCAAGATCGTGCGCAATGAAGAGATAGGTGAGGCCGAGCTTGCGCTGGAGGTGCTCGAGCAGGTTGATCACCTGACCTTGGATCGAGACGTCGAGCGCCGAAACCGCCTCGTCGCAGACGATCACATCAGGCTCGACCGCAAGCGCACGCGCGATGCCGACGCGCTGGCGCTGACCACCGGACAGCTCGTGCGGATAGCGCAACGCCATGTAAGGGAACAGCCCGACGAGCTGCAGCAACTCGGAGATGCGATCGGCAATTTTGGCCTTCGGCACGATATCGTGGACGCGCATCGGCTCGCCGATGATCTGGCCGACTGTCATGCGCGGATTGAGCGAGGAATAGGGGTCCTGGAAGATGACCTGCATCTTCTTGCGCACGTCGGTCATCTCAGATCGCGAGAGTGCCGCGAGGTCGGTGCCGGCGAACAAGATCTCGCCACCCGTCGGGTCGTCGAGGCGAAGCACGAGGCGACCCAGCGTCGATTTTCCGCAGCCCGACTCGCCGACGAGGCCCAGCGTCTCGCCCGGCATGATGTGTAGAGAGACGTCGTTGACGGCTTTGACGTACCGCACCGGGCCGCGCAGGAAACCGCCGCCGATCGGGAAGAACTTCGACGTGTGCGCGATGCGGAGGATGGGCTCGCCGCTGTCCTTCACACTGTCGTCATGCGGGGCGTCGACACCTTTGAGCGCCGCCTTTTCGAGGGCGTCGATCTCTCCGGCGCGATGGCAGGCCGCGAAATGCCCGCTCTCCATCTCGGCGAGGGGAGGAACTTGCATGCAAGCGTCGATGGCATAGCGGCAGCGCGGGCGAAAACGGCATCCTTCGGGCGGATCGAGCAGATTGGGCGGCGCGCCTTCGATAGTGGTGAGCTGAGACGAACGGCCTCGATCAAGACGTGGCACAGCCGCCAGCAGACCACGCGCGTAAGGATGGATGGGGTGCCCAAAAACCGCCTCGGCCGGGCCGGTCTCGATCAATCGCGCGGCATACATGACGTTCACGCGATCGGCGTAGCGCGCGACGATGCCGAGGTTGTGCGTGATGATGACGACGGCAATGCCGAGGCGCCGCGAGAGATCCTTCATCAGCTCGAGGATCTGCGCCTGGATGGTCACGTCGAGCGCCGTGGTCGGCTCGTCGGCAATGAGCAGCTTGGGATTGCAGGCGAGGCCGATCGCGATCATGACGCGCTGCCGCATGCCGCCGGAAAGCTGATGTGGATACTGCTCGAGCCGGCTCTCGGGGTCGGTGATGCCGACCAATGTGAGAAGCTCGACGGCGCGCGCGCGCGCTTCCGTCTCGCTCATCTCGAGATGCATGGTGAGCGGTTCCATGATCTGCAGCCCGATGGTGAGCACCGGGTTCAGCGAGGTCATAGGCTCCTGAAAGATCATGGAAATCTCGCGCCCGCGAATGCGGCGCATTTCCTCGTCGTCGAGGTCGAGAAGCTCGCGTCCCTCGAAGCGTACCGAGCCGTCGATGATGCGCGCCGTGTTCGGCGGCAGGAGCTGCATCACGGCGAGAGCCGAGACCGATTTGCCGGAGCCCGACTCGCCGACGATCGCCACGATCTCGCCGGGCTGGACGGCGTAGCTCAATCCCTCGACGGCCCGGACTGTGCCGTTCTCCGTGACGAAGTGAACGTGCAGATTGTCGATCGCGAGAATTGGTGTGCCGGAGACCGCACGTGCGGGCTCCGCCATCTCCGCGCTGGCCTCGATGCCTGCGGTCTTTGCGACTTCGTCTTGCAACACGGCCCCCACGCCAATCCGAGGCTGGCGCGCGGGTCCAGCCGTGACTAAGTCCGGACTATTGTCGGCGAACAATCGGGGGCGTTCAAGGCTTCTGTGCGATCTATTTCTTCCGCAGTGCAGCAAGCGTCGGCGGTATCGCACGTGTGCAGTGCGGCATTGGGGCGAGAGCGCAATAGTTCGAAGAGCTTCAGGTTCGGGCAGAAGTCTGGCGTATCTTCTGGCTGCCCTTCGTGCTCAAGCCAGCGCAAGCACTCATCGGCTGCAACGCAAAACAGACAGCGCCTACGCGCTTCGGCATAGGCCTCGCCTTGCTGCAGTCGGGCAAAGGCGAGTGGATCGACGCCGAGGCGATCCATCATGTGGTGGATGCGCACGGCCTGATGTTCGACGCGACGGTACATTGGCCAGTCCATTGCCGGCCTCCTTCGATCAAGGCATTCGCGACGCCATCACAGAGAGTCGCGATGACGCCTGTCATTGATGCAGATCAAGGGCGCGGCGAAGCGCCGTTGCGACGGCCGTGCGACTGACGTCTAATTCACGTCGAGGCGCGCCAGGCGCCGCAGATCGAGGGAGATCGCCCGTGAAGATCAGCGACGTGCGCACCCACATTCTCGAAGCGCCGCTCTCCGAGCCCTTTGGCTGGTCATTCTCATCGACGGCTGTTCGCGCGAGCTGCCTGGTCGAGATCACGGCGGATGACGGAACGATCGGTTGGGGCGAATGCTACGGTCCGGCGCGTATCAATGCCGCGATCATCGAAGCCCTGAAAGGGCGCCTGATCGGCCGCGATCCGCGCGCGACCGACGTCATCTGGATGGATCTCTACAATCACTTCCGCGACTACGGGCAGAAGGGCGTTGTGATCTCAGCGATCAGCGGTATCGACATTGCACTCTTCGATCTGAAGGGCCGATACTTTGGTGTTCCCGCGTCGATGCTGCTCGGCGGCGCCAATCGGACGTCCGTCGATGCTTATGCGACCGGCACCTATCGTCTCCGCGAAGGCGATCCGCTCGACTACGTGGTCAAGGAAGTGCAGGGCTACGTTCGCGAAGGCTTCAAGGCCGTCAAGCTGAAGATCGGCTTCGGCGTCGAGGAGGACGTCGCACTCATCCGCGCCGTGCGCGCGGCCGTCGGCCCGAAGATCGGCGTGATGCTCGATGCCAATCACGGCTTTGATGCGCTAGAGGCGATCGCGCTCGGTCGTGCCGTCGCCGATCTCGATATCGGCTGGTTCGAGGAGCCGGTCGTGCCCGATGATCTCGACAGCTATGTCGAGGTGCGGCGTGGCCAGCCGATCCCTGTCGCGGGCGGTGAGTGCGAGTTCACCCGCTGGGGCTTCCGCGAAGTATTCATGCGGCGTGCAATCGATATCGTGCAGCCGGATACCTGCGCCGCCGGCGGGCTCTCCGAATGCAAGAAGATCGCCGACATGGCCGCGGCTTTTGGCGTGCGCTATGTGCCGCACGTCTGGGGCACGGGCATCGGCCTTGCCGCATCGCTGCAACTGCTTGCTGCGCTGCCGGATGTGCCGCCGCGCCATACGCCGCGACCGCCGATCCTGGAATTCGATCGCTCCGAGCATCCTTTCCGGCAGGCCGTGCTCAAGACGCCCATCGAGCACGAGAACGGTCGCGTCGCGATCCCCTCGGGGCCGGGACTTGGCATCGAGATCAATCGCGACACGATCGCGCGCTATCGCGTAGCGTGACGAGGCCCGCTAGAGCGGCTTGATCGCTACCTTGCGGAACTTCATCACGCCGGAGCCGTGCTGCAGCGCGAGATAGCCATCCATGAGCAGCTCACTGCGGAGCCGCGAAGTCTCCTTCCCGTTGAGCACCAGGATGACATCGCGGCCCTTGACCGTAATCTCGTAGGTGTTCCATTTGCCTCCGGCCTTGGGCATCGGGTTCACTTCGGCGAAGCGGACGATGGCGCCGGTGCCGTAGGTCGGATCGGGGCGCTGGTCAAAGATGTTGGCTTCATAGCAGTTGCGGTCAGTGAGCGTGGTCGGATCCTGACAGCGCAGGAAGATGCCGCTGTTGGCGTCGTCGCTGGACCAGAACTCCACATAGACCATGAGGTCCTTGTATTTGCCCTTGCTGACGAGATAGGCGGGATCCTTGCTCGTGCGCTTGTCGGCGACGAGCGCGCCGTCCTCGACACGCCAGTTGGTCTCGCCGACTTGATTCCAGTCGCCAACTGTCTTGCCGTCGAAGAGCTGGGTCCAGCCGTCGCCACTCTGGCTCCAGGCTTGCTGCGGAAGTGAGGTGGTGGAGAGCGCAAAGCAGAAAAGCCCTGCGAAGAGGGTGCGTAGTGCAGAACAAGTCACGGTGATTCCTCCCAGAGTGCGAAATCGAACGATTGTTCGTGGACGTTGGCGTCTCTTGCTTCGCGGACCGTGTGATGGCGTGTGTCGTTATTCTCCTCTCGGTTAGATGGAAATAGCTTCGCTCACGGCCGTGTGTGGTCCGCGCGCGGATGGTAGGAGCTTTCGAAATCGTGCGGAAGGCGGGGCGCAGTGCCTGCTGATCACCTGCGTGTGATGGCGCAGTGCAGCGTGGTGCTGGCCGTTCAGCGCATGACGCGGCCGAGCGTCGCCGCCACGACGTGGGCCGGCACGATGCGCGGGACATCGGCCGAGAAGCGTCCGGAATAGATGAAGCGGATGAGCTTCGCTTTGGTTTCGGCCGTTTCCTCGAAACGCACGACGAAGTCCTCGGCGCCAACGCGCAGGACGGTGCCTCTTATGCTCATGCCGTCGAGAACGAGCATCACGCTCCTGCCTTGCTCGGCCGGAGCGGCACCGCCCAGTCGCGCACCGCCGAGCGAGACATCGAGGACGCGCACCTCGGAACTCTCGCCATCCACGTCGATCAGCGCCAGCCCGCGTGCACTCATCCGCTCGGAGGAACGCAGGCGCGGCTGCTCGATGCAGACGATGCAGGCGATGGTGAGCACGACGATATTGTACCAGCTCCAGAAGAGGCAAAGCGCAGCGGAGTCGCGCAATCTGCTGCCGTCCTCGAAAATGAAAGCCCACATGAGCCCGCCGATGGTCAGCGCGAGATAGATCAGGAAGACGCGCATGAGCGGCCACTGGACGAACAGCTTGCTGCGGTCGCCGCCTTTGGCCGTGACCTTAAACTTGTGGCCCTTGGGCTTGATGATGCCGTGAACAACGGCACGCGCGATCTGCGAGGCGGCGAGCAGCTGCGTCACGTCGGACATGATCGGCATCACGCGACCGCGCGCCATCCAGCCCATGATCATGATCTGCGAGATGAAATAGGGGAGGTAGTAGCCGAGTGTGTCCATGACGTCGGCCTGCACGGCGTGCACGTCCAGCCACAAATAGAGGATCGGAATGATGATACCGAACAGGCGGAAAGAGTGGGCCGCCGACCAGTAGAGGAATGTCTCGCTCAGGCTGATGCGATCGATGAGTGTGAGGCCGTTGTTGCGCCGAAACGGACCGAGCTCTCCACGGCAGATCTGCACGAAGCCGAGCGCCCAGCGACTGCGCTGGGTCACATACTCTTTGAGGCCCTCCGGTGCGAGGCCGAGCGAGAGGCGCTCGTTGAGATAGACCGTGCGATAGCCGACGACCTTCATTTTGAGTGTGACGAGATAGTCCTCGGTCACGGACTCGGTCGGAAAACCGCCGATCTGCTGGAGGATCGGGAAGCGGATTACCGAGGATGTGCCGCAGCAGAAGGAGGCGCCCCAGGCGTCCTTCGCAGCCATGACCACATCGAAGAAATAGCGCTGCTCGTCCGGCCACACGCGCGCAATGGAGAGATTGCTCTGCAGCGGGTCGGGATTGATGAAATGCTGCGGCGTCTGGACGATGCCGACATCGTCCTCGCGGAAGAGGCTCAGCGCACGGCGCAGGAAATGCGGCGCGGGCACGAAATCCGCATCAAGAATGCTGATGAAGTCGGGCGGCTCGGGAAGCGTCGCGACGTGGCGGAGGCCGTTGTTGATATTCCCCGCCTTGGCATGGGCATTGTCGGAGCGCGTCAGGTAGTTCGCGCCGAGGCGGCCTGCCAGCGCCTCGAGCCACGGGCGGCGGCCGTCGTCGAGCACCCAGACGCGATAGCGCGGATAGTCGAGTGCGAGCGCGCCGACGATCGTGCGCTCGAGGATCGCCTCTTCCTCGTTATACGTGCAGATGAAGACATCGACGAGCGGCGGGCGCGCCTGCGCCATGAGCCACGGCTCGTTGCGATCGGCATCACCCGAGCGGTTGGTGAGCTTGATCAGGAAGGTGAGGCTGATCGTGGCGCCGATGACGACCAGGGTCTCGATGGTGACGAAGACAAGGCCGACGACGAAATCGACGCTGAGGCCGATGGGGGGAAGCGTCACGATCCAGCGCCAGGCCATATAGCGCCACATGAGCACGAGCATGACCGCGACCATGGCGGCGCGGGCGCGCTCGTCTTCGGCCTTCAGCCACGGGAGCACAGTCCAGGCGAAGCCCAGGACGATGAAACCCGGAACAAGGGCCTCGATGAGAAGTGGCATAGTGCCAACCTAACCTCAGCCGCCGAAGGTGACGCGACCCGTGCGGCCGACGCTGCATCGGCCGTTGGTGGGCATGGCCGGCAGGGTGACCATGACGCGGTAGGGTTCCTTGGCGAGCGCCGCCGGCTGAATGGCGAGATTAGCCGGTGCTGTCGCGACGCCGGTGAGGCTAACGATGCGACCCTCGTAGTCGGTGCTTTCGCCGCGGAAGCGGAAGCGCGCGGGCTGGCCGACCCGGAGCTGGTTGTAAGCCGCTTCGCCGACGGTCGCGGTCACGACGAGGCCGGAGCAGTCGAGGAGGCGGACGAGATCCTGGCCGCGCACGACCGACTCGCCGGGAGCGGTCATGACCTCCCAGATGCTGCCGGTGACGGGTGCGACGAGCCCGGCAGCCGAACGCTGGGCGTAGCGCATGTTCTCGGCGGAAAGTTCTGCGCGCAGGTTCGCGAGACGGGCCTCGCGCTGGGTGATGTCGGCGCTGACCTCGTTGAGGCGGAGTGCGATCTCGTCGGCGCGCTGCAGGGATTGCGGGCGGTCGTTGTAGCTGTCGCCGACATAGACGCCGCGGTGCAAGGCAGAGAGCTCGACGTCGAGGGTATTGCGGCGGTGGCCGAGGGCTTCGAGCGTCTGGGTGGCGACAGTCGCGTCGCGACGCGCACGCTCGAGGGCGACGACGGTGCCGGTGCCTGCCTCGGCGAGTGACTGCGCGCGTTCGAGCGCCTGCTGTGCTTCCTCGTGGCGGGCCGTTGCGGCAGCGATCTCGCTGCGCGTCTCGGCCATGCGCGATTCGAGCTGGGCGATGCGCCCCGTCCGGAAAGCCTCGCCGTTGGCAGTGTGCTCGCTATGAAGCTTCAGGAGGCTTTCGCGGCGGGCTGTTTGCGCCTTGATGTCGCTTTCGAGTTCGCCGACGAGCTGGGCGACCGCATCGAGCCGGCCGCGATCGGCGCGGGGATTGACGATGCCGAGGACTTCGGCGCCGGGCTTCAGCTCGGTGCCGACGGCGACCTGTCCGAGCCAGGATACTTGGCCTTCGATCGGGGCGCGCAGCGTGATGAGGCGTGTGTTGATGATCGCTTCGGTGCTGGTCGTCTGCATGAGTGCCTGCAGCGGCATCCAGCCTGCGACGACGACGAGAACCACGCCGGCGAGTGTCTTCAGGATGCGCCGGTCGATGGCGCGGAGCTGGGGCGGCACATTTCTGGCGGGTGCTGCTGCCGGTGTGGATTTGGGCTGCGGAGCAACTTCCGGAGCGGGCTCGGGGGCGGGCGAGAAGGCTTTGTCGAGAGCGGCGAGGCGGCCGAGGGCGTCCAGTTCGGCGAGTGGCAGGTCGACCGACGGCTTTCCATCAGCGCGCTCACTCGGTTCGCGCGGCAAAGCTGTGACGGCGATATCCTCGCGCGTCTTTTGAGAGAGCAAACTCGATACGCGGCTCATGGCGGCTCCAAGGCCCTGGGAAAGCGGAGAGTGCTTGGGCGGGCATACCAGGGACGCGGCCTGCTCAGCTGTCTGACCGGTTTCACAGCGTAGGTATCGAAATTTGCTTTAGCGTTAATTCTGCGAGGATTTTCTCGAGATTTGAGTGTGACAAATATTTGCGAATGCAATTACTGGTTGCATTATTTACTAGTGCCATTTTTGCGTGCGCGGCCAATCGCGAGGAAAACCAGAAAATCCATTGGAATCAGTTTACTACGCGGCGGCGGGGCGCAGCGCTCAAAATGTTGCAGAAAAGCCTCGTTGGCTGAACTTCCTCCAGTATCAAAATAATGACGAAGGTGCTTAGTGCCGGAATCAACCTAACCTCGCGGGGCGACGCGGCGAAAGCGTCGTGTTTATGTGAAACGGCATTCGTTGCGTCCAATTAGGCATGACCAGATAGCTGTTTCCGCACGGATCGCGTGCCGGCGGACAAGGATGTGACCGCGCCGGGCTGGGGTGGTGCATCTTGGGGTAGTGGGTACTCTTCGGGGCTGAGGGATTTTGATGTCCAACCGGGGGCGCTTTGGCGCGGCGGCGCAGCGTGTGAGCGTGGGTCAAATCGAGATTCACAATTTCTCGGGTCCGCTTCACGAGCAGGTGCGCGCTCTGATCCTCTCCAGGATCGAGAGGGGGGACTGGTCGGCCGGGGCGCCGATCCCGCCCGAGGTGGAACTCGCCCGCGAGCTCGGCGTCAGCATTGGCACTGTCCGCAAGGCTTTGGACCAACTCGCGCGCGACCGCATTCTCGTGCGCGAGCGCGGACGTGGTACGTTCGTCAAGGATGGCGAGGCTTGGCGCACCGGACCGGCTCTGCGTCTTTGTCGCACGGATGGGGCGCCCATCGATCTGAAGATCGACCTCGTCGCAACGGACTACGCCATCGCCACGGCGGCCGAGGTCTCATCCCTCAGAATGTTGAGGCCCGCATCGATCGTGCCGCGCGCACTCAAGCTGCGACGCGAGTGGCGGCACGAAGGTGCGCTCGTCGTGAGCGAGACCATCACCGTCGATGCGGCTCGCTTTCCCAATCTGCAATTCGAGATCGATGCCGCGGCGGAGGTCTTTTTCCCCGTCTATGCGGAGAAGTATCACGCGACCGTGGACCGTACGGTGTGGACCATGATGCCGCTGGCGCCGCAAGACGCACTTGCGCGCCAGCTCAGCGGCGACCGCGATATCACGGTCATGCGATGCGTGCGCATGGCGTACGACACCAAGGACACGCCGCTCGAGATGTCCGAGCAGATCATCCTGTTCAACGGCGATGTCGCAATGACGGCCAGCCAGTAGGGCGGCCTCAGGCCGGCGCTCGCGTCGCAACCTGAGTGCCTGCGGCTTCACCCGCCGGGCGCCCACCGTTGCGCATCTCCGAGAGAACCGAGGCCAGCTCGCCGAATACGCCGGGACAGGGCGGATCATCCGGCAGCTGCGTCAGGAAGCGGTAGAGCACAGGCGTCAAAGCCACAGCCTGGTCGAGCTCGAAATCGGCTTCGGCCTTGTAAGCGCCGACAGCGCGCAGATCGCGCGTCTCCTCGTAACGGGCAACGATCGTTCTCAAGCGGCGGACGAGTTCGGCCTCCTCCTTGCTCCAGGCAAGCGGTGCGAGGCGCGAGATCGAGGTCAGCGGATTGATGGCCGGATAGCGTCCCTGATCGGCAATGTTGCGATCGAGCACGATGTGGCCGTCGAGAATGCCGCGAACGGTATCGGCAACGGGCTCGTTGGAATCCTCACCATCGAGCAGCACCGAGAACACGCCTGTGATCGAGCCGGAGCCTGGTTTGCCGGGGCCTGCGCGTTCGAGAAGCCTCGGCAACTCGGCAAAGACGGATGGTGCGTAGCCGCGGGCGACAGGGGGCTCGCCGGCTGCGAGCGCCACTTCGCGTAGCGCATGAGCAAAGCGCGTGATCGAGTCGACCACCAGCAGGACGTTGTCGCCACGGTCGCGGAAGTACTCGGCGACCGCCATGGCGGTCTTGGCCGCATTCTTGCGCATCATCGCGCCTTCGGAGCTCGACGCGACGACGGTCACCGCGCGGGGCGCATGCGGTTTGACCACATCCTCGAGGAACTCGCGTACTTCGCGGCCACGCTCGGCGACGAGTGCGATGACGATCGTGTTGAAGCCGTTCGTGCGTGCGAGCATCGACACGAGCGTGGACTTGCCGACGCCCGAGCCGGCAAAGATGCCGATGCGCTGACCGGCGCAGATCGGCGTGAAGAGATCGATGGCCTTCACGCCAGTGACGATCGGCCGGCGAATCCGATCGAGCGCCATGGGTGGGATCGGCTCATGGTCGATGGAATAGGGAACGGTGCCGCTCGTGAGTGTCCCCAGCTCGTCGATCGGCTGGCCGAGCGCATTGATCACGCGACCAAGCCAGCTCACGTCGGGGCAGATCTCGAGGCTGTCGCGCACCCAGACCGGCGCGCCAAGGCCGAGTCGCGGCGATGTGGAGAACAGCTTTATGTTGGCGCAGTCGGCATCGATGCCGATGACCTCGCCGAGCCAGCGGGCACCGCCGCCTTCGACCTCGACGGAGGTTCCAAGCTCGACCCGGCGCTCGATACCGCGCACGAGTATGTGGCTCGGTGCGACCTCCGCGACGCGACCGCCGTAGCGCACGAGCGGCAGCTTGTTCGGATGTCCGGAGAAGAGACCGGCGAGACGCTCGAGCGGATCGCCGACGTTCTTGGCCGCACTGGGAGGGGATGCTTGGTCGTTCGTCTCGGGTGCGGTCATGTCGACTACAAAGAGAGTTGGGCGTCGTTAGGGTGTTAGCGTCCGCTGCCGAGCGTCTTGATCGCGTCGGTCAACTTGCGGTCGGACTGCTCGCCCGCGGCCGACATGGCCTCGAAGGCGCGCGTCACCGAGATGAGACGCGTCATCTCCATGACTGGATCTACGTTGGCTTTCTCGACGTAGCCCTGCGCGAAGCCCCTGCTCACGAAATCGACGACGGGTTCGGGCGGTGTGTCAGGTACGACAGCCGCACCCTCGTGGCGTACGAGCTTGGCATTGGCCGGAATTTGGAAGAGGCCGAGACGGCCCACGCGCGTGCCGTTCTGGCTGATGGTGCCGTCGCGCGAGATCTGGACGGGCCCAAGGCTGGGATTGATCTGGATGGGACCGCCGGACTGATCGAGAACCTGCTGTCCATTCATGTTCTCGAGATCGCCCTGCGTCGAGATGCGCATCCGGCCATCGCGCGTGTAGACGGGACCGTTGGCGCCGTTGATGCTCATGAAGGCATCGCCATGGATAGCGACGTCGAGGGCATTAGTCGTTTGCACGATCGCGCCGCTCATTCGCGAGAAAGTGCTCTCGCCCGTGCCCGAGTAAGCCACAGATGAGCGCTGGGTCTGCGAGAGCACGGTCTCGAAAGTCACGTTCTCGGCGCGGAAGCCCGGCGTGGTACTGTTTGCGACGTTGTTGGCGATGGTGTCGAGGCGCCGCTGCAACGCGAGCTGCCCGGACAGCGCAACGTACATGCTAGCTTCCATGGCTCACACCGTCCTGATGTTCTGCATCTGCGTGAGCAGGTCGTAGCCGATCGTGAGGTCATAGCCGCCGAAGAGCTGCGTGATGCCGGTCGACGCGGCAGTCGTCGTCGGGTTCTCGAGCTCCCAGAGGGCCGTGAAGCGCCCGATGAACTTGTCGAGCTTCTCCGGATCCTTGAGATCCTCGATGTCGAGCTTCTTGCTGATCATCTCGACCTGACGATCGAGGTCCATGGTCGCCGTCGCCGCCGGGATGCCGAGCGCGACCTGCGTGACCTTGAGAAGGGCGTTGTCGGCCAGCAGATGGAGCGGCGTTGTCACGCTTGCAGCTTTGCGCTCGAAGTAGAGGGCGAGGCGCACGCCTTCGTTCGAGGCGCCGGCGTCGATCTCGAGTGTCTGACGGGTGTAGCGGTCCACGGTGCCTTGGCGTGCTTTCTCGAAGATCGTTGCCGTGGTTCCGTGGCGCGCGAAATTGAAGGTGTCCGCGAATTCGCGGTACTTCGGGTCCGAAAGCTTATTCGCAAAGGAATCAGCGGTGTCGATGCCCTCTTTAAGCACCTTGCGCATGAAGGCCTTGGCGTAGTCCATGTCCTGCAGGCCGTGTGCCTTCATCGCGTATTTGAAGACGCGATCATTCGCGAGAAAATCATCGATCGATTTGATGTTCTTGATCGTCTCCAGGTAGTACTCGCTCTCGCGCTGCACGATGGGCTGCTCCGACGTGCGCTTGAGCGCCGCCGTCATATCCGAGGCAATGAGCTTGTAGCCGATGGGCGTGCTGAACATTTATTACTGTCCTCACGAAGCGGTCCGCCACAGAAGCGCACGCGGGACTTGCACGAAGCTGGCGTAACCGTTGCGGATCGGCGGTGACCGCCCCTCTGCCGCTGCTACAGCCTCGCGCAAGGCATTCACCGCATCGTCGTTCGTCAATCAGATCTGATCCGTGGGCACAGGACACGCATGACCATCCCGCTCGGCCTAGTTGTGACGCTCGCGTGCATGTTCGGCGGCTTTGCGGCCATGGGCGGCAAGCTCGGGGTCATCTGGCAGCCGTGGGAATACGTCATCATTCTCGGGGCCTCGATCGGCACCTTCATCGTCGCCAACCCCATGAAGACGATCAAGGACAGCGGCGTCGGCTTCATGGAGGCCATGAAGAATGCCGTGCCCCATAAGGAAGACTATCTGGTCATCCTGACGTGCCTTTTCACCCTGATCCGCGAATTGAAGTCGAAATCGCGCGCCGAAGTCGAGAAGCACATCGACAATCCGGCCGAGTCGGCAATCTTCACCGCCTATCCGAAAGTTCTGAACAACGAGAAGATGCTGACGTTCATCTGCGACTATTTCCGCCTGATCCTCATGGGCAACGCCCGCACGCATGAGATCGAGGCGCTGATGGACGAGGAGATCGCCACCATGCGTGGCGACAAGCTCAAGGCCTATCACTCGCTCGTCGCCATGTCGGAGGGCCTGCCTGCGCTCGGGATTGTCGCCGCCGTGCTCGGCGTCATCAAGGCCATGAGTGCCCTCGATCAGCCGCCCGAGGTGCTCGGCGCCTACATCGGCGCGGCTCTCGTCGGAACCTTCGCCGGCATCTTCTTCTCCTATGGCGTCGTCACGCCGATCGCGACGCAGGTCAAAATCGTGCGCGAGAAGCAGATGCGCCAGTACATCGTAATCAAGCAGACGCTGCTCGCCCTGATGAATGGCGCCATGCCGCAGATCGCGGTGGAGCACGGTCGCAAGGCGATCTCGGCATCGGACCGCCCTTCTGTCGACGAGCTCGAGAACGCAACGCTGAACTCGGGCAATCCCGGCGCGGCTGGTGGTGCGGAAAAGAAAGCCGCTTAGCTAAGCGGGCGGCGGGAGCGTGACGCGCATGAATAATGTCGAGAGTGACGGCGCCGCCGCAAACGCGGGCGGCGGTCAGCAAGGCGACTGGAGGTCCGACTTGACGCAGGTAGCGGCTGCTGGCGGGCAGGAGGGGAAATCCGTCGAGGCTTGGGGCGGACGCGGCCACGACGCCGTGATGCGCATCCCCGTATCGGTTCGCTTCGTGCTTGGCGCGACGCGCATGCCGGTTGCCAAGCTCATGAGCCTGACGCGGGGAGCGATCATTCCGCTCGACCGCAAGGTCGGGGATCTGATCGACATCGTGGTCAACGATCAGGTCGTCGCCCGCGGTGAGATCGTCGCACTCGACGAGGAAGCAACGCGCTTCGGCATATCCGTGCGCGAGGTCATGCAGCAGGGAAGCGAATAGCGCTCCCGCAGCAGGTCATGCACTTCTCTCGCCGTTGCGTCTTGCTGAGCCGCGGCGCTCGCCCTCTCACTTCGATCTCAGGTATCGAGCGCTATGGCTGAGGAACAGGACAAAGAGTCCAAAACAGAAGAGGCGACACCTCACAAGATCGACGAGGCGATCCGAAAGGGCAACACGCCTGTCTCCCGTGAGATCGCGCAGTTCGCTTCGATTCTGGCTATCGCCGCGTGCGTGCCGATTGTCGCGCAAGCGTTCGGCGCAAGGCTGCTCGGCAGTCTCATGGCGCTGATCGAGCGGCCTTATGATTTCCGCATGGATGTCGGCGCGGATGCGGTGCTGCTGCTCGCGACCGTCGGCTCCGCGGCAACGGCGGTGCTAGCGCTGCCGCTTTTCGTGCTGATGATCTTCGGCATCATGGTGTCGGTGTTGCAGAATCCGCTGCGCATGGTCGGCACGCGCATCAAGCCGGAGTTTTCCCGGATATCGCCCACCAAGGGTTTCACCCGCATGTTCGGCGCCCAGGGGCGCGTCGAGTTCCTGAAATCGGTCTTCAAGCTCTCGATACTTTCGGCATGCGCGATCGCGTTCCTGCTCAACCACAAGGCGGATCTCGTCAATTCCATCCTGCTCGAGCCGTCAGCTCTGCCTCAGGCCCTCGCACGGCAGATGCTCAATGTGCTGCTCGCCGTGGGGCTCAGCCTCTCCGGCATTGTTGCCGCGGACCTCATATGGAGCCGCATGAAATGGCGCATGGATCTGCGCATGAGCAAGCAGGAGATCAAGGACGAGCACAAGCAGTCCGAGGGCGATCCGCTGCTCAAGGCGCGGCGACTGTCGCTTGCCCGCGATCGCGCGCGCCGGCGGATGCTCTCTTCCGTGCCCAAGGCGACGGTGGTGATCGCCAATCCGACTCACTACGCGGTGGCGCTGCGCTATATGCAGGGCGATTCGGGTGCGCCGATGGTCGTCGCCAAAGGCATGGACAACATCGCCCTCAAGATTCGCGAAATTGCCGAGGCGCACGAGATCCCGGTCATCGAGGACAAGGCGCTCGCACGCAGCCTCTATGCCGCCGTGTCATTGGATCGCCCGATCCCGCCAGAGTTCTACAAGGCGGTTGCCGAGATCATCCTCTACCTCATGTCGCGTTCCGCCGCTCAAGTCGCTCCCATGCCCCGAGGTGCCTAAATGCAGCCCGATGTCAGTGATCTCACCGCGAGCTTCGAGGCGCTTCTCGCGACCAGCATTGCGGAGCTGACGACCGAGTTCCGCAATCACGACGTCGCGGATCTCGTGGCGCTCATCCGGCTCGATCGTATGGCGACGCTGCAAAGCCTGCTCGATGGCGAGTGCGAGCTGTTCTTCAAGCCCGGCACCATGCAGTTCAGCGGCCACGCCGAAGCGATCGTCGGTTGGCGCGTGCCGCCCTCCGTGCGCCTCGCTATGTCGTTCTCTCATCACGGCGTCGAGCTCTACTACCGGCTGACGCTCGAGGCAGCCGATGCCCATGTGCAACTCGATCTCATCCGCTTCGAGCCGCCGGAGGCTGGCGAGGACAGCCGGCGCCGGCGTCTGGCATCGGCCCTCGGCGCAGCGCGCGCGAACCGCCTGCCACGTCAGGGCGGCCAGCTTCAGGCAAGAGACGTCGGCTATCAGGGAAGCTGAAGCCGAAGGACTATTTCATGGACGACCTCGCACTCTTCTCGATTGCCAGCGACCGCAACCGTTGGCTCGCGACGCGCAGCGCAGCGCTTGCCGACAACATCGCGAACGCCGATACGCCGGGGTTCAGGGCGAAGGATGTCCCGTCCTTCGAGGCGGCGCTCAGCTCGGCCAATGTCGCGATGCTGAAAACGAACACGAATCACCTGTCGCCGACGCAGTTCGGCGGCCGGGCGTTCGATGTCGTCACGCGGCCGGGTGAAGTTCCGAAGCACTCCGGCAACACGGTCAGCCTCGAGACGGAGCTCGCCAACCTCGGTGAGACCCGCTCGCAGCACTCGGTCGTGTCGGGTGTGATCGGCGCCTTCCACCGCATGCTTCTGACGAGCGTGAGGTAGCGCATGGCCGATGAGCTCAAGGCAGCGATCCTCTCTTCCGCATCGGGCCTGCGCGCCCAGTCGACGCGCATCCGTGTCGTTTCGGAGAACCTCGCCAACGCGAGCGCCACCGCAACCGTGCCCGGCGGCGATCCCTATGCGCGCAAGACGATCAGCTTTGCCCAGGAGCTCGACCGCGCGACCGGCCTCAACCTGGTTCGGATCGGTGCCATTGGCCACGACCAGACTCCCTATCCGGCCCAGCACATGCCGGGGCATCCCGCGGCCGACTCCAATGGGTACGTCAAGCTCTCCAACGTCAATCCGCTGGTCGAGCTCTCGGATATGCGTGAAGCGCACCGGTCCTACGAGGCCAACCTCCAGATGGTGCGGCAGGCGCGCGAGATGATCGGTGACTTGATCGACCTTTTGAAAGGTAAGTGATGATCGATTCGATTGCAGGTATGGGCGGACGCGCCCTGCCGACCGGGCCGGTCGGGGGAATGGCGGAATCGTCCCCGGTTTCCGCGCCTAAAATGGCGCCCGTCACGCCGGGCGCAGCGCCCATCAATCAGACCGATCACGACTTCGCGTCGCTGCTCGGAGATGCCATCAGCGAGTTCGGGCAGAAGATGCGCCAGGCCGAGGCCGTATCGATCGGTGGCGTCAAGGGGACGGCATCGCTGCAGGATGTCGTCGAGCACGTGATGTCGGCCGAGCAGAGCTTGCAGTCGGTGATTGCCGTCCGCGACAAGGTCATCTCGGCCTACCAGGAAATCAGCAGAATGGCGATCTGACGAGGGGCGTGACAGGATATGCGGGCACTTTCCATCGCCGCGACCGGCATGACGG
>JAEZAW010000304.1 GCA_023430315.1 Pseudomonadota bacterium | reverse complement strand
CGCAACGATCAGGAAGTAGCCCGGGAACTTCATTCCCTTGATGATGCCGATCTCGTACTGGAGGCGCTTCTCGTAGTCCTCCCTGGTGAAGCCCGGTGCGAGCGGGTTCATTTCGAGCCGCTTGACGAGTCCTTCCTCGGCCTGGCGCGCAAACTCCGCGTCCTCTGCTTCGGCGCGCTCTTCGGCTGTGGCATCGGCCTTGGCCTTCACGAAGTTCGGCAGGATGGGCTTGCGGCCGTATGGACGATAGCTGCAGCGGCGTGCGATCTCGACCGTGTGCGCCAGCGCCTCGGGGATGTCGGCGAACGCTTTCGCCATCTCGTCGGCGCTCTTGAAATGGTGCTCGGGCGTGACGCGTCGGCGGTCGTCCTCATTGAGGTAGCGGCCTTCCGCGATGCAGAGCAGGGCGTCGTGCGCCTCGTAGTCCCCGGGATCGGCGAAGTAGCACTCGTTGGTCGCGACGAGCGGCAGGTCCTCGTCGTAGGCGAGGTCGATGAGTTGCGGCTCGACGAGCTTTTCCTGGGGCGTACCGTGGCGCTGAAGCTCCACGTACAGGCGGTCGCCGAAAATCTCCTTCAGCCGCTTCACGCGCGCCGTGGCGACGGCCGCGTGATTGTCCGCGAGGATCTTGTCGATCGGGCCGTCGGGTCCGCCCGTCAGCGCGATTAGCCCGTCCGCGTGCGCGGCAATGTGGCTGATCTTGGCGTGCGGCGTCTCGCCGTCGCTCGTGCCCATGTAGGCGCGGCTCGCGATCTTCATGAGATTGCCGTAGCCGACCTCGCTCATGGCGAGGAGGGCGAGCAGCCCGTCGCGATGGGGCGGCGGCAGTGCGGGTAGCCCTGCGATACCGGGGCCGGACTTGTTCGCTTCCTCGAAGTCCACGGCGAGGCTGATTCCGACGATCGGTTGGATGCCGGAGCCGGCGAGCTTGTCGGAGAATTCCAGCACCCCGAAGAGATTGTTGGTGTCGGTGAGCGCGATGGCCGGAAAGCCGAGCTTGGCGGCGCGCTTTGCCAGCGCGCTGATCGGCAGGGCGCCTTCGCCCAGCGAATAGGCTGAATGCACCTTGAGGTGCACGAACTTGGGACCGGAGGCGGGGGAGGGAATCGCTTGTGTCATGGTCGAAAGGTACTCGAAGGCGCCGCCTGGACCAACGCGGCGTCATGAGCCTCGGAGCAGCAGTGGATGAGTGTTCAGGAGGTGTGCACAACACAAAGGGGTCGGCGGGCGCCGACCCCTCGCTGATGTGATTCGCTTTGGGCGGTTTCAAGTGCGTGGTGCAGCAACAGCCTTCCCGTCGATGCCAGCCGCGCCCGGAACTTGGGAACTGACGCCATCGACATCGGCGCCGATCTCGTCCTGCCAGGGCGTGAGGCGTTCGAGCACGACGAGGAAGACAACGAGCAGTGCCGCTAAGGCGAGTGCAACCATCCAGAATGGCAGACCGAAGAGTTGGTCGAAGGAGATCTTGTCTCCCTTCTCGGGTAGCAGGGCTGTGATGGGCTCGTGGAAGTAGCCGTAGGTCATGGCGCCCGCGATGCCGCCGAGAACGACGAACCAGGCATCCTTGTAGCCGGCCCCGAGCTGCGCCATCGACGTGCCCGGGCAGGCGCCCGCGAGCACGATGCCTGCGCCGAGAATGAGCCCGCCGACGATGTCGGCACGTAGCAGCAGCGGCTTGAGCTGCAGCGGCACGCCGAACACGCCATTCAGCACTGCGAGCACCACGAGGCCGGTGATGACGGCGGCAAGGAAGACCTTGAGCATGACGAAATTGCGGAGCTGCATCTGCCCGACAATGATGCCTGGCTCGAAGACGCGGGACTTCTCGAGCGCGAAGCCGAAGACGATGCCGGTGGCGAGGCCGATCAGCACGGCGGTGAGAACAGACATGGGGAGTCTCCTTCTATGCGATCAAGCGCGCTTCATAAGCGTGGCAGTCAGGATGCCACCGGCGAACATGGCCGCGACCGCGAGCGTCGAGCCGACGGAGAGTTGCGCCATGCCCGAGATGCCATGGCCGCTCGTGCAGCCGCCGGCAATGCGTGCTCCGAAGAGCATGATGAAGCCGGCGGCGAAGGCGATGGGCGCGCGTGCCCCGAGTGAGCGGATGCCCATGGCGCGTTCCCAGACCGGCGAGATGGTCTGGCGGCGTGCGCCTGACAGGCGCATCGAGACGAAAGCGCCAACGGCAATGCCGACGACGACGGCCACCTGCCACCAATTCTTGGCGCCGGACATATGGCTCGCGAAATATTTGATGCTTTCGGCGGCAGGATCGAAGAAAGCCACGATGTGCGCGGCGACGGTCACGAAGGAGGACGACGCGCCGAGCGCCGTGTTCATGAGCAGGAAGGTCGGGATCTGCAGGAGCCCGATGATAAGGCCGGCCAGATAGGGCGACCAAGCTTTGCGATGCATGAGGCACATGCCGTGCTTTCCTTGTTCAAGGATACGGATGCGCTCTTATATTCCAATATTCGAATATAGAAGTTTGATCTCGATCAATCTGCGTGGGACAGGGACTAAGGACAGCGGAGGCGCGGCTGCAGGCCGGGGAGACGCGGGCGATGGATGGCATCAAGGCACTGACATTCGATACGGGCGGTACGGTGCTCGACTGGCACGGTGGCTTGTCGCGGGCCATGGCCGAGGTCGCCGGGCGGCGCGGGCTCAAGGCCGATTGGGCCGCGGCCACCAACGAGTATCGGCGCCGCTCGCTCGGCACGATCGTCAATCAGCTCGGGCCGCGCTTCAATTTCGATGACGTGCATCGCGATCAGCTCGATCGCGTCCTCCAAGACTTCGGTCTCGGCGCGTTGACGAAGGACGAGCGCGACGAGATCTGGCGTGCGTGGTTCGCGCTCGATGCCTGGCCGGACTTCGTGCCGGGTGTGGATCGCCTGCGAAAGAAATATCCGTGCGTATCGTTCACGCTACTGACGCCGCGCCTCGTGATCGACGTCTCGCGCCGCAATGGCATCACGTGGGACGCTATCATCAGTTGCGAGATGCTGGGCGTCTACAAGGTGCGACCCGAGGCTTATCAGGCAACGGCGAAGCTCCTGCAACTGAAGCCCGCCGAGATCCTCATGGTCGCGTGCCACAACTTCGACCTGGATGCCGCGCGCAAGGAAGCCTTCAAGACGTGCTTCGTGAAGCGGCCGTTGGAATGGGGACCGGCTGGCCCACCGGATCCGACGCCAAACCCGGCGTGCGATCTCGTTGTGGATGGCTTCGAGGAACTGGCCGCGCGGATGGGCTGTTGAAGCGAACGCGACTTGACAAGAAAAAGCCCCGGCGTGGCAAGCCGGGGCTTTACAATCTCGTTGGCGCTCAGGGGGAGAGGGGGAATTGCCTAACGAGATATCCAGTAATCCCCTTGTAATTTTATCCCCTGCATTCGTCCATAAACAGACTAAGGCGGAAATGGGTTATCCACAGATTCAAAGGCCGATCGGGTCATATAAGGTTGCTTCACGCCGGTGCCGCGTATAGGCCCGCACCCGCGTTGCGATCGAATCTGCTTTTCACTTCATAAGCTTCCGGAATGGATAGGGTTCGCGCGAGCACAACGCGTGCCTGTTCAGTGAGAATCGCGTGCGCGCGCGGCAAGGCGCGCCCGCAGCCCCTCGGTATCGAGGGCGAAGTCGCCCGCGATCCACTCGGCCTCGATCTCGGCAAGGAGGGCCCCGACGGCCGGTCCCGGCGCAAGGCCGAGCGCGAGCGCGTCCCGCCCGCCGAGCGGAAACTCGGGTACTGACCACTGCCCGGGCAGCGCGGCGAGCATCTCCCATGCCGCGACGTCGGCGGCGCTTTCGGCACCTGCAGCACCCGCCATGACCATCTGCCGCCAGCTATCCACGCCTGAGGCATAGAGCGCGCGGCGGCGTTCGCGATCGTCGAGTGCGGCAAGTGCCATCAGCCGCGGATCGATGACGACGAGCGCGCGTGCTTCCTCGCGCGACAGACGCAAGCGCTCCGCGAGATGCGCGCGATCCTCCTCCACGGCAACGGCGAGCACCGAGAGGCGCAGCAGCGGATCGGCCGCGCGATCGCGCTCGCCATCCTGCGCGACCAGCCGCGCGAGCGTGCCGATGCGCGGTGCGCGACCGAGGATCGCGACGAGGAAGCCATGCGTCGCCATGACCGCAACCATCTCTGCGGCACCTGGCGCCCCGAGCAGCTTCAAGAGCTCCGCGCGCACGCGCTCTGCGGAAAGATGCGCGAGCATGTGGCGCTCGTCGGCGCACGCCGCGAGACCTTCGGCATCGACCGGCCCCGTGCTGTAG
>JAEZAW010000301.1 GCA_023430315.1 Pseudomonadota bacterium | reverse complement strand
GTATCCGTCGTGCGTTGCCCTATGCTCCAGCTGAGGACATCATCGTCGCACCAGACTGCGGGATGAAGTATCTGCCGCGCGACGTCGCGTTTGGTAAGATGAAAGCCATGGTGGCGGGCGCCGCGATCGTGCGGCGGGAACACAGTTGATGCGCTAATCCGCTTTCCCTGCGCCACAGAGGTCCCGTCACATCGACGCAAAGCAACGTTTCACACTGGTTCGTTGCGCAGAATGATGAGCTGAATAGTTTTTCCATGACGCACCATAAAATAGAACGCGACCAGCAATGGATCATGCAGCCCGCGATCATTCAGACCTCACCCTCGAAGTGCGAGGATCCGAGCAATGCCGTCTGGCCACCGGATCAAACTGCGTGGCGAGAGTGTGTGTCACAGCAGGCCAGATCGTCTCTGCGCGCAAACGTCAGCCCGCCCACCACCATCTGGACCGCGGCATAAGCGGTACTATGCTAGACGCGCGTGAAGAAGAATGGAGAGAACACATGGCTCATGAGCGCATCCGAAAGTTCAATACCAAGGACACCTATCCGGAGCAGAAGCTCGACAACGATCTCTGCCAGGTGGTCGTGGCGAAGGGCACGATGATTTTCGTGCGAGGCCAGATCGGCCAGGATCTCGCGACGTCGAAGAGCGTCGGCATCGGTGACGCGGCCGCCCAGGCGGATCAGGCCATGAAGAACATTGCTATGCTCCTCGAGGAAGCCGGATCGAAACTCGAGCACGTCTGCAAGATCACGATCTACATCGTCGATCCGCGCTATCGCGAAGAAGTGTACCGCGTGGTTGGCCGCCACTTGAAAGGTGTATTCCCCGTCTCGACGGGCATCGTCGTTTCCGCGCTCGGCCGGCCTGAGTGGCTGGTGGAGGTGGATGCGATCGCCGTGAAGCCGGATTGACGCCCCCAGGATTGAACCCATGACGTTCTCTATTGCTGCTCGTTGCCCGCGGTCGGGCAGTTCGGCCTTGCCGTTTCGTCCTCCTCACCGGCTGTGGCTGCACGATGCGCCTATGCCCGCGCCGGTGTCGGTGCTGCGGGAAGCCAGAACATCACGGACCCCACACTCGGCCCCAAATTGCTGGACCTCATGGCCATCGGCCTTTCAGCTCCGGATGCCGTGGCGGCCCACGCCGCCGCGACACCGATGATTGCTTATCGCCAGCTCATTGCCGTCGACAGCTCGGGACGAACGGGTGCCTTCTCGGGCGAGCGGACTTTGGGGCAGCATACTGCGGCCCACGGAGAAGGTGCCGTTGCGGCCGGCAACATGCTCAAGAGCACGGACGTGCCGCACAGGATGATCGCGGCATTCGAGTCCTCCGCCGGCTCTCTCGGTGGTCGCCTCATTGCAGACATGCGGGCCGGCCTGGACGCCGGCGGCGAGGAAGGACCGGTGCACTCGGCCGGTTTGATCCTCGTACGTAACGTCGCGTGGCCCGTGGCCGACCTGCGCGTCGACTGGAGCGACGACGATCCCATCCGAGGCTTGGAGCAGCTTTGGCAGCTCTACGAGCCACAACTCGAGGCTTATGTGACACGGGCCCTCGATCCGACGGAGGCGCCGAGCTACGGCGTTCCTGGTGATCGCTAGCTAACCATGTCGTTTGCGGCGGGCATATAACTTGCCCGAACCGCCAAAAGCGCCTGATGAATCGCCAGACTGCTCAATTATTCGCAGTGCCCGATGGGCTTGAATGAGTTTAGTTTTTTCCATCGCCGCTATACGGCAGCGCGACAGAACCGGCTTTTGGATCATTGGCGCAGGGGCATTGAGGATCCGGGAGACGGAAACTTGCCCCGGTGCCTCAGAGTATCATGATATCAGCTCAAGCAACTGCTCGAGACGTTTCGCCTTTGGCGAAGCGCATGACTTCGATCACATCAGCCGCCCCTTTGCACCCGGTCGCGGCCCACGCGGAAAAGAGAGCCAAGCTCGAAGCCTGCGGCCTGTCGAAGCACTATGGCAGTGTGGTCGCTCTGGCGCCCCTCGATCTCGATGTTCGCAGCGGTGAGCTGCTGACGCTTCTCGGGCCATCCGGATCAGGCAAGACGACACTACTCCAGCTCATTTGCGGGCTTGTCGAGCCGAGCGCCGGCCAGCTCTTCATCGACGGGCGCGATCACACGCATCTGCCGCCGCAACGTCGCGATATGGGCGTCGTCTTCCAAAGCTATGCGCTCTTTCCCCATCTGACAGTGCGCGAGAACGTGGCCTTTCCCCTCGAGATGAGGCGGACGCCGGCAGCGGACATCAAGAAGAAGGTCGACGCTACGCTTGCGATGGTCGGTCTGTCGGATCTCGATCAGCGCAGGCCCGATCAACTGTCGGGCGGTCAGCAGCAGCGCGTCGCGCTCGCGCGCTGCTTCGTCTACGAGCCAGCCTTGATCCTCATGGACGAGCCGCTCGGCGCGCTCGATCGCAAACTCCGGGAGACACTGCAGGGCGAAATTCGCCGACTGCACCGGGAGACCGGGGCAACAATCATATTCGTGACGCACGATCAGGAAGAGGCGCTGAGCCTGTCCGATCGCATCTGCCTGATGTGCGAGGGCCGCATCGAGCAGGTCGGCACACCAGCCGATATCTACGACAGCCCCGCGACGGAGTTCGCCGCGGGTTTCATCGGGCTGTCCAATATCCTTCGAGGAAGCATCGATGATGGGCACATGATGACGGCGGACGGTTCGCTGCCCGTCGATCACGCAACCATTGCGGGCCACGGAAATGGGACAAAGGGCGTGCTTGTCGTTCGACCGGAAAGCGTCGCCGTCGTGAACCAAGCCGCCGCGCTGCTATCCGGCCAAATTGCGGACGTCGTCTTCGCCGGCGCGGAAGTCCGGCTGACCTGCACACTCCCATCAGGCACCTCGATCATCCTGAGGCAAGGCCGTCAAGCAGGCTGCCCTGCCATCGGCGATCGGGTTCACCTGGGATGGCTGCCTGAAAGCGCCCGCTTCATACCTTCTCTTTCCTAGCTGTTCGCACGGAGCACACTATGTCGAAATCAATCCGGTTGACCACGCGCCGCAGTTTCCTGCGTCAGGCGGCAGTTGTCGCTCCCGCGTTGAGTGCGCCTTTCATATGGACGGGTCGAGCGTTCGGCGCGGACCAGCTCACGGTCGCCGATGTCGGCGGCGCACCGGGGGCTGCGATCAAGATGGCCTTTTACGAGCCCTTCGAGAAGGAAACGGGCATCAAGGTGACAGGCGTCGTGCACGCCGCCGATCCGACCGTGCAGTTCAAGCTGCTCGTCGACACGAAGAGTTACATTTGGGACCTGTGCATGGTGACGCCTTCCCATGTCGGGATGCTCACCAAAGATAAGAACTACCTCGAGCCCATCGGCATTACGCCCGAGGAAGGCAAGGATCTCGTTCCGGGAATGCTCACCAACAACTGGGTCGGCTTCTCGGTCTACTCGATCATTCGCGCGTATCGCACGACGACCTTCGGCGACAATGTCCCGGAAACGTGGGCCGACTATTGGAACGTCGAGAAGTTCCCGGGACGGCGCGGGCTCTATCGCGGTCTCGGTGGCATGATCGAAGGCGCACTGATGGCGGACGGTGTGCCGCAGAAGGATCTCTATCCTCTCGACATCAAGCGCGCACTCAAGAGCCTCGACAAGGTGAAGAAGCACGTCAACGTGTGGTGGACGAGCGGCGCGCAGAATACGCAGCTCCTGCAGAATGGCGAGATCGACCTGATCGACACCTGGGGTGCTCGCGCGTACGCCGCCATCAGCGGCGGCGCGCCCGTCAAAATGATCTGGAACCAGGGCTTCTATAACACGGATGGCTGGTCCATCCCCATTGGCTCGCCCCGCGTCGACCTCGCCCGCAAGTTCGCACGCTTCTGCATGCGCCCGGATTTGCAGGCCATCTACTCGAACACCGTCGCCAATGGCCCGACGAACACGAAAGCCTACGAGGCCCTCAAGCCCGAGCGTGCGGCTATCCTACCGACGTCGCCCCAGAATATCTCCAAATTGATGCCGATCAATGATGACTGGTGGACGTGGAACAAGCCTAAGGTTCGCGAGCAGTTCGAGGACTGGTTGATTTCCGGTTGAGCGACCATCCGCTGTTTGGAATGATGGTCTCTCGCGAAGAGCCAAGGACGTGACCCCATGAATCCCGATGGCAAGATGCGGCTCGCCGCACTCGTGCATCCCACTGGCGCGCACCCCGCATCGTGGCTGCATCCTGAAACCACGCCGAATGCCGCCAACGATATCGGCAGCTACACGAATGCTGTTCGTGCCGCGGAAGCCGGCAAGTTCGATCTTTTCTTCATCGCCGACACACCGGCCGCGCGCACGGACAACCTGCACGCGTGGAGCCGGTTCCCGATGTTCATGAACTGCTTCGAGCCGGTGTCACTCTTGTCGTCACTCGTTGCATCGACGAGCCACATCGGCCTCGGCGGCACGGTCTCGACCAGCTTCACCGAGCCCTACAACGTGGCGCGCATGTTCGCATCGCTCGATCATCTGAGCGCCGGCCGTGCCGCCTGGAACGTCGTCACGTCGGCCAACGACTATGCCGCGCGGAACTTCGGACTGTCCAAGCTGCCGGAGCACGGTCGGCGCTACCAAAGAGCGCGCGAGTTCGTCGAGGTCGTCAAGGAGCTTTGGGATACCTGGGAAGACGATGCCTTCATCTTCGACCGGGAGAGCGGCGTCTATTTCAATCCCGAGAAGCAGCACCCCGTCCATCACGAGGGCGAGTTCTTCACCGTGCACGGGGCGTTGAATATCGCGCGCTCGCCGCAGGGGCGTCCGGTCATCATCCAGGCCGGTGCTTCCGATACGGGACGAGATCTTGCGGCTGAGACAGCGGAGATCGTTTTTGCCTCCGATGTCACGCTCGAGTCCGGCCAGAAGTTCTACCGCGACGTAAAGGGCCGCATGAGTAAGTTCGGCCGTCATCCTGACGAGTTGAAGATCCTGGCCGGTTTGACGGTGATCGTCGGGGAGAGCCAGCAGGAGGCAGAGGACAAGTTCGCGACGCTGCAAGGGCTCATCCACCCCGATGTCGGCCGCATGCGCATCAGCTCGGATCTCGAGACGGACTTGTCCGATCTCCCGTTGGACGAACCGATCCCCGAGGATCGCATTCCGAAAACGGCAAACCTGCACAAGGCCTACTTCGATCACATCGTGGACATGATCCGGCGCGAGGGGCTGACCTTGCGTCAGCTCTATCTGCGCTATGAGCGCGGCCGCAAGACCTTTGCCGGCAATCCGAAGCAGGTTGCCGATGTCATGGAAGAGTGGTTCACGGGCGGCGCGGCCGATGGCTTCATGCTTGTCTTCCAGACCATGCCGCGCGGTATCGAGGACTTTGTTCGCTTGGTTGTGCCCGAGCTGCAGCGGCGCGGTCTTTTCCGGACCGAGTACGAGGGCCGCACGCTGCGTGAGAACCTCGGCCTCGTGCGGCCGGCGAACCGCTATGCGACCTCGCCTGCAAAAGGCAGCGTGAGAGCTGCCGAGTGACGGCAGTGATGGGCAGCGCCGCCGCAGCGAGTGCCGTCCGGCCCAGGCGGCGCATCGATCCATTGTGGCTGGCCGTCCCGGGGCTCCTCTTCCTCGCGCTCTTCCTCGTCTATCCGACCTTTCAGCTCCTTCAGCTGAGCGTTCAGGATCCAGAGACGGGCGCGTTCAGCCTCACGTCCTACAGGCGCGCATTCACTGTCGGCGTTTATGCGCGCGTCCTGGAAATAACCTTCACTGTCGCGGCTCAGACCACGCTTCTCTGTCTGCTCTTTGGTTATCCATTGGCGTACTGGCTGTCGCGCCTGCCGGCCGAGAAGCAGCGCGCGATGGTTCTGCTGGTCCTCCTGCCGTTCTGGACGAGCGCTCTCGTCAAGAACTTCGCCTGGCTGATGCTGCTCGGGAGAACCGGCATCGTCGCAAACACGGCGCGCTGGCTCGGCTTCGATAACCCGCCGGAGCTTCTGTTCGGCCGAGCGACCGTCGTGTTCGCCATGACGCACACGATGCTCCCACTCGCGGTGGTGACGATGCTGCCCGTGATGAGCAAGATCGATGCGCGATTGCTGGCAGCAGCCCAGACGCTCGGCGCAACGCGCGCCGAGGCCTTCTGGCGCATCTTCTTCCATCTGTCGATGCCGGGCGTGGCTGCCGCAGGCCTTCTGGTTTTCATTGCTGCGATCGGGTTTTTCATCACGCCTGCTCTGCTCGGTGGGCCGCGCGAAACGCTGATGGGACAGGTCATCATCGACCAGATCCTGCAGCTGCAGAATTGGAGCTTTGCCTCCGCCCTCGCGTCGATCCTGATCGCGGCGGCGCTGCTGACATGCATCGTGTTCCATCAAATCTTCGGACTTTCGTCCAGCGATGGTCCCCAGTCGTCGGACGCCGCTCACCCGAGCTTGAAGCGGTCGCTCGGATTGCGCTTGCTGGGCCTGCTCGGTACACTGTTCCGCGGCATCGCCAGCATTTTCTCGGCAATATTTGGACCGCGCATCCTGTCGTGGGTGCTGCCTGTCTATTCTGGCATCGTCATTGCCGTTCTGTTGGTGCCGGTGGTCGCGATCATTCCCGTCGGCTTCACCAGCTCGACCTTCATCTCCTTTCCTCCGCCCGGCTTCAGCTTGCGCTGGCTCTTCGAGTACCTCGACTCGCCCGTCTGGATGGGGGCCACGGCGCGCTCTTTCGTGATCGGTGCTGCAACGGCCGTCCTGACGATTGCTATCGCCTCTCTCGCGGCTCTGGGTGTCGTCAGGACCAAGCGTCGCGTTGCGGATGCGATCTTTCTGATCTTCCTGATGCCCATGGTCATGCCGACGATCATCACGGCGGTGGGGCTCTTTTACCTCTGTGCTCAGCTCTCCCTCGTGGCAACAAACACCGGCATCATCATCGGTCACACGCTGACATCGATCCCGATCGCCTTCGTGATTCTGGTCACGGCATTCCGGACCTATGATTTTCGCCTGGACCAGGCGGCCTATACGCTCGGCGCTAATCGCCGACGCGCATTCCTACGCGTCACCCTGCCATTGCTGACGGGCGCCTTTGCTGCGGCGTTCATCTTCGCATTCGTGCATTCCTTCGAGGAGTTGACGGTCGCGATCTTCCTCGGCGGCGGGCTCAAGTCGACGTTGCCAAAGCAGATGTGGGACGACGTTCTGCTGCAGGTTTCGCCCACGCTGGCAGCCGCATCCGCTGTCGTCATTCTGGTGGTGACGAGCTTGTTCCTGATCGCCGAGTATCTTCGCTACGCCCGCACACCTCGGCTCCGGGGTGCGCAGCCCATCGACGGCCACTGAGCAGAGCATGAGCATCGAAAAGATCGATACCCTTGTCGTCGGCGGCGGGCAGGCCGGGATCGCCATGAGCGAACACCTGACCGCACATCGCGTGCCTCACATCGTCCTCGAGCGGCACCGGATCGCAGAGCGGTGGCGATCGGAAAGATGGGACTCGCTGGTCGCTAATGGCCCGGCATGGCACGATCGCTTTCCGGCCCTCTCGTTCTCGGAATTCGACAAGGCAATAGGCCCGGATGATTTTCCTGCGAAGGAACAGGTCGCAGACTATCTCGTCGCTTACGCAGAACAGATCGCGGCCCCCATGCGGTGTGGCGTCGAGGTGCTGAAGGTCGAGAGAAACATCGGCCGCCGCGGCTTTCGCGTCGAGACATCAGCCGGGCCACTGGAAGCCATCAATGTCGTCGCGGCGACCGGGGCATTCCAGCGCCCGATCGTACCCGACATCGTCCCTGCCAATACCGCCGTTCTGCAAATGCATTCGACGGCCTATCGCAATCCGGGCCAGCTCCCTGAAGGTGCAGTGCTGGTCGTGGGCTCCGGCTCGTCGGGCACGCAGATTGCGGAAGAGCTCCTGGCGTCGGGTCGACAGGTCTACCTATCGATCGGACCGCATGATCGTCCGCCGCGGGCCTATCGCGGGCGCGACTATTGCTGGTGGCTCGGCGTTCTCGGCAAGTGGGATGCCGCAGCACGCGAGGCCGGCAGGGAGCACGTGACCATTGCCGTATCGGGCGTCAATGGCGGCCATTCGATCGACTTTCGCCGCCTCGCGGCAAAGGGCATGATCCTCGTTGGCCGCACGCAGTCGTGCGCGAATGGCGCCCTGACATTTGCAGGGGACCTCGCCCAGAACATCGCGAATGGCGACGCGTACCTGTCGGCTCTGTTTGACGAAGCCGATGCCTATCTCGCGCGCAATGGCCTCGTACTCCCGGAAGAGCCGGAGGCGCGCGCGATCCTACCGGACCCCGATTGCCTCAGGTCACCCATCCTGTCGCTCGATTTGAAGAAGTCAGGAATTGCCACCATCATCTGGGCGACGGGCTTCACATCAGATTACAGCTGGCTCAAGGCGGACACGTTCGACGAAAGCGGGCGGCCGAGGCACCAGCGCGGCGTCTCGGAGGAGCAGGGGATCTATTTTCTGGGCTTGTCCTGGCAATCGCGGCGCGGCTCGAGCTTCATCTGGGGCGTATGGCATGATGCCGGACACATCGCCGAGCAGATCGCGATACAGCGCAAATACATTGAATATCACGACGACATGAGCGCGAAATCGACTAGGTGAGCACTCTGGCAGACCGGCCCTACGAAAGCCGGAGCAGCCAGAGAACTTCCGATTCCGGGCGTGATTGGCGGCGCTCTTCGCTCACCGACCACAAGTCAACCTTTTTGAATGCTCTCGCGGCCAAAGCGGCTCGGGGGCTGTCCGACATAACGGCTGAATGCGGTGCTGAATGTGCTCGCGGAGCTATAGCCTACGCGCTCCGCAATCTCGGCGAGGCTGATGTCCTGTCGGCGCAAGAGATCCTTCGCAATGGCCATGCGCCAACCGAGGAGATACTCGATCGGAGGCACGCCAACGGCTCCTGAAAAACGATCGAAGAACACCGAGCGCGAGAGCGCTGCCTTCCTGGCAAGCTCCTCGACGGTCCAGGCGCGTGCGGGATCGGAATGCATCTCACGTATCGCAATCGCGAGGCGCGCATCGCCGAGACCACGTAAGAGTCCAGCCGGTGCCGCTTCGTCCTGGATCGTCCGCAGCGCCTCGATCAACATCACCTCGATGAGGCGCCCAAGAACCAGATTGCGGCCTGGTCTCTCGGCAGTCGCTTCATCGCGGACGAGATGCACGAGAGTGGAGAGCCTTTCCACCCCGCGCACATGCACCTGTGCCGGTAACAGCGATACCAGGAGATCGGCGTCTCTCGAGTCGAAGACGAACGATCCTCCGAGCAGCCGCACATCAGGGTCGCCGTCCGGCGTGCCATGGCGCACCTCGTTCATTGGGGTCGACAACATCTTGGGATCGATGAGCTTCGCAGAAGCTGGCTCGAAGCCCGACATAGTGAAGCCGGGCGTTTTCGGCAGGAGGAGGAAATCTCCCGCTTCGAGGATTAGAGGCTCCTCTCCGTCGACGGTAAGACGGCAGCTTCCGTCAAGCACGGTGCAGAAGCTCGGCTGGCCGAAGTCGGAATAGCGCACGGCCCAGCGCCCGGCGCCACTGATGATCTTGGAGAAGAC
>JAEZAW010000279.1 GCA_023430315.1 Pseudomonadota bacterium | reverse complement strand
TCTTGGCTAGGCCGACCTTGATGGCGACGTCGGTGAAAACAGGGAACTGCAGGCCGCTGTCGCCCGCATCGCCGACTTTCTTCTGCAAGATGCCGAAAAGCGGTTCGGCGACATTCGAGCAGGTCGGACCGATGCCGACCAGTGTCGCGGACGACGCCATCCGCCGCGCGACCGAGATGCCTTCCTCGGCATTGCAGCGGTCATCGAAGTAATCGATGACGAGCTTGCCCTTCGTGCCATCGCCGAGCTTGACGCCGCCCGCCTTGTTGACCTCGTCGGCGGCGGCTTCGAGCGCGGCCTTTGAGTTGATGCCGAACGAGCGTACGACGCCCGACATGGCGCCGAAACCGGACAGCTTGACCTCGCGCTCCTGCGCACTGATGGAGAATGAAGTGCCAGCCGTCACGATTGCCGCAACGGCCGACGACGCGATCAAACGCGTGATCGTCATGGATCGAACCTCCCTTTGTCGCTTCCCGATTGGACGCTTGTTGTTTTGTGCAGTGCAGCGCCCTTCTCGGTGGCGTCCGCCTACGGTCCATTGATCGCATTGAGGCTTTTGCACGATGAGAAGTCAAGCCAGCCGGCGTTCGTTCCCGGCTATTTTAGAGCCTGAGCAGAAGGCCCGGAGGCGATGATTGCTCGGGGTCGGCAATCAGGTAGATATCGCTTAAGCTGACATTGCCGTCGCTCTGTGCCGAGCGCGGTCACTCTGCTTGTGTCTCAAATCCAAAATCCGCCAGCCACGTAAATCCTCGAAACGGAGCCAGCCTACATGACGACCCGCAAGAGCCCTGAAGAGCTGCGCTCCTACCGCTGGTTCGGTCCCGACGATCTTCGTGCTTTCGGCCATCGCTCGCGGGCCATGCAGATGGGTTACGGTCCAGAGGATTGGCGTGGCAAGCCGATCATCGCGATCATCAATACCTGGTCCGACCTCAACCAGTGCCACGCGCATTTCAAACAGCGCGTCGAGGACGTGAAGCGCGGCGTGCTGCAGGCGGGCGGCTTTCCGATGGAGCTGCCGGCGATCTCGCTCTCCGAGCCGATCGTCAAGCCGACCACCATGCTCTATCGCAACTTCCTCGCCATGGAGACGGAGGAGCTCATCCGCTCGCATCCGGTCGATGGTGTCGTGCTCATGGGTGGTTGTGACAAGACCACGCCCGGCTTGCTCATGGGCGCGACGAGCGCTGGGCTGCCGGCGATCTTCGTTCCGGCCGGCCCCATGCTGCGTGGCAACTGGCACGGCAAGATCCTCGGCTCGGGTTCCGATAGTTGGAAATACTGGGACGAGCGGCGCGCTGGCACGATCACGGAGAAGGACTGGCTCGAGATCGAGGCCGGCATCGCGCGCAGCCACGGCACCTGCATGACCATGGGCACGGCGAGCACGATGACCGCCATCGCCGAGGCCATCGGCATGACGTTACCGGGCGCGTCGTCGATACCGGCGCCGGACGCCAATCACCACCGTATGGCGGCCTCGTCCGGTCGCCGCATCGTCGAGATGGTGTGGGAGGATCTGACGCCCGACCGCATCCAGACGCACGATGCCTTCGAGAACGCCATCACCGTCGCCATGGCCATGGGCTGCTCGACGAACGCCGTCATCCACGTCATTGCCATGGCGCGCCGTGCCAACGCCACTGTGGGTCTCGAGGATTTCGATCGCCTGAGCCGCAAGGTGCCGGTCATCGCCAACGTGCGCCCGAGCGGCAAGACGTACCTCATGGAGGATTTCTACTACGCTGGCGGCATCCTCGGCCTTATGGGCCGGCTCAAGGGGCACCTCCACCTCGGTGCGCTGACGGTCGGTGGCACGACGGTCGGCGAGAATATCGCCGACGCCAAAGTCTTCGACGATGACGTCATCCGCCCGCTCGACAATCCCATCTATGCGGAAGGCGCGCTGGCGCTGCTCAAGGGCAACCTCGCGCCCGATGGCTGCGTGATCAAGCCTTCCGCCTGCGAGCCACGCCTGCTGAAGCACGCGGGGCCCGCGATCGTCTTCGACGACTATCCGTCCATGAAGAAGGCCGTCGACCGTGAGGATCTCGACGTGACGCCGGATCACGTGATGGTTCTGCGCAACGCAGGCCCACATGGCGGTCCAGGCATGCCCGAGTGGGGGATGTTGCCTATTCCGACCAAGCTCGTGAAGCAGGGCGTGCGCGACATGATCCGCATTTCGGATGCGCGCATGTCCGGCACGAGCTACGGCGCCTGCGTGCTGCACGTTTCGCCGGAGTCCTTCATCGGCGGGCCTCTCGCGCTCGTACGCACCGGCGATCTGATCGAGCTCGACGTGCCCGCGCGCACGATCAACATGAAGGTCTCAGATGCCGAGCTTGCGCGGCGGCGTGCCGAGCTGCCTCAGCAAAAGCCGCGCTATGAGCGTGGTTTCGGCCTCATGTTTACAAAGCACGTCCGCCAGGCGCACGAGGGCTGCGACTTCGACTTCCTCGAGACGAGCTACGGCGCGCCCGTGCCGGAACCTGAAATCTATTGAGGTTCTGTCATACAAATCGGAAACTGAGAGCGGCGCCTTCGGGCGCCGTTTTGCCTCTGCCCGCCGCCGGGCCAGACCTGAGGATTGCCGATGGAACATATTGCGCTGGCGTTGCGCACATTCTTCCGCGTAGCGCTGCCATGCCCGTGTGGGAGAAGGAAAAGCCCGTCGAGCGCGTCGCCGATTTCAAGACGCTGATTGTCTACAAGAAGAAGTAGAAGCAGGAATCCCCGCACTATTCCGCTGGATTTCCGGCGGCCCGACTTGATGCTGGTCAAGGCGGAGGGTGACGCGATCGGATGGACTGCCTCGATCTCCTAACCGTCGAGGCATCCAGATGGCCAAGTCTCCTGCCGCCAAGAAGCCCCAGAACATCCTTCTGGCAACGGATCTGACCGCCGCTGGTGATCGTGCCTTTGACCGGGCCGTCCAGCTTGCCGCGGCGTGGGGCGCATCTCTCACCATTTGCCACGTGGTGGAGTCGAGTTCCGTGCGGCCGATAGGGATCGAGCGGCGCATCCGTAATGTCGACGCGGATATGGCCGAGCTTGAGAAGCGCGCGCGCGCTCTTCTCAAGCAGGCTGTGTCCCGGCATGTGGTGATCGGCGATCCGGCCGAACGCGTGATCGAGCACGCGCGAGCGATAAAGAGTGATTTCGTCGTCACCGGTCCCGCGCACGCCAAGGCCTACGGCGACAAGCTGTTGGGCAGCACGGCGGCGCGCATCCTTCGTCAGGCGCACGTGCCTGTCCTGGCCGTACGGCGGCGCGTGGCCGGGCCCTACGGCAAGATCGCGATCGGGGTTGATCTGTCGACGACTTCTCGCGCCACCGTTGCCACGACGCGCGCGCTGTTTCCGGCCGCGGAGCTTACGCTCGTGCATGCTTTTGAGGTTCAGCCGGATTGGTCAGGCCGTGCAGCGAGCAAATCACTCGACGAGGTCGAAGCCGCCGAGCGTGCCCGCGTCCAGCGCGTCGCTGCGGAGGAGATTGCACGTTTCATCGGCAAGGACGCCGACAAGATCAAGACTGTCCTGCTTGAAGGCCTGCCGGGTGTGGTGCTCTCCAACTACGTGGACGAGAACAGGCCCGACGTTGTCGTTACAGGCACGTACAGCCGCGCCGGCACCGCCGGGCATATGATCGGCAGCACGGCCGAGGTTCTGCTCAACACGCTGGCAAGCGATGTTCTCGCCATTCGGCCGGAGGGCTGATGCCGACTACGCCACGTGCTGCAGCACGGCCCTTGCCACAGCGTTGGGCTGATCCAGCTCCGCGAGGTGGCCGGCGCTGGCGATGGTCGTGATCTTCGCACCGCCAGGAATGGCCTTGGCGATCCTGTCAGCGTATGAGCGCGGCATCACGCGGTCCGCTTCGCCCCAGATGAGCAGCGTCGGTGCTTTGATCAGCGGCAGGCGACGCTCGAGCTTGGTATTGCCGAGCGGCCAGAAGATGCGCGCCGCCGCTTCCGCCGCGCGCGTCTGCTCGATGGGCCATTCCACCGAGTTGGCGCCGGCCGGCATGGCTTTCAGCTCTTTGTAGATCTCGCCGTTGGCGCAGAGCAGTCCTGGCACGTCGTCAGCGCGCTGTGCCCACACGTCCGCAGCCGGGTCTTTCTCATCGAACAGGCCGAGCGGCGCGATCATCGCGATGCGCCGCACGCTCTGAGGCCACAGCGCTGCGATTTCCGCGACGAACGAGCCACCGACTGAGCTGCCCGCCAGATCCGCGCCGTCGAGCCCCGCCTTTTCCAGCAGCGTGTGCACGGCCACCAGCCAGTCGAGATGCGTATCGAGGATGTTGTGCCCGGTCGCGCCCGGAAAGCCCGGCATGGAGGGTACGATCACCGTGCGGCTCTCGGCTAGGCGATCGAGGAAGGGGATCCAACGCGGCAGACCGCCGAAGCCAGCGAGAAAGCCGATCTTCGGCCCGCTGCCTTTGGTCCACACGCGGCAGGCATGGCCATTGACGTCGACGGTGGTGGTCGTGGGCTCGCTCAATGGACGCTCTCCCTTGATCGTCGTTTCTTGAAGTCCGCGCGTGTTTACTCGGCGGCGGCCGGCGCCGAACCTGCAAAGGCAGGCAGCGCCGCGCGCTCGGCGACACGGAGCGGCTTCGGCCACCACTTGTTCTCCCACTCGGCAAACAGCGGCTTCAGGAGCGGCATGACCTTCTCGGCGAAAAGGCGCGTATTGTACTTGGTCAGGTCCTTCGACATGTTGCCGAACTGCATGAGCAGCATGAGCTGGCCGATGTTGAGCGTCTTGGCGAGCTCCATGAGCTGGTCGGTCACGTCATCCGGCGAGCCGACGATGACATAGCCGTTGTCGACAATGCCCTTCATGTCGCGCGCCAGCATCTGCATCTTCATCGCTGAGGGAGCCTGAGTGGACGGGCCGGCCTTGGAGGCATCCGCCGCCATCTTCACTTGGCTCTCGAGGCCGGCGCGCTGTGTCGCCTCGGTCGTGTAGCCGGGTGGCGAGGCAAAGCGTGGATCGACGTGCAGGCAGCGGCCGTAGAAGTATTCGGCGGGCTCCGTGTAGAGATCCATGGCCTGCTGGCGGCTTTCGGCGACGCCGACGACCTGCGCGAAGCCGGCACGGTACGGATTGCGGTCCTTGCCAAGGCGATCCATCTCGGCCCAGAAGCCCTTCATGACATTCTGGGCCATCTTGTAGCCGTAGTACGAGAGATAGCAGAACACATAGTCGCGCTCGGCGGCCCATCGCCATGTCTCGACCGAACCGGCGCCGGGTATCCAGATCGGCGGATGCGGTTCCTGGATCGGCCGCGGCCAGATGTTGACGTAGCGCTGCTGGTTGAAGCGGCCATTGAAGGCGAACGTGTCTTTCTCCTGCCAGGCGCGCATCACGAGATCATGCGCCTCGTTATAGCGCTCGCGAAGCTGGCTCGGATTGGCGCCATAGGCGTAGGTCGTGTCCATGGGCGTGCCGACCGGGAAGCCGGCGATGAGCCTTCCACCCGATATGCAGTCGATCATCGCGAATTCTTCGGCGACCCGCGTTGGCGGATTGTAGAGCGCGAGGCTGTTCCCCATCACGCAGATCGCGGTATCGGTCGTCCGTCGCGCCAGCGCCGTCGCGATCAGGTTCGGCGAGGGCATGAGGCCATAGCCGTTGGAGTGGTGCTCGTTGCAGCAAATGGCGTCGTAACCGCACTCGGCCGCGTACTCGAGCTCGTCGAGGAAGTCGTTGTACATGTGGTGGGCGCGCTTCGGGTCGAACAGCGAGGAATGAATGTCGACCCACACCGACGGATGCTTCTCCTTGAAGTCGTCCGGCAACTCCGTGTAGGGCATCAGGTGGAACCAGAGCATCTTCATTGGGCGTGCTCCCTGCTGGCGGTGTGTCGCCGCGCGTTCGTTATGATTGCTTGCAGAAAGTTTGTGGGAAGTCCGCGCACGGCGCAAGTCCCGCCGGTGCGCCGGCCCGCGATGGCTGGCTTGCACGGCCGCGGCGCCAGACGAGCAGGGCAATAAAGCGCAGCCTTGAAGGTTGCTTTATGCGGCCCAGTATGCAGACTTCGGTCGACGCAACGAATATTGCCGGCTCGCAGCGTTCCGTCCTGGATGCGAGACCGGCTGTCATCCGAACGCGCCACCAAGCCGCCAGTGATCGAGGCTCCGGCATCTTGCGGAGCGGGCGTCCGGCTGGCCGCGTGGCAAGAACGGTGAGTTCGTTGCTAGTGTGATGATCGAGAAATTCGCCTGGGGCTCTCGGCACAGTTTGGAGCGAATTTCTCGATCTGAATCACACTAGAAAAGATGTGAAACTAGTGTCCCTTTCGTTTCCGAAGTTCGCTCGGGGCACTAGCGTTGAGGAATGGCGAACTTCGGAAACGGGACACTAGTGCATTTCTGCATCGCTTCGTGGGTGCAGGGGGGCGACTATACATGGCTGTTTCGGCCACTCTTGCGGCCATCGCCGTCCTGCTCGGGACGGCTGCGCTGGCGATTGCCATACACCGCCGCCCATTCGCGACGGCGCTGATTTATTGCACCTGCCTTGGCGCATGCCTCGTGCTCCTCGCCATGGCGGGCACGAACCTCATCGAGCGCGGTCCTGTCCAGCACCTGACGCTGCCGATCGGCCTTCCCTGGCTCGGCGCACGCTTCCGCATCGACGCTCTCAGCGCCTTCTTCCAGGTTGTCATCAACCTTGGCGCCGCGGCGGCGAGCCTCTATGCGCTCGGCTATGGCCGACACGAGGAAGCGCCCGGGCGCGTGCTGCCGTTCTATCCCGTGTTTCTCGCCGGCATGAACCTCGTGCTGATCGCCGACGATGCCTTCACGTTCCTCGTCGCCTGGGAGTTCATGTCGCTCTCGTCGTGGGCGCTCGTACTCGCGCACCATCATGATCGCGAGAATGCCGAGGCAGGCTACATCTACATCCTGATGGCGAGCTTCGGCACGTTCGCGCTGCTGTTGGCTTTCGGGCTGCTCGCGGGACCGAACGGGCAGTATGCCTTCGGCGACATCCGGGGCATGGCGCACGCGGGCTGGCTCGAAGGGCTCGTGCTCGTGCTGGCGCTGGTCGGTGCCGGCTCCAAGGCAGGTCTCGTGCCGCTCCACGTCTGGCTGCCGCTGGCCCATCCGGCCGCGCCGAGCCACGTCTCCGCGCTCATGAGCGGCGTGATGACCAAGGTCGCGATCTACGGTTTCATCCGTATCGTCTTCGATCTGCTCGGCCAGCCGCGCTGGTGGTGGAGCCTCACCGTGCTCGGGCTCGCGAGTGTGACGGCCGTGCTCGGTGTGCTCTATGCGCTCATGCAACGCGACCTGAAGCGCCTGCTCGCCTACAGCACGGTCGAGAACATTGGCATCGTTTTCATCGGCCTCGGTCTCGCGCTGGCCTTCACGGCAAACAACATGGCCGCGCCGGCGGCATTGGCTTTCACGGCGGCGCTCTTCCACGCCTTCAATCACGCGCTCTTCAAGAGCCTGCTCTTTTTCGGCGCCGGCGCGGTGCTGACGGCGACTGGTGCGCGCGACATCGAGAAGCTCGGTGGCCTCATTCTGCGCATGCCGCAGACGGCGTTCGTGTTCCTCGGCGGCGTGCTTGCGATCTCGGCACTGCCGCCGCTCAACGGCTTCGTCTCGGAATGGCTCATGTTCCAGGCCGTGCTGCTCAGCCCCGATCTGCCGCAATGGGGGCTGAAGCTCGCCGTGCCGGCCGTCGGCGCGATGCTGGCGCTCGCAGCCGCGCTGTCCGCGGCCTGTTTCGTCCGCGCTTTCGGTATTGTGTTCCTCGGTCGGCCGCGCACACCTGAAGCCGCCGCGGCGATCGAGACCGACGGCGCGTCGCGCGCCAGCATGTTTACGCTGCTTGGGCTCTGCCTCGCCGCAGGTATCCTGCCAGGGCTGCTGATCGATGCGATCGCGCCGGTTGCCTCCGGGCTGGTCGGCCAGAGCATGCCGCCGCAGGCGTCGATCCCGGGATGGTCGATCGTGCCCGTCGCGGAGAGCCGCAGCTCGTACAACGGCATGCTCGTCTTCGTCTTTATTACAGTCTCGACGCTCGTTGCCATCCAGTTCATTCACCGCTTTGCCAGCAGCGCGTTGCGGCGTGCGCCGCCTTGGGATTGCGGTTTCCCGAGTACCGATCCCGCGACCCAGTACACTGCTGACAGCTTTGTCCAGCCCGTGCGCCGCGTGTTCGGCGAGAGCGTACTCATGGCGCACGATAAGGTGGACATGGCGCCGCCCGGCGACCCGCGACCGTCGCGCCTTACGGTGACCGTGCGCGATCTGATCTGGGAGACGGCCTACGCACCGATCAGCAATCTCATCTCGCGCGCCGCCGAGCAGCTCAATCATTTGCAGTTCCTGAGCATTCGACGCTACCTGAGCCTCGTCTTCAGCGCTCTCATCGTTCTGCTGTTGGGGGTCGCCATATGGGCCTGATCCTCGATCTCGCCGTCCAAGGCGTGCAGATGGTGCTGGTACTTGCGTTGGCGCCGCTCCTGCTTGGCTTCACGCGCAAGGTGAAGGCGCGGCTGCTGCGCCGCCAGGGACCGCCGCTGCTGCAGCCCTATCGCGATCTCGTTCGCCTGGCGCGCAAGGAAGTCGTCCTCGCCGAGAATGCCTCGTGGCTCTTCCGCTCTGGCCCGTACATGATTTTTGCCGCGACGTGGGTGGCGGCAGCGCTCGTGCCGACATTCGCGACGGGCCTGCACTTCAGCTGGACGGCGGACCTGATCGCGATCGCGGCCCTGCTCGGGACGGCTCGCGTGTTCCTCGCGCTCGTCGGCATGGATATCGGCACGAGCTTCGGCGGCATTGGCTCGAGTCGCGAGATGATGTTCGCCTCGCTCGCCGAGCCAGCGATGATCATGATCGTTTTCGTCGTGGCACTGGTGGCGGGTTCGACGCAGCTCTCGCACGTCGCGATCTTCACGCAGGAGCACGCGAGCCTCCGCGTTTCGCTGGGTCTTGCGCTGGTCGCGCTCGTCATTGTCGCGCTCGCTGAGAACGCCCGCATACCCGTCGACAATCCGGCGACACATCTCGAGCTCACGATGGTCCACGAGGCCATGGTGCTGGAGTACTCCGGCCGTCATCTCGCGGTGATCGAGCTCGCCGCAGCCCTCAAGCTGCTGCTGTACGTCTCGCTCATCGGCTGCATATTCTTTCCCTGGGGTATCGCGAGCGGCGAGGCTGGCGCGGCCGCCTATGCCATCGGCGCCGTCACCTATCTTCTGAAACTCGCGGTCGGCGGCTTTCTGCTCGTCGTCCTGGAGACGTCCATCGCCAAGATGCGCGTCTTCCGCGTGCCCGAATTCCTCGGAGCGGCGCTCATGCTCGGCCTGCTCGGCACGCTCCTGCTGTTCGTCTCGAGGACCTTCTGATGGAACGCTTCCTCCTCGATGTCGCGCATCTGCTGGCGGGCGGACTGGTGCTGACGAGCTTCATGCTTCTCTATCAGACGCGCATGTCGAGCCTGCTCGCGGTGTTCGCGCTTCAGGCCGTCGTGCTGACGTTGTCCGTCGCTTGGCAGGCGCACGTCCAGCACTCGCCGCACCTCTACATCACGGCCGGGATCGCGCTGGTCCTGAAGGCGATCATCATTCCATACGCGTTGAGCCGGGTCGTCAGAAGTCTCGGCATTCATCGCTCCATCGAGACCGTTGGCGGCATCGGCCCCACAATGCTCGCCGGCATGGGCTGCGTCGCGCTTTCCATGGTTGTCATGCTGAAGGCTACAGCCGCTGCCAACCCTCTCGTACGGGAGGATCTCGCGTTTGCTCTCTCCGTGGTGCTGCTCGGCCTGCTCATGATGGTCACACGGCGCAATGCCGTGAGTCAGATCGTCGGCTTCATGTCCGTCGAGAATGGCCTCATCCTGGCGGCGGCCGGTGCGAAAGGGATGCCGCTGGTGGTGGAAATCAGCGTGGCATTCTCGGTCCTCGTCGCCTTCATCGTGATCGGCGTCTTCCTGTTCCGCATCCGCGAGCGGTTCGATTCGGTTGAGCTGCAGGCGCTCGATGATTTCCGGGGGGAGCGCCGATGAGTTGGCTGCCGGCCTTTCCGCTGCCCGTTGATCCAGCGACTGCCATTCTCCTGATCCCGGCCATCGGCGTGCTGTTGCTTGCTTGGTTGCCCGGCTACAAGCTGAGCGCGCGCCTCAATGTACTGTTTGCATTCGCGACATTCCTCTCGTCGCTCTATCTGCTCGTGGAGCGGCCCCCGCTCGGGCGCTATCTTTTCGTCGATGATCTCAATATCGTGTTCATCGTGCTTGGCGGCTTCGTTGCGTTCACGACAAGCGTTTTCAGCGCCAGCTATATCGGGCACGAGCTGGAGACCGGGCGCCTGACGCCAACCAACCAGCGCTTCTATCATGCCATGTATCAGGCGCTGTCGTTCTCGATGAACCTCGCGCTGCTGGCGAACAACATCGGCCTCATGTGGGTGGCGATCGAGCTTGCGACCATGACGACCGTACTGATGGTCGGCATGTACCGCACGCATGCTGCGCTCGAAGCCGCCTGGAAATACTTCATTCTCGGCAGCGTCGGCATTGCGCTGGCGCTCTTCGGCACGATCCTCGTCTACATGGCCGCACAGCCCGTGCTCGGCGAGGGCTACGACTCCATGGTGTGGACGACGCTCGTCGCCAAGGCGCACGAGCTGAGCCCGGATCTGCTCAACGTCGCTTTCGTCTTTCTCATGCTCGGTTACGGCACCAAGGTTGGTCTCGCGCCGCTCCATGCCTGGCTGCCGGACGCGCACGCCGAAGGCCCGACGCCCATCTCGGCCGTGCTTTCCGGTCTCCTGCTCAATGTCGCGCTCTACGCGGTGCTGCGTTTCAAGATGCTGCTCAGCGCCAACCCCAATGCCATTGCGCCGGGACCGCTGATGGTCGTGCTCGGTCTCGTGTCGCTGATCTTCGCTGCGTTCATGCTGTACCGGCGCCGCGACATCAAGCGCATGTTCGCCTACTCCTCCATCGAGCACATGGGCATCATTACGTTCGCCTTCGGCATGGGGGGACCGCTCGCGAACTTTGCCGGCCTCCTGCATATGACCATGCACAGCCTCACGAAGTCGGCGATCTTCTTCGCAGTGGGGCACATCGCGCAGGTTAAGGGCACGCAGCGCCTCGCCGAGATCCGTGGCCTCACCGAGAGCCACCCCGCACTCGGCTGGGGCCTCGTCATTGGCGTCGTGGCGATCGCCGGGATGCCGCCGCTCGGTATCTTCATGAGTGAGTTCCTCGTCGTCAGCTCGACATTTGCGCGTCAACCACTGCTTGCCGTACCGCTGGTGTTTGGTTTGATTGTCGGCTTCGGCGCGCTCATGCTGAGGCTGACGCAAGTGGCCTTCGGCGAGCCCTCGGGCGGCATGGCTCCCGTCGAGGCGTCCTATGTGCCGCTCTATTCGCATCTGGCTCTCGTCGTCTGTGCCGGCATCTATCTGCCGGGGCCGCTCGTCGCGTGGTTCCAGAATGTCGCGCGGCTGCTGGGCTGAGGGAGGCGCTGGACATGAGTTTCGCAACGACGCTTCTCGAGCTTGGCACCCGGATCGACGCACATCGAACCTGCCCGCGCGTCGCGGTCGATCGCGAGGTCTGGTGGCGTGTGGCGCTGGAAGTAGCGCAAGGCAATGTCACGCTGCTGGCGCTGTGGAGTGACTGCCGTGACGTGCACATGGCCGTGCTCGACGAGGCCGAAGGCGAAGTCAGCGTCGTAAGCCTTGCGTGCCCGGAAGGACGCTTTCCCTCTGTCGGGCGCACGCACCCGCCGGCCGTGCGCTTCGAGCGTGCGATCATCGATCTCTATGGTCTCGTCGCGGAAGAGGCGACCGATACGCGCCCCTGGCTCGATCATGGTCGTTGGGGTGTGCGACAACCGCTTGGAGCTGCCAGGCCGGATGCTGCGGCGGGACTTCCGTACTCCTTCCTGCCAGCCGAGGGGCCGCCGCTGCATCAGATCCCCGTCGGGCCCGTGCACGCCGGCATCATCGAGCCGGGACACTTCCGCTTTCATGCCAATGGCGAGACGGTCGTACGGCTCGAGGAGCGGCTCGGCTACGTGCACAAAGGCATCGATGACCTGATGCGCGGGGCGCCGATCGCGAAGGCCGCGCTACTCGCCGGACGCGTGTCGGGGGATAGCACGGTCGCCATCGCACTAGCCTTTGCCCGTGCTGTCGAGGCGGCAGCCGGCGTCGAGGCGCCGCCGCGTGCGCAGATGCTGCGCGCTGTCATGGCCGAGCTCGAACGCATCGCCAATCATCTCGGCGACTTCGGTGCCATCTGCAATGACGCTTCATTCTCGCTGATCCAGGCGCATTGTGGCGCGTTGCGCGAGCAGGTGCTGCGGTGCGCAAACGCCGGCTTCGGCCATCGCCTGATGATGGACCGTGTTATTCCTGGCGGTACCGAGCGCAATCTCGGTGAGCAAGGAGCGGCCAATATCCGCGCGCTCGTTGTACACATACGGCGCTATCTGCCTCACCTCGTGCGCGTTTACGACAACTCGGCCTCGCTGCAGGATCGCACGGTCACGACCGGCATTCTGAAGCCCGAGTTGGCGCGTCAGTACGGCGCCGGCGGCTATGTCGGTCGCGCTTCGGGTCGCGCCTTCGACGTGCGCCGTACGCTCGCTTATCCGCCCTACGATACACTGCGCTTCGAGGTGCCGGTGCGCACGGCCGGTGATGTCGACGCGCGGGTGTGGATCCGTATCGACGAGATCATGCAGAGCCTCTCTATCATCGAGCAGTGCCTCGAGAAGCTGCCCAACGGGCCGATAGCAATCGCGATGCATACGGCGCTGGCGGCCGCCGCGGGGCGGGAAGCGACGACACTGGTCGAAGGCTTCCGCGGCGATGTGCTGGCTTGGGTGCGGCTCGGCCCCGGCGGGACGATTGCCAGTGCCTACATCCGCGACCCGTCCTGGCTGCAGTGGCCGCTGCTCGAAGCTGCGATCGAGGGCAACATCGTCGCCGACTTCCCGCTCTGCAACAAGTCGTTCAACTGCTCCTACTCGGGGCACGATCTCTGAGGCTGCCTCATGCGCCGATTGCTCATCGAGGGACTGCTTAAGGCGCCGCTCACCGAGGCGAGGCCTCGCGACGACGACGCCATGCTCGCCGAGCTGGCCGAGCGGCTGCAGAAATCGGCGCGCCGCGCGCTCGGCCACAGCCTGTCCATCCGTCAGGTGGATGCGGGCTCGTGCAATGCCTGTGAGCTCGAGATTCATGCGCTCAGCAACGTGTATTACGATCTCGAGCGGTTCGGCCTTCGCTTTGTCGCCTCGCCCCGCCATGCAGACGTGCTGCTCGTGACGGGGCCAGTGACGAAGAACATGCGTGAGGCACTCGAACGGACCTACAACGCGACGCCCAATCCGAAATGGGTCGTGGCGGCGGGCAATTGCGCGTGTGGCGACGATCTATTCGGCGGCTATGCCAACGTCGGTGGTGTCGAGAACGTGATCCCCGTGGATCTGCGCATCCGCGGATGCCCGCCGACACCGACGGCCCTTCTGCAGGGCCTTGTCGCACTCATGGAGCGCGCGGCAGCGCAGAGCTGAAGGCCTCGCTTCAGGCATTGGGAGCCGGAACCTGCGCGTCGAGGAATTCTTCGATGTCCGCGCGGCTGCGGAACGTGATGACCTCTCCGCCGTATTCCTCGAGCATTGCCGCGATGCGCGGGCGGAGCTTTCGCGGATAATTCCAGACGTACTGCAGGAACTCCCAGTCGAGACGCTCCGGACATCCATCCGCAAGGTCGGGTCGCGTGCGCCCATACCCAGTGGCGACCCGCCGCAAGACGCGCGTCACGTTGATCGAGCGGGGCGTATCGAGCAAGAAGGTCGTGTCAGCACGGCGCAACCGCGTGCCGAGCGTCCGGCTGTAGTCTCCGTCCATGATCCAGCGTGGCTGCTGCGCCAGCTTCTCGACGGTCCGCTGCCATTCCTCGGGCGCCGGCTCGACCCAGCCCGGGCGCCAGAAATGCTTGTCCAGATGGATCAGCGGGAGCCCGGAGCGCTCGGCCAGCCGCCTGGCAAAGGTCGACTTTCCCGCGCCGGGACTGCCCAGAATGAGCACGCGCTCCATGACGCGATCGCGTGCGACCTCTATTCGGCTGCGACCGGTCTGAAGGCTGGCAGGGTCGCGCGTGCGGACTTCTCTAAGGGCTTGGGCCACCACCTGTCCTCCCACTCGGCGAAGAGCGGCTTCAGTTTCGGCATGACCTGTTCGGCAAAGAGCTTGGTATTATATTTTGTCAGCTCCTTTGACATATTGCCATACTGGAGCAGCAGCATGAAGTGCCCGACATTGAGAGTCCGTGCGACATATTCGAGCTGCTCGGCGACGTCCTTCGGCGAGCCGACGACGACGTATCCGCGCTCGACGATCTCCTCCATATCGCGTGCAACCATGCTGAAGCGCGTACCGGCCGTCGTGCCGGTTGTCACGCCGGCAAGCTGATCCTTGGGCTTGTTATGGCCGGCCGCCGCCTGCTCGGCCTGGGCACGAGCGGCTTCCTCGGCAGCGCGCTTGACCTGGCTTTCGAGACCGGAGCGCATGGTCGCCTCGGTGTTGTAGCCGGGCGGTGAGGCAAAGCGCTGATCGACGTGGAGGCAGCGGCCGTAGAAATACTCGGCAGCTTCGGCATAGCGCTCCATGGCTTCGGAGCGGCTCTCGGCAACGCCGACAAACTGGAGGAAACCCGCCCGGTACGGATTGCGGTCCTTGCCGAGGCGATCCATCTCGGACCAGAAGCCCTGCATGGTCGCCTGCCCGGCCTTGTAGCCGTAGTAGGAGAGGTAGCAGTAGACGTAGTCCATCTCCGCACACCACCGCCATGTCTCGACCGATCCGCCGCCCGGGATCCACACCGGCGGATGCGGCTGCTGGATCGGTCGCGGCCAGATGTTGACGTAGCGCTGCTGGTTGAAGCGGCCGTTGAAGGCGAACGTATCCTTCTCCTGCCAGGCGCGCATCACGAGGTCATGAGCTTCGAGATAGCGCTCGCGCAGCATCGAGGGGTTCTGGCCATAGGCGTAAGTCGTATCCATCGGCGTGCCGACCGGAAAGCCGGCGATCAGACGGCCACCCGAGATGCAGTCGATCATCGCGAACTCTTCCGCGACACGCGTCGGCGGATTGTAGAGCGCGAGGCTGTTACCCATGACGCAGATCGCGGTGTCGGTCGTGCGCCGGGCGAGGGCGGTGGCGATCAGGTTCGGCGAGGGCATGAGCCCGTAGCCGTTTGAGTGGTGCTCGTTGCAGCAGATGGCATCGAACCCGCAGTCCGCGGCGAACTCCATCTCATCCATGAAGTCGTTGTACATGTGGTGGGCGCGCTTCGGATCGAACAGCGAGGAATGGATATCGACCCACACCGAGGGATGCTTCTCCCGGAAGTCGTCGGGAAGCTCGGTGTAGGGCATGAGGTGGAACCACATCAGCTTCATGGGCGCACTCCTCGGATAGAGGTTTCCTCGCTCGGCGGCATGGGTCTGCCGCTCATCCTGTTATTGCTGCCGGGCGGAGGGCGCTTCAGCAGGTGTCCGGACAGAGTGAGTCATCCGCCAGCCGGAGACAAGTAACGACTGCAATTCGGCGGCTTTTCTGGTCCGGCGCCGCGGCTTCGCATTGCACAACGATTAGCTGCCCCGCGGCTCATGCAACTGTCACCGGCAAAGCTGTGGCTTCAGCTTGACAGGCGTCGGAAAATCGCACTTCTCTAGGGCCGTTTCTGCGTCGAGTTGTCGCCTGCGGCCGGGGCGACACAATCTGCTCGAGCAGCTTCATCAAATTTCTAACGAACGGCCCATTCCAGGAGAATGCAACATACGTCGTCCAATGCGCGCAGGCCCGGAGCGCGAACCCACCGGCCCCAGAATGAATGACGCCATCCGCTCGCGAACAGTTAGCCTGATCAATGCGGATGGAGACAACGTGGGCGTCGTCGATACGCTGGATGCTCTTCGACAGGCCCAGGAGGTCGGTCTCGATCTCGTCGAGGTGTCGCCAGACGCCGAGCCGCCGGTGGCCAAGATCCTGGATTACGGTAAGTACAAGTTCCAGGAGCAGAAAAAACAGGCCGAGGCCCGCAAAAAGCAGAAAGTCGTCGAGATCAAAGAGATCAAGATGCGTCCCAGCATCGACGATCACGACTACGACGTGAAAATGCGCGCCATCAAGCGTTTCTTCGACGATGGCGACAAGGTGAAGGTGACTTTGCGGTTCCGTGGCCGCGAGATGGCCCACCAGCAGCTCGGTATGGCCGTGCTTCAGCGGGTCAAAGCCGAGGTGCAGGAGATCAGCAAGGTCGAGTCCGAGCCGCGCCTCGAAGGCCGCCAGATGGTCATGGTGCTGGCGCCAAAATAGCCGAGCGCCGCCAGCGGTTGGCCGCGGCGGCAGCCTCGTGGCAGGCCGGGCGGCATCCGGATGGGGCCGCCGCCTGCCCGTGCGGTTGAAATTCCCTTGAAATCGTTCCATGAGTGGCGCCGCCGGCAGCCTCCGGCGGCCGCGACCCGTT
>JAEZAW010000209.1 GCA_023430315.1 Pseudomonadota bacterium | reverse complement strand
CCATGCGATCGGCCAGCATCTATCGCCACGACCTGGGTCGCCGTGAGGGCATAGAGCAGCTTGCAGGCCATATCGAGCATGCGCCCGACGGTCGCCTCGACTTTGGCGACCAGCCGATGCAGCTGATCAAGACGCATGCCCCGCCCTTCGATGAGCGGCCGGCAATCTACGTGGTCAGAGACGGTCGCGACGCCGTGGACAGCCTCTATCACTTTCTGCATGAGCGCCACACGCTCGCCGAACTCGTCGAAGGCAACAATCACTTCGGAAGTTGGGCGGAGCACCTCATCGCGTGGGAGCCGCAGACGCGCCCCAACACCCTGCTGCTCCGCTACGAGAAGTTGGTCGACGACCTCGGCCTCTGCGTCGAGGAGATCGCCGAATTTCTCAAGCTCACGCCGGTTGCGAGCAGCCTGCCGCCGCGCGGCGAGCTGGCACAGCTCGACGGGCGCTGGATTCGTCCGGAGAATGCAAAGAGAGTGTCCCTGGATGGCCCGGTGTTGCAGCGCTTCCGGGAAGTGAACGGCGCGGTCATGCAGGAGTTCGGCTACTGGTGACACGCCCAAGGGCGGGCCAACCGGGACCACCTTCCCCGCTGGAGGAACTGTCGTGGACGAGCGCAAGCCATTCGACCTTGGCGACTACCTTCGCGACATAGGTTCGCGGCCGTGCTTCATCTGCGAACTGGTCAAGGGGAACCCCGAGTATCGGCATCACATCGTCGCCGAGGACGGGGAGACCGTCATCTTCCTCAGCAAGTACCCCACACTCCGTGGCTATTGCCTCGTTTGCCCCAAGGAGCATGTCGAGGATCTGGCCGAGGAGCTTTCGGAAGCAGCATATCTTGGGCTGCAGGCCAGCGTGCACCGGCTGTCGCGGGCCCTGAAACGCGTCTTCGATGCCGAGCGCATCTACGTTCTGTCTCTGGGCAGCCAGCAACCCAACCGCCATCTGCATTTCCACGTTGTTCCGCTTCCCAAGGGGGTGCCACTGGAGCAGCAGCAGTATCACGCGCTGATGGCCGAGCACGGCGTGCTGCAGATTCCGGATGGAGAGATGGCGGCGATCGCAAAGGAAATCGGGGCGGCCTACAGAGCGATCCGGCCCGGTTGATAACAAGAAATGCACCGTTTATGTTATCAGCCTCACGGAGCGGAGGTCTAGAATGAACGTTTCGGTCGGCAGTCGTTGGGAAGAGTTTATCGAGGCCATCGTCAAGGAGGGCCGCTACGGTTCGGCCAGCGAAGTGGTGCGCGAGGGCCTGCGACTGGTCGAGGAGCGGGAAGCCAGGCTGCGTGACCTGAGGTCGACGATCGACGCGTCCATCGCAGAAGGTGGAGCCCTCACCGCCGATGAGGTTCGCGCCCAGTTGCGGCAGACACGCGATGAACTGCAAAAGCCCGCGAACGCTGCCGAATGAGGCGCTTCATTCTTGGCAGAGCGGCGTCGCGAGACCTGAATGATATTCTCAGATACGTGGCTGCCCAGACCAGCGATCCCCGCTACGGCTACGCAGCAGCCGACGCGTTGCTTTCGCAGTGCGAGAGGCTCGCGACGCTGCCCGGCCGGATTGGCCGGCCCCGGCCCGAGCTGCGACCAGACCTGCGCAGCTTTCCGTTTCGCGGCTACGTCATCTTCTTCCGCTACACGGACGATGACACGCTCGAAATCGTCAACATTCTCAGCGCTCGGCGGGACGTTGACGATTTTCTGTTCGGGGATGCCGACGGGAGCTGACTACTTGGCCACCGCCAGCGGGACGACGTTGCCGTGGCTGGGGGCGCCGGCGAGGAACTTCTTGATGATGCGGGCGGCCTGGCGGATGCGCTGTTCGTTTTCGACAAGCGCGAGGCGCACATACTGGTCGCCGTATTCGCCGAAACCGACGCCGGGAGCGACGGCTACGCCGGTCTCCTGGATCAGGAGCTTGGCGAATTCCAGCGAACCCAGGTGGGCGAACTGGTCCGGGATCGGCGACCAGACGAACATCGTCGCCTTGGGCGACGGCAAGTTCCAGCCCGCCCGGGCAAAGCTTTCGACCATCACGTCCCGGCGATACTGGTAGACGCCGCGCACTTCGGAGATCACCGAGTCGTCGCCATTGAGGGCCGCGGCCGCAGCCACCTGGATCGGGGTGAAGGCGCCATAGTCGAGGTAGGACTTCACCCGAGCCAGCGCCGCGATCAGGCGCTCGTTGCCGACGGCAAAGCCGACGCGCCAGCCAGGCATCGAATAGGTTTTCGACATCGAGGTGAACTCGACGGTGATGTCGATGGCGCCGGGCACTTCGAGCGCGGAGGGCGGCACTTCGCCGTCGAAATAGATCTCGGAATAGGCGAGGTCGGAGAGGATGAAGATGTTGTGCGCCTTACAATAGGCGACGACTTCCTTGTAGAAATCCAGCGTCGCCGTATAGGCGGTCGGATTGGCCGGGTAGTTGAGGACCAGCGCGATGGGTTTTGGGATCGAGTGCCGCACGGCCCGATCCAGCGAGCGCATGAAGTCTTCGTTGGGCTCGGCCGGCATCGAGCGGACGACGCCGCCGGACATGATGAAGCCGAACGAATGGATCGGATAGGTCGGGTTGGGAACCAGGACCACGTCACCGGGCGCCGTGATGGCCGAGGCCATGTTGGCGAAGCCCTCCTTGGACCCGAGCGTCGCAACGATCTGCGTGTCGGGATTGAGCTTCACGCCGAACCGGCGGCCGTAGTACGAGGCCTGGGCCTTGCGCAGGCCAGGAATGCCGCGGGACGAGGAATAGCGGTGGGTACGCGGATCCTTCACCGTCTCCTTGAGCTTGTCGACGATGTGCTGCGGCGTGGGCATGTCGGGGTTGCCCATGCCCAGGTCGATGATGTCGACGCCGCTGGCGCGCAGCCGCGCCTTGATCGGATCGATATGCGCAAAGACGTAGGGTGGGAGGCGGCGGATACGGTGGAACTCGTCGTTCATCTGGTCCTCGGGGTCCGCGGGCGCAAATCAGCGCAGACGTCTTGTTGAGACGGGGATTATCGCGGAATTATGGTTTTGACTGGGTTAAGC
>JAEZAW010000153.1 GCA_023430315.1 Pseudomonadota bacterium | reverse complement strand
TCATCTCGAGGAAGCGTCTATCGGGCGGTCGGATCTGATCGTCGCCGAGGCGCGGGTTCGGCGCGAGAATTAGTCCGTTCTGCTCATGCGACGTTTATTGCGGCCCTGTGCCGAGACGTGAGTGGCGGCCGCCCGAGCGCCGCTGATTCGCCCGCGCGCTGTCGCAATTGAGAGGCTTCATAAAGCCTCTTCAGGAGGGCATTGGACCACTCTTTTCTGGGATCGTGCGGAGACCGGAATCGAGGGGGGAGCGCTCCAGGAGGAACAGCGGCGGCTCCGGTGCTGCATTCATTGTCTCGCGTTGCAGCAGAACGGGCCGTCGCCAATGAATTCCATTCTCGTGCTGACACCCTACCGGGGGGATCGGCCGAGTGGTCCGATGCAGTCCCACAGCCCGCTTGTTGGGACTTGGCATCGGCGCATGGCCCTTGGGGCGTGCGCGCACCGAGCCTGCAAAGCGTGCGCGCATCGTCGACGGGCCACTGCCAGAAGGAACTGTCCGGCGCCGCATCGCCACACACCTCCCTCCCCACTGCGGCGTCGGACGGTTTCTTCAAGCGTTTTCTTTTCTTATCCGCCGGCTGCTGGAAAGAGGTGCTTCGCAGGCCTGCGGCAGTGCTATGCCGGCAGCCGCCATGCGGACAGGTCTCCGGCTTGTCAGGCGATCGTCTCGCGCCGTGTCGCGAGGAACAGGTGCCAGACTGCAATCCCCGTCACGACCGCAGCCACACCTTGATGTGCGAGACCCAAGCCTAGGGGCACGTGCGCGAGCAGCGTCCAGATGCCGAGCGCGGCCTGCGTCAGCACGCCTGTGGCGAGCGCGAAAGCCGAGGGCGCAAGGCGGAAGTCGTCCGCACGCATGACGGAGACTGCCTGCCAGAGAACGCCGGCGACGATGAGATACGCGACCATGCGATGATTGAACTGCACGGTGGTCGCGTTCTCGAAGGGGTTCATGTACCAGGGTGACATCACCCAAAGCCCGTCGGGAATGAGCGTGCCATCCATCAGCGGCCAGGTGTTGTGCGTGAGGCCCGCCTTCATTCCAGCAACGAGCGCGCCGAGCACGACCTGCAGGAAAATCAACGCAAGTAGAAGACCCGCTACGCGCCTATGCAGGGATGCAGCCGGGCGTGTGACGCGAAGGTCGTCGCGTGGCAGCAGTGACCACGCGGCCCACAGCAGCAGTGCGAAGATCAGGAAAGCGACGGTGAGGTGCAGCGCGAGACGGTAGTGGCTGACGTCGACGCGGTCGATGAGGCCGGAGCTGACCATGTACCAGCCGATCGCGCCCTGCAGTCCGCCGAGTGCGAAGAGACCGGCGAGCTTCCACGACATGCCCGCAGGGATTTGTCGCCGGATTGCGAAATAGAGAAATGGAATGGCGAAGACGAAGCCGACCGTGCGGGCGAGGAAGCGATGCGCCCATTCCCACCAGAAGATGAACTTGAAGGCATCCAGGCTCATGCCGCGGTTGACGAGCTTGTACTCGGGGATCAGCCGGTACTTCGCCAGCGCCTCCTGCCACTCGGCTTCGGTGAGCGGCGGGATGATGCCCATGATCGGCCGCCATTCGGTGATCGAGAGGCCCGAGTCCGTCAGCCGCGTGGCGCCGCCGACGACGATCAGCGCGAAGACGAGCGCAGCAACGCCGTAGAGCCACCAGCGCACGGCGCGCATGGGGTCGGCGAGCGGTCGTCCTGATCCGTCCGGCACGGCAAATCCCTGGGTTGAAACGGCATGCGGCACGTCCTCCTTACACAATTCGGCGCGCGCATTCGATCATCCGGAGCGCGGCGAAGCGTCGTGCGACGGTTCGTCCGCCGCCCGCCTATGAGGTTTGGAGGGGGAAGCCTAGAGAATGGCGAGCAGCACGCCGGCAACGAGCAGAGCGGCAGCGAGACCGCCGAGAAAGGCCGGGACTGCGCTTGGAGGCGTGGCGACGACAGGAATGCGGCGACCGGAGCGTTCCGCTCGCGCCCGCTGGATGATCATCGGCGAGTGCTGCGGCAATTCGGATGCGTTTGGCTCTTCCATGCGTTCGCGTGTGGCTGGTGGCGGCGGAGATAGTGTCAGCGTCGGCGGCACGCGCTCCGGTGCCGGCGGCGGCAGCGGTGGCGGGGCTTCGCGTTCGGGCTCGGGTTCGGGTGCAGCCGTCTCGACGGCGGGGGGCGGCGGTGCCAACTGCTCGACGAGCGATCGCGGTGCCGGCGCTTCCTCCGCATATTGCGAAGCGTCGTACGACGGCGGGAAGCTGTTCAGCTGATCCAGCAAGGTCTTCTGACGGCGAATCAGATCGACGAGGCGGACATCGGTTTCGGACTGGTCTGCCAGCATCAGCGGCTGGTTTACGGCCGCGGTTGCATCCTGCTCAGAAACGGGTTCGACAATGGAGACGACTGCAGTTTCGAGTGATGCATCGTCGGTCTCGTCGGTCTCGGCAATCGCAGCGTCGGCGGGCGAACGGAGCTCTGCCTCTGCAAGCCGCAGCGGCTCGGCTGGGGCCGCAGTCGCAAGTGCGGGCAATGCCGCGGGCGGCGGCACGATGTCGTTGGCGGCTTCCGGCGCCGGCAGTGGTGTGCTCGAAATAGGGACGAACGGCACCACAGGGCTTGTGTCGCCGTTTGCGCCGCCATCCGCCTCGATCAGCGAATTGTCGGGCGTGTCGGGCTGCTGCTCGCGGCCGAGCGCAAGAATGGACGCGAGTGAGACCGGCTCGAACTCGACGTCGGTGCCTTCAAGCTTGCTGTCGTCGTCGTCAGATGCTGGAAACACGCCTTGTGAGAAGCGCTGGGCCAGCTCGCGCAGGCGCCGGGCGCCGATGTCCTCCGCAGGTTGCGGTTCGGCGTCCATGCTACGGGCGAGCAGCAGCGGCGCCGGAGTCTTGGTTTCCGCCGTCGTCTCGTGGCTGAAGCGCTGTCTTGTGCTCATAAAGTTGACCTGGCGACGCTGGATGCGGGCCGCTCGCTATCGTCCTGGTACTCTGCGGCAATTGTTTGCCCACTTGAAGACAATCCGAGCTAAGCCTTCGATAGATTCGAGATCCGGTCGAGCAGGCGGGACTTGATACGGGGCGTACGGCGGTCCTGGTCCCCCTCCTTTGGCTCGTCGGGCGCGCCGGCATCCGCAGAGCCGTTCGTGGCCGCAGCACCGTTCTCGACCTTTGCAGTGGCTGCTGCGGGCTCGGGGGCCGGAGGGGGCTTCGGCTCGTCGCCCTCGGCTGCACCGGTCACAGCCTCATCCTCGGCCTCGCGCCGTGATTGAGCCACGCGCTCCGCAAGCGTCAGGCGTGGGATGGCGCGACGTTCGCGCGGCGGCCCGATGGCGGAGGTGCTGGCCGTATCGGAGAGGGGCAGTGTTCCGCCGCCGAGGCGGCCAACTGTTGCGGCGTTGTCCGCAGCCTGGCGCGTGAGCTGCTCCTGGAGGGACGCAACCTCGCTCTTGAGCGATTTTATAAGAGCTTCCTGCTCGCTCGCCTTGTCCTCGAGAGCGCTGATAGAGGCCATGAGCGCGAGGCGGCTTTGGCCGCCCACATCCTTGTTCGTCTTCTCGTGGATCGCGACGCTGGCCTTGAGGCGCTCGATCTCCTGCTCCCGCGCGGCGGCAAGCGCCCGCGCCTCGCGCAGTTGCTTCGCGCTCTCTTCGGCATCTTTCACAATAGCCGCGCGTGCAGCGATGCCTTTGGTCTCGGCGATGGATTTCTGAAGGCGGTCGATCAGTGCGCTCTGCTCGCGCGAGCGCGTACGGAGCGCCTGCAGCTCGACGCGCATGGCAATGACGGCGTCAGTACCACCGTCCGCAGCGGCAGCTCCGGCCTTGGCGCTGCCAGCCGCTTCGATCGCAGTCGTGAGTGTCTGCACTTCGCGTTTCAGTTGCTCATTGATCGCGTTGGCTTCCGCCAGTGCACGTGCTTGCCGTTCGGCCGAGCGGGTAAGACTGGCGATCTCGTCGTCGCGTCCGGAGAGATGGCGCTTGGCTTCGCTGAGGCGTTCCTCGAGGCGTGGCAGGCGGTCGGCTACGGTCTGCTCGAGCACGCTGCGCGCATTGACGGCACCTTCGAGCGAGGCCTTGAGCGCCTCGACGTCGGCCTCCAGGCCATTGATGCGCGCATCGCGGCGGTTGAGCTCGATGAGCTGGCGCGCGGCGGAGAGCTTGACCTCGTCGAGTTCGACCTGCTGGTGATGAATTTTCAGCGCGTGCTCGGCCCGCATCCGGTCCTTGTCGGCGCGGATCTCGGCCTCCGTCAGCGGCATGGACTCGCGCAGCCGCTCGGATGTCAGCCGCACGGCGCGGGCCCAGAAGCCGGGCGCGGCCAGGAGCCACAAGAGGCTCGCGGCAAGAAAGCCGAGCACCGCGAACATCACTGATTGGATCGTGATCAAGCCCGCATTCCTCGGCCCCGAACCCTCGGCTTGTTCCACCGTTCACTCGGGGGTCGGTGCCGGCCCCCCAGGCCCAGCCGTGGTTCCCACCTGGAGGTCCCCTCCCCCAGGTCCTCCCTCAGAGATAACCCCTTCGGGCGGCGCGAATGCCAACGCCGATGCCCTCGGCGGGCACCGGTGCTGCACGTCCCTACCTCTAACCTTCCAATGCCTTGCGACTCAGAAGGGATTCCAGGTCGGGTGACGTGTATACTTCAAATAGCCGATATTGGCGCCCATGCGAAGGCCAATCCCCGAGCGAATGGGGGCGAGGACCATGTCGCCGTTCGCCTGGAAGTTGATGCCAACGCCGCCGACGACGTAGGCCGAGCCTTCGACACCGCCGAAGCGCTGGTAGATGTCGTGCGGATCGCGCATCCGATAGACGAGGATCATTGTCTTCGAGCCATCGCCGCCGGCGTCGTAGCCGATGGAGGGGCCCTGCCAGTAGACGGGATGCTGGCCGGCATCGCGCGTGTAGAGCGTTCCGCGGCCATACCTCAGACCCGCTACTAAGGCGCCGCCGAGATCCTCGCCGAGGATGTAGCCGTTCGGGCGGCCCTGCTTGCGGAAGGCATACTCGATGACGCTGCCGAGGCCCTGGCTGATGGCGCCGAAGAAGCCGTGGCCGGCGCGCGTGATCTCATTCATCGAGTACGTGCCGTCGCGGGGATCATCCTCGTAGTAGCCACCGCCGGGCGGCGGCGCGAGAGGGACATCTCCGCGTGGCGGGGGTGGCGCATAGCCATCGCGATAGGGTGCAGCTTCCCGGTAGGGAGGCGGCGGCGCACCGTAGGCTGGCCCACTTTCGCGCGGCGGCTGATAGTAGGGCTCGGGACGCGGTGCTGGTGGCGGGCTGTAAGAGTCGCGCGAACCGCCATAGGACGGAACCTGGCGGCCGGTCTCGTAGGGCGGTCGATAGGGCGGAGGATCCTGGAGCGTATCGCGCTCGACATACCCGCCCCCTGCCTGGGCGAGTCGCAGCTGCGGCAATGAAGCGCCCGGCAAGGCGGCATCACGCTCGCCAGCGGGCACGGCATGGACGATCGGTGCCCCGTCACGGTCGAGAGCGGTGATCTGGGCCTTAGCCGGTGCAAGCCCGAAACCGAGAGCGAGGCCGAGCGCCAATGCGCCGACCTGCAGTCGCATCGATGTCATCATGAGCATGGGTCGCCCGTTGAGCACGAGTGCTGTAATCCCTCTAGGCGATTGCCCGCAACAGGCCGGTTTTCGGCATCCGCCTTGCGATCAAACGCACTAGCGGCCGCGCCACAGCGGCCGTATGGTCAATAAAGTCTTGCCGGCAAAGTGTTACCAAACTGTGGCCTCGAGGGGCGAAGTGCCCGAGTTTGGCCGCAAATTCACAGGTTTCGGTGGCTTTCGAGCCGGCAGGCCATGCCGCGGGCGCGCTCATTGCGCCTGTGGCGGCTCGGCACTAACCTCTGCGGCATTCGGACCGCAAAGTGCCGGTCCTAAAGAAACGTGAACCGCGGGAAGAAACCGGAAGGGGCTCGTAATGGCAAAGAAATACAAGACGCTGGTCATGGGCGCGTCCTACGGGTCGCTGCTCGGTACGAAGCTGGCGATGGCGGGGCACGACACCGTGCTTGTCTGCCTGCCGGCCGAAGTGGAGAAGATCAACGCCGACGGCGCCCTCGTGAAGATCCCCGTTCGGGGCCGCGAGGGGCTCGTCGAGATTAACAGCCGCAAGCTCCCGGGCAAGGTGAGCGCGGCCGGGCCGGCGAGCGTCGATCCGAAGGAATTCGATCTCATCGCGCTCGCCATGCAGGAGCCGCAGTACCGCACGCCAGGCGCCCGAGAGCTGCTGCAACTCGTGGCCAAGTCGGGTCGGCCCTGCATGTCGATCATGAACATGCCGCCGCTGCCCTATCTCGCGCGCATTCCCGGCCTCGACGTCAGCAAGCTGCGCCATTGCTTCACCGACGCGACGGTTTGGGACGCCTTCGATCCGAAGATGATGACGCTGTGCAGCCCCGATCCGCAGGCCTTCCGTCCGCCCGAGGAGCCGGTCAACGTGCTGCAGGTGCGCCTGCCGACCAACTTCAAATCGGCGCGCTTCGAGAACCCCGAGCACACCGCGATCCTCCAGCAGATGGAGAAGGACATCGAGGCTGCGCGCTTCGACGTCGGCGGGGAGAAGATCGAAATTCCCGTCAAGCTCAAGGTGCATGACTCGGTGTTCGTGCCGCTCGCCAAGTGGGCCATGCTGCTCGCGGGCAATTACCGCTGCGTGCAGCAGGATACCGTGCGTCCGATCAAGGAAGCCGTGCACTCCGATCCCGCGGCGAGCAAGGCCGTCTTCGACTGGGTCGTCGATCTCTGCGTGTCGCTCGGTGCGGACAAGAAGGATCTGGTGCCCTTCGAGAAGTACGCTGCAGCGGCGCAGTCGTTGCTGACGCCGTCGTCGGCAGCGCGTGCGCTGGCAGCCGGCGCACCGAACATCGAGCGCGTCGACCTGCTCGTGCAGGGCATCGCGGCATCGAAAGGCCGTTCGCATCCGGAGGTCGACAAGACTGTCGCCCTCGTCAATGGATGGCTTGAGAAGAACCGCAAGAAAGCATCCTGAAGGGAAGCACCTCACATATGCAGAAGGTCGATAATGCGCAGGCTGTGAACCGTCTCATGCGGTTCCTGGCCGTAGAAGGCGTGACCGGCAAAGAAGCGGCGATCGGCAAGGAGGTCATCGCCGCGCTCAAGGAAGTGGGCGTGCCGGCGAAGGCAATCCGCTTCGATGATGCGCACAAGCGCATTCCGGTGCCGTGCGAAACCGGCAATCTGATCGTCGACCTTCCCGGCCGCGGGCGCCTCGGCAATGGTCCGCGGCTCCTCTTCATGACGCATCTCGACACGGTGCCGCTGTGCGCTGGCGCGAAGCCGAAGATTCAGGGGCGCAAGATTGTCAACACCGTCAAGACTGCGCTCGGTGGTGACAATCGCACGGGTTGCGGGGTGCTCGTCACGCTCGCCGCAGAGCTCGCTGCGCAGAAGCTCGATCATCCGCCGCTGACGCTTCTCTTTACGGTCCGCGAGGAGAGCGGGCTCTGGGGCGCGCGCTTCGTCGATCCGAAGGATCTCAACGGCGTGCGCATCGGCTTCAACTACGACGGCCGTTCGGCGTCGCACGTGACCGTCGGCGCTGTCGGCGCGGACCGCTGGGAAGTGGAGATCAGCGGGCGCGCCGCGCATGCTGGTGGAGCGCCCGAGCGCGGCATCAGCTCGACGCTCATTCTGGCCGAGGCGCTTTCCGACGTGCGCCGTGGCGGCTGGTTCGGCAAGGTCGTGCACGGCGACAAGGTCGGCACGAGCAATATCGGCCCCGTATCGGGCGCGACCGGCGGTCCGGCGGGTGATGCAACCAATGTCGTCACGGACTTCGTGCGCGTGCGCGGCGAGAGCCGCAGTCACGATGCCAAGTTCCACAAGGAGATCACGGCGGCCTACAAGGCAGCTTTCGCCAAGGCGGCGGCCGGCGTCACGAACGTCCAGGGCCAGTCCGGCAAGGTGAAGTTCGTCTCTCACACGGACTACTACCCCTTCCGTATCAAGGAGAGTGCGCCGGTCGTGCAGCGGTCCATCGAGGCCGTGACCGCCCAGGGCATCAAGCCGGAGGTGCGGGTCGCGAACGGCGGGCTCGATGCCAACTGGCTGGTCCGGCACGGCATTCCGACGGTCACATTCGGCGCCGGACAGAACGAGCCGCATACCGTGGACGAGTGGATCGACCTCAAGGAATACGAGGCGGCCTGCGGTCTCGCGGTCCAGCTCGCGACCATGAGTTAAGCACTGGGTTAACCTCCAGCTCCTAAGTTCGCCCAAGTTCAGCGAAAAAGTGATTCGCCGCGTGGCACGCCGTTCCCTCGCCTCAAAGGGAACGGCGCAGCCGCGCGCGGCCGCAAATCCGGCACGGCCGTCCGCCATGCTCGGTTGCCATTACCCCGCACCAAGTCAGCTTGCAGGAGCATCCATTATGCGGACTTCAACGCCGACGACACAGGGATCACCGGGCTCTGGCCGTCCTGGCCTGCCAACCCTCAAGCTCGGGAGCTTCGGGCTCGCGGTCATCGCCGCTCTGGCGCTGATCACCGTCTGGCTCGGCATCTACCGCATCGATGCGGGTCACGTCGGCATCGTGAAGCGCTTCGGCAATGTGATCGATGTCGCCGATCCGGGACTGCACATCAAGCTGCCGTGGGCCGATACCGTCGAGGAAATGGAAGTGCGCGAGCGCGCCTTCAACATGACGCTGGAAGCCGCTTCGCAGGACCCGCTCGAGATTCCCATCCAGGTGACCGTCAACTGGCTCGTGAAGCGCGAGAAGGTGAAGGAGCTCTATGTCCAGTTCGGCAGCCTCGATCAGTTCGAGAAGCGGATCATTCTTCCGCGCCTGAACGACACCGTGAAGGGCGTCACGAGCGCCTACACAGTCAACGATCTGCTGCGCAAGCGCACGGAATACCGTGATCGCTCCATGGAGACTTTCGCGAAGCGCATGCCCGATGATGTCGAGATCACGGGCTTCTCGGTCGTCAATATCGGCTTCCCGCCGGAGTACACGAAGGCCATCCGCGACAAGCAGGTCGCGCGCGAGCAGGCCGAGACCGAGAAGTTCGTGCTCGAGCGCCAGCGCCTCACCTCGACGCAAACCACGCAGAGCGCCGAGGCGCAGCGTGATGCCGATAAGGCCCGCGCCGACGGTCGCGCCTACGAGATCAAGGTGCAGGGTGACGCGCAGGCCGAAGCCATCAGGGTCATGGGTGCAGCGCTCGCGCAGAACCCACTCGTCGTCGAGTACCGCAAGGTCGACAAGTGGACTGGCACGTTCCCGACCACATTCATGGGCGGCGACGCGGGTGCGAACACGCTTTGGAGCATGCCGGGGAGCGGGACGCCACCTGCGGCCGGCGCCACGCCGCGCGCAGCGAACGTGCAGCAGCCTCGGTAGCAGGCGCTTTGCGACCTCGGTTTGAGTGGGCGGCTTACACCTTTCCGCCCACGACTTCCGCCTTTTCGAGCACGGCGTGCAGGAGCACGTCGGTGCCGGCGGCGGCCCACTCGGGTGTCATGTCCTCGGACTCGTTATGGCTGATGCCGCCGATGCACGGCGTGAAGATCATCGCCGCCGGCGCGACGCGCGCGACATACACCGCATCGTGTCCGGCGCCTGATGTGATGTCGCGGGTCGTGTAGCCGAGCTTCTTCGCGGCATTGCGCACGGCCGTGACGCAGCTCGCCTCGAAGGGCTGCGGCGGGAAGTCGGCGACCATCTTGATCTCGGCGGCGACGCCCGTGCGTGCGGCGATCTCCTCGAGCCCCTTGCGCAGGGCCTCGTCCATGGAGATGAGCTTTCCGCCGTCGGGATGACGGAAATCGACCGTGATGAAAACGCGGCCGGGAATGACGTTGCGCGAATTCGGATAGACCTCGACCATGCCGCATGTCGCGCACGCGCTCGGGTCGTGATCATGGCCGATCTTGTTCACGAGTTCGACGATGCGCGCCGCACCGACGAGCGCATCCTTGCGCCGGTTCATCGGCGTTGGACCGGCGTGGCTCTCGACGCCCGTCAATGTGATCTCGTACCACTTCTGCCCGTTGGCGGCGGTGACGATGCCAATGTCGATGCCCTCTTCTTCCAGGATCGGGCCCTGCTCGATGTGCAGCTCGAAGAGCGCGTGGACGGGGCGACCGCCCACTTTCTCCGGGCCTGAATAGCCGATCCGATTCAGTTCCTCGCCGAAGACCTTGCCCTCGGGATCGCGGGTGGCGAGCGCGTCCTCGATCGTCACCACGCCGGCAAAGACACCGGAGGCGATCATCGCGGGCGCGAAGCGCGAGCCCTCCTCGTTCGTCCACATGCACACCTCGATCGGATGCTTCGTCTTGATGTCGAGGTCATTGAGCGAGCGCACGACCTCCAACGCCGCCATCACGCCGAGGGCGCCATCGAACTTGCCGCCGGTCGGCTGCGTGTCGAGGTGGCTGCCGATGAGGACTGGCGGCAGACTGTCGTCGGCGCCGGCGCGGCGCGCGAACATCGAACCCATCTTGTCGATCTTGATCGTGCAGCCCGCCTTGCGGCACCACTCGCCGAAGAGATCCCGCGACTGGCGGTCGAGATCGGTGAGCGTCAGCCGCTTGACGCCACCCTTGGGCGTGCCGCCGATCTTCGCCATCTCCATGAGGCTGTCCCACAGCCGCTTGCCGTCGATCCTGAGGTTGCTGTCCGCGGTCATGACGCACTTTCTTTGATTTCGATCAAGAGAGCCGCGCAATGCGGCCCGGCACCCGGCCAGCCCGCATATGTCTCAGTGCATGACGGGCCGGCGCCAATGGACTATTGCCATTCGGGCCTGAGAATTGGAAGCTGGAAGCATAGGCAGTCTGCCGTTGGCAGGCTCGCTGAACAAGGCGTCCGGAAGAGGCGAGCCGGGAGCGAACACGACTGAAGAACGAGAGCCACCCGCACAGACCTCCACAGATCCATCTGCACCGGACCCATCCCACATGAGCAATGACGTCATCGTCCTCGGCGCCGGCATGGTCGGCGTGTCCACAGCGCTGCAGCTTCAGCAGCGCGGCCGCTCGGTGGCGCTCGTCGATCGGCGCGGTGTTGCGGAGGAGACCTCCTACGGCAACACCGGTATCATCCAGCGCGAGGGCATCGTGCCCTACCTCTTCCCGCGCGAATGGGCGACGATCCTACGCCACGCGCGCAACCAATCGACAGAGGCCGCATTCCAGTGGTCGTCGCTGCCGAGCATCGCCAGCTACATGTTCCGCTACTGGCAGTGGTCAACGCCCGAGGGCAAGGCCTCGACCGCGAAAGCGATGACGCCGCTCATCACGCGCTGCGTCGATGAGCACGAGCGCCTGATGACGCTGGCCGGCATCACCGGCATGATGCGGCGCACCGGCTACCTCCGGCTCTATCGTGACGAGAAGGGTTTCGACGCCGCGGTCCGCGAGGACGAGAAGAACAAAGCCGCGTACGGCGTCAACGCGAAGCCGCTCGGTCCGGCGGGCATCGCCGAGCTCGAGCCGCACCTCAAGCCCGTCTATGCCGGCGGCGTGTTCCTCGCCGACCCGGTCAGCGTCGCCGATCCGGAAGCGGTCGGCAAAGCCTATGGCCACCTCTTCACCGGCCGCGGCGGTGTGCTCGCCGAGGGCGAGGCGCGGTCGCTCACGGCCGACGGCGCGGGATGGAAAGTGGCGACGCGCGATGGCTGGATCTCGGCGCCCGATGTCGTGGTGGCGCTCGGCCCATGGTCGGATACCGTGACGCGCCCGCTGGGTCTCAAGCTGCCATTCGGCGTCAAGCGCGGCTATCATATGCACTACCGGGCCGAGGGCAATGCGACGCTCAGCCGGCCGACCATCGACACCTCCTACGGCTACGCGATGACGCAGATGACGCGCGGCATTCGCGTCACCACGGGTGCCGAGTTCGCGACGCGCGATGCGCCGTCGAACCCTGTGCAGCTCGATCGTGTCGAGCCGCTCGCGCGCTCAGCTTTCCCGCTTGCGGAACGCGTCGAGGCCGAACCCTGGCTCGGGCGGCGGCCGTGCCTGCCGGACATGCTGCCGATCATCGGCCAGGCGGCGAGCAAGAAGGGCCTCTGGATGAACTTCGGCCACCACCATCTCGGCTTCACGCTGGGGCCGGTGACGGGCCGCCTGCTCGCCGAGATGATGACGGGCGAGAAGCCATTCACCGATCCGCACCCCTATCGCGCCGAGCGGTTCTGACGCGACTCAGCTTGCCTTGCCGAACTTGTCGCGCCACGCCGGCAGCGCGCCCGGGAAAGGCAGCGCCGTCGCCTCATAGACGCCGCGCGCGATGGCCCGGGCGAGGCAGTCGCCCGCGGCCATGCCGATCTCTGTGAGATCCGGCAGCGGATCGGTCAGCGGTTTTCTCTGTGTCGCCACGGCAAAGACCGTGTCGCCATCCATGGGCGCGTGCGCGGGCCGGACGGCGCGGGCAAGACCGTCGTCGGCCATGATGGCCATGCGCTTGGCCTGCGGTTTCGTGAGTATCGCGTCCGTTGCAACGAGGCCGATCGTCGTCGCCGGCTGGCGGCCGCCCTTCATGCGGAGCGCAAGATCGCTTTCGGTGAGGTGTGTAGGACTGCCGAGCCCGCCGAATTCCTTGCCGACCTCGACGGGTGCGGCCCAGAAGTGCGGACCGGTGCCGATCGTCGCCGATCCCACGGCATTTACGACGGCGATCGCGGCGACCGTGAAGCCGCTCGCGGTGACGATGCTCGCCGAGCCGAGGCCGCCCTTCAAGGTGACGGTCGTCGTGCCGTAGCCGCCGCCAACCGAGCCAAGTGCGAAATCTCCGGTCGTCGCGCGCTCGGCAGCCTGCCAGCCGAGATCCCAGTACGGCGGCTTGCGGCCCCACTCCTTGTTGCCGCCGTTGAGCAGATCGAAGGTGATGGCCTGCACGGCGATCGGAATGTTGATCGATCCAATGCGGACGCCGGCACCCTGCTCGCGCAGATGACCGATGACGCCTCCGGCTGCATCGAGCCCGAAGAGCGATCCGCCCGAGAGGATGACCGCATTGACGCCCACGGCCGTCATTTCGGGCTCGAGCAGTGCCGTGTCGCGCGAGCCCGGCGCACCGCCGCGCGTCACGGCCGATGCCACGTTCTCGACGTCGATGATGATGGCCGTGACGCCGCTCGCGATGGCGGGATCTTCGGCGTGGCCGACGCGCAGGCCTTCGATATCCGTGATCAGGTTTCTCATATCGCACGTGTCCTACGAATAGCGGGATGTGCCACGTCTCGTTCCGAGTTAGACTACTGTCAGGTTAACCGGTTGGTGTCCTAGGACAAAGATGACCGGGGCCGGGAGGGTCTCCAAATGCGGAAGCAGGTCGTCATCATTGGCTCGGGGCCGTCCGGCCTGCTGCTCGGCCAGCTACTGCACGGCGCTGGCATCGATGCGCTGATCCTGGAGCGATCGAGTAAGGAGCACGTGCTGGCGCGCGTCCGTGCTGGCGTGCTGGAGGAAGGCACGGTCGGCCTCGTGCGGACAACAGGCCTCGCCGGCCGCCTCGATGCGCAAGGCCTGAAGCACGACGGCATCGAAATTGCTTTCGACGGCCGGCGTCGCCGTATCGATCTGCACGCGCTGACCGGGGGCAAGCGGGTCATCGTCTACGGGCAGACGGAACTCACGGCAGATCTGATGGCCGGACGCAAGGCTGTCGGTGCCGAGACGGTCTACGAAGCCGCCGATGTCATGCCGCATGACTTCGACACCGATGCGCCTTACGTCACGTATGTCCATGGCGGCATTACGCACCGCGTCGACTGCGATTTCATCGCCGGCTGCGACGGCTATCACGGCATTTCGCGCCGCTCTGTGCCCGCACGCGCCATCTCCACGTTCGAGCGCTCCTATCCCTTCGGCTGGCTCGGTATTCTGGCGGACGTCCCACCGGTGAGCGACGAGCTGATCTATGCAAGCCATCCGCGTGGATTTGCGCTGTGCTCCATGCGCTCTCCGACACGCAGCCGCTACTACGTCCAGTGCGACGCTGATGACAAGGCCGAGAACTGGTCGGATCAGCGCTTCTGGGACGAGTTGCGGAGCCGCTTGCCTGCGGATGCAGCCGATGCGGTGACGACCGGCCCTTCATTCGAGAAATCAATCGCGGTGGTGCGTTCGTCGGTCTCCGAGCCCATGCGCTTCGGCCGTCTTTTACTTTGCGGGGATGCGGCCCACATCGTGCCGCCGACGGGCGCCAAGGGTCTCAATCTCGCGGCGAGCGACGTCCATTACCTGTTCGAGGCCCTGCGCGACTTCTATGGCGAGCACTCGACGGCCGGACTGGACGCCTATTCGCCGCGCGCGCTCGCCCGTGTCTGGAAGGCCGTCCGCTTCTCGTGGTGGATGACCTTGCTCCTCCATCCCTTCCCGGATGCGGAGCCCTTCAGGGAAAAGCTCCGTGCGGCCGAGCTCGACTATGTGACGTCCTCACGCAATGCTGCCGCAGCCCTCGCCGAGAACTATGTCGGCCTCCCGTATTGAGCATGGCTCGCTTGCTTGTTTCGGTCGCCGGATTGCTGATAAGCTTTAAGAAAAACAAGGCGATGAGAAACAGCAAGGGAGAGGGCCGATGCCAGAGAGCTATGCGCCGCGAGACTGGTCATCGCAGCCGCCGTACCTTCATCCCGACTACAAATCGACGGTGCTGCGGGCGCCGACGAAACCGCTGATCCCGATCCGTCAGTCGCTCTCCGAGATTACCGGTCCGGTCTATGGCCAGGATCGTCTCGGCGCGCTGGATGCGGATCTTACGCGCAATGCCGTTAAAGGCGCTGAGCCGATCGGCGAGCGCATTGTCGTGACCGGTCGCGTGCTCGACGAGAACGGGCGGCCGCAGCCCAATATGCTCATCGAGATCTGGCAGGCCAATGCCGCGGGACGCTACGTGCATGTCGTGGATCAGCACGCGGCGCCGCTCGATCCGAATTTCCTTGGCGGCGGGCGCTGTGTCACGGACAGCGAGGGGCGATACTCGTTCACGACGATCAAGCCCGGCGCCTATCCCTGGGGCAATCACGATAACGCGTGGCGTCCGGCGCACATTCACTTCTCGCTCTTCGGGCCGAGCCTTTCGACGCGCCTCGTGACGCAGATGTATTTTCCGGGCGATCCGCTGCTCGCGTTCGATCCGATCTATATGGGCACGCCCGCGGATTGCCGCGAGCTGCTCATCTCGCGTTTCATGCTCGAGCACACGCAACCCTTGTTCGCGCTTGGTTACGAGTTCGATTTCGTGCTGCGCGGTCGTCGCCAAACGCCGGTCGAGTGAGAGCAGCTTCATGAGCAAACTAAGGCAGACACCATCGCAGACCGTCGGACCCTTCTTCGCCTATGCGCTGACACCCGAGCAGTATGGCTATGACTTCGCCAGCATCGCCGATGGCGCGCTCGTGGAAGGAGAGGTGCCGGGGCAGCGCATCCGCATCGAGGGACGTGTGCTCGACGGCAATGGCGATGTCGTGCCCGATGCCATGATCGAGATCTGGCAGGCCGATGAGCAGGGTCGCTACGCCCACCCCGCCGATCCGCGCGGCTCCAATGTGGGCTTCAAAGGCTTCGGTCGCATGGGAACTGGCACGGACCCGCAAGCGCGCTTCATCTTCGACACGATCAAGCCCGGTTCCGTGGATGGCGCGCAGGCACCGCACATCAATGTCATCGTCTTCATGCGCGGACTGCTGCTGCACGCCTACACGCGCATCTACTTCTCCGACGAGGCCGCATCGAATGCACGCGATCCTGTGCTCGCGAGCGTGCCTGCCGAGCGCCGCCATACTCTGATCGCGGTGAAGAACGAGACCTCATCAGGGACTACCTATCGCCTCGATATCCACATGCAGGGGCCTAACGAGACCGTGTTTTTCGACGTTTGAGCCCGATGGGAGTTGTTCATGTCTACGCCTGTCTATGATCCTGCCGCGCGGCGGCTGACGTTCTCGGATCGCGTCCGCGCGTTCGGTGATGGCAGCGATACGCCGCGCAAATATCTGGAGCGCTGCCTCGAAAACATCGCGGCGCGCGAGTCCGTGGTGCAGGCCTGGGTGTGCACGAATGTCGATGGCGCGCGCGCCGCCGCAGACGAGGCGAGCGCCCGCTACAAGGCGGGCCGCCCGCTCTCCGCCATCGATGGTTGCCCGATCGGCGTCAAGGATCTCATCGCGACCAAGGATATGCCGACGGAGATGGGCACGCCCGCCATGAAGGGGCGCGTGACCAACGAGGATTCGGCGCCCGTGCAAGCGCTCCGACGCGGCGGCGCCGTGATCCTCGGTAAGCTCGTCACGACCGAGATGGGTATGTCGCATCCGGGACCAACGACCAATCCTTGGGATCCTGCGCGAACGCCGGGTGGCTCATCCTCGGGCTCGGCCGCGGCTGTGGCGGCAGACATGGTGCCCGTCGCGCTTGGCACGCAGGTTGGCGGGTCGATCATCCGGCCATCGAGCTATTGCGGCAACATCGCACTGAAGCCGACACAGGGCGCGCTCAATCGCGGCGAGCGGCAAGGTTACAGCCAATCGACGGTCGGCCCGCACGCGAACTCCATCGAGGATATGTGGGCCTGTGCATGGCAAATCGGCGGCGATGCGGGCGGCGATCCAGGCTCGCCGGGCCTCTATGGCGATGCCGCGCCGGCCGCATCGCGCAAGCCGCGGCGGCTTATCGCCATCGAGACCGAGGGCTGGTCGGTGGCCGATGCCGCGACGCATCACGCCTTCGAGCGCATTTGCGCGGCGCTGGCGCAGGCCGGCGTGGAAATCATCACGCGAAAGACGTCCGCCAAGATCGAAGCTTATGAGCAGTCGATCTCAGCCGCTGGTGCGGGGACGGCAGTAACGTGCGGCTGGGAAGCGCGCTGGGCGTGGCGCAATTTTGCCGAGCGCTATCCCGGCCAGATGTCGGCCAGTCTCGGCGAGCGCCTCAATCGCGCCGAGGGCTACACGCTCGAAACCTATCGCACGGCGGTCCTGCGGCGCGAGGACATGCGGCGGCGCCATGCTGAGCTGATGGTCGATGCCGATGCGGTGATCGCGCTCGCATCGCCCGGCGTTGCGCCGCACTCGGGTCCGCCCGGCGGCAACGAAGTGCGCACGACCGGAAATGCCGCCTGCAACTTCTTCACCTCAGCTATTGGCATGCCGGTGATCACCCTGCCGCTCATGGCCGTCGGTGGCCTGCCGGTCGGGGTGCAGCTCTGCGGTCCCTGGCACGGCGATCATGCGCTGACCGGGCTCGCCGCGTGGGTGCTCGCTAGCATCAAGCCGGTTTCGGTTTAGGAGGAAGCAAAAATGAGCGCGCTCAAGAACGGCGAGTTCACCAAGGTCGATGTGGATGGCCACATCCTGACGGTGACGATCAACCGCCCCGACGTGATGAATGCCGTGCATCCCATGGTGAGCCAGGAGATGGCCGCGATCTTCGACGCCTTCGCCGACGATCCGGAGCTGTGGATCGGGATCGTGACCGGTGCCGGCGACCGCGCGTTCTCTGCGGGCAATGACCTCAAGTACCATGCCGCGCTGCGCGCGAAGTCGGGTGCGCGTCCCGCTTCTCCGCCATCAGGCTTCGGTGGTCTTACGAACCGCCATGACCTCGACAAGCCGCTGATCGCGGCGGTGAACGGTGTCGCCATGGGTGGCGGCTTCGAGATCGCGCTCGCTTGCGACATCATCATTGCCTCCGACAAGGCGCGTTTCGCGCTGCCGGAGCCGCGCGTCGGTCTCTCGGCAGGTGCCGGCGGCATGCAGCGTCTCGCACGCCAGATTCCGCTCAAGAAGGCCATGGGCATGATGCTGACCGGGCGTCACGTTCCGGCGGCCGAGGCCTATGAGCTCGGCTTCGTCACGGCCGTGGTGCCACACGCCGATCTCATGAAGGAAGCCCGCCGCTGGGCCGACATGATCCTCGAGTGCTCGCCGATGAGCATTCGCGCGACGAAGCAGGTCGTCATGCGATCGCTCGACAACCCGGTCATGGAAGTGAGCATGAAGAACATGCGGTATCCGGCCTATGTCGCGCATCGCAACAGCGAGGATGCGATTGAAGGGCCCAAGGCTTTTGCCGAGAAGCGCAAGCCAAAGTGGACTGGCCGGTGAGGGCGCGGCAGGGTTGCTCCGTATAGAGGGCGGTGGCCTTGCGCGCGCTCCAGAACTGGCGACAATACGCCCAAAGCACCGATATCGAGGAGACTGCCCCATGAGCGTCCCTGCCGACGAGGATTTCGGCTTCGCGCCCGACCACTCCGAGCCCATTCCGTACCGCCGCCGTATTCGCGACTACTACGTCGGCCTCGGTTTCGGCGCGCCCTACAAGTGGGCGCACTACGATGACGTGCCCTTCACGCCGCTGAAGAAGCCGCTGAGCCAGTCCAAGGTCACGCTGATCACAACCGCGGCGCTCTATCAGCCAGACAAGGGCGACCAGGGTCCCGGCTCGCCGTACAACTCAGCCGCCAAGTTCTATGTCGTGTATTCGCTCGACTCGTCGAAGGATCATGACACGCGCATCTCGCACGTCGGCATCGACCGCTTGCACACTACGCAGGAGGACTCGGGCACGTGGTTTCCGCTGCCGGCGCTGCGCGATGCGGCATCCCGCGGGCTGATCGGAAGCGTGACGGCGCATGTGCACGGCTTCCCGACGAACCGCAGCCATCGCACGACGCTCGACGTGGATTGCCCCGAGATCGTCCGGCGCGTGTTGGAGGACAAGACCGACGTTGCGATCCTCTGTGCGAACTGCCCTGTCTGCCACCAGAGCATCAGCCTCGCCGCACGCGCGCTGGAGGCTGCCGGCATCCCGACGGTGGTCATGGGTTGCGCAAAGGATATCGTCGAGTTCATCGGCGTGCCACGCTTTGCCTTCAGCGACTTTCCGCTCGGCAATCCAGCCGGCAAGCCTAAGGACAAGGACGCACAGCGCAGGACGCTCGAGCACGCACTCCGCGTTCTCGAGTCGGCGCCGGGACCGCGCACGACCGTGCAGAACCCGATCCGCTGGAGCGACAATCCCGATTGGAAGCTCGACTACTCGAATATCGAGCGTCTTTCCGCTGAGGAGATCGCGCGTCGCCGCGCCGAGTTCGACCGCCAGAAGCGGATTGCGAAGGAAAAGCTTGCGGAGGACATGAAGCTCAAGGGGGCGGCGGAATGAGCCAGCCGTTTACGGGCGTCCGCGTCCTCGATTTCACGCAGGTGTTCGCGGGGCCGTTCTGCAGCTATCAGCTCGCACTTCTTGGCGCCGATGTCGTCAAGATCGAGCGCCCCGGCGGCGACGACATGCGCTATGGCCCACCGAACAAGGAATGGTCTGATCGCGGGCTCGGTACAGGCTGGCTGGCGATCAACGCCAACAAGCGCAATATCGCGCTCGACCTGACGAAGCCTGAAGCTATCGCCATCGTGAAGAAGCTAGCCGAAACGGCCGATGTCGTGATGGAGAATTTCCGCCCCGGCATCATGGACAAGCTCGGCATCGGTTACGAGGCGCTTTCCAAGGTCAATCCGCGCATCATCTATGCGGCCGTCTCGGGCTTCGGCCATACCGGTCCGGAGCGCACGACCGGCGCCTACGACGGCAAGATCCAGGCCATGAGCGGCCTCATGTCGATCACCGGCTCGGAGGAGAGCGGGCCGACACGCGCGGGCTTCGCCGTGTGCGATGCGATCGGCGGCATGTCGCTCGCATTCGGCGTGGCGAGTGCACTCTTCCAGCGCACGCACACGGGCAAGGGACAGCTCGTCGATGTCGCGATGCTCGACTCGGCGCTGACGTTCATGTCGTCGTTCGTTGTCGATTACACGGTCGGCGGGCACTTGCAGGGACCGTCGGGCAATCGCGCGCAGAGCCGACTGCCGACGGCCGATCTGTTCAAGGTGAAGGACGGTCATCTGCTGCTCGCCGTGAACAACGACAAGCAGTTCATCGCCCTCGCCAAGGCGATCGGTCATCCCGACCTGCCGAACGATCCGCGCTTTATCGACTGGCCATCGCGCATCGAGAACGAGGTCGCACTGCGTCAGATCATCGAGGAGGTGTTCGCGACGGCGGATGCGGCGACCTGGGATGAGCGTCTGACGGCGGCGAACGTGCCGTGCTCGCGCATCTGGTCGATCGCCGAAGTCGTGAAGCATCCGCAGCTTCAATCGCGCACCATTCTTCAGAAGGTGGACTCGCCCTATGGCGAGGTCGAGCTGCTTGCGTCTGGCATCCGCTATGCGCACGGCGGCGCGGAGATCAAGCGCTTCCCGGCCATGCCAGGTGCAGACACGGACGCCGTACTCGGGGAGGCCGGCTATTCCGCCGAGGAAATCGCGGCGTTCAAGTCGGCGGGCGTTGCTACGAGCGGCATCCGCGCGGGGAGGAAGTCATGAGCGAAAGTTCGGCGGTCACCTATCGTCGCGACGGCATGGTCGCGATTATCACGATGAACAAGCCGGAGCGCATGAATCGCCTCGATGCCGAGATCGTCGACGGCCTGCATGATCGCTGGGTGCAGTTCATGGCCGATGACGGCGCGCGCGTTGCGGTGCTCACAGGCGCTGGCGACAAGGCCTTCTCCGCCGGCGCCGATCTCAAGGCCGTGCCACATCATCTCTATCATGGCATTCCGGGCATCGGATATCCGGTCGACAAGCCAGTGATCGCGGCGGTCGCCGGCTGGTGTATCGGCGGCGGCATGGTGCTGACGACCATGTGCGATCTCATGATCGTCGCGGAGAACGCGAAGTTCTCCTACCCGGAAGTGAAGATCGCCTTCTCGGGCGGGCTGATCTCCAATCTCGTCACGCGCATTCCGCACAAGATCGCCATGGAGCTGCTGCTCGTCGGCGATACCATCGACGCGCAGCGCGCCTACGAGGTCGGCTACGCGAACAAGATCGTGCCCGTGGATCAGCTCATGCCGACGGCCATGGATTACGCGCGCCGCATTGCTGATACGGCGCCCATGCCCTCGCGGATGCTGAAGCGCTTCGCCGACCAGACACTGCCCAAGGGGCCGACCGAGATCGCGGGTATTGCGCGCTCCCAGGTGGACGCGATCAACCGCAGCGAGGATTGGGTCGAGGGCCGTGCCGCCTTCGCCGAGAAGCGCCCGCCGAAATTCAAGGGCAAGTGAGCGGAGCTTACCCGATCACGCCGTCTTCAGTGGGGCGAGGCCGCACCAGCGGGCGGTGAAGAGCGCGATGGACTTCGTCGCCTCCATGACCGTCTTAAGTTCCAGCGCTTCATCGATACTGTGGATGTTGCGACCGCCGGGGCCGTACACGAGTGTCGGGATCTTGTCGTAGAGGATCGTTACGCGCGCATCGAGATAGGCCGGCATGACCTGTCGCTCAAGCGGACTTCCGTGAATCGCCTGATGAGCGCCGGCAAGAGTCTTCTCGGCGTCACTCTCCGGCTCGAGGACGAAGCCCTCGCACGAGAAGCCCGTCCACTTGATCTCGGGCGGCGTGTTGCCGCTGCCGGGCGTGCGGCGCGAAAACTCGCTGATGGTCTGCTCGATGCGTCGCTTGAGTTCGGACGCGGGCGTGCCAGGCAGCATCGACAGGCGACAATGCACGGTGCACGACGCAGGCACCGTCGAGTTCCAGTCGCCACCTTCAATCTGCCCAATATTGAGATTGATCGGGTGAACGAGATCCTTGAAGAGCGGATGCTGTCCCGCTTCGACGTTCAGCTCCTCTTCCAGGACGCGTAGTGCGCTGATCACCTTGTAGGCCGCATCGATGGCGTTCACACCGGCCTGCATTTCGCGCGCATGCGCAGGGCGGCCATACACGCGCACCGAGAACCAAACGACGCCGACATTGGCGTGCGTGAGCCTGCCATGGGTCGGCTCGGGGCAGATGGCGGCATCGGCGCGATAGCCGCGCACGGATGTCGCGAGCGTGCCGTTGCCGGTGCTCTCTTCTTCGGGCACGGATTGCACGTGGATCGTCGCGGCTGGCTCGAAGCCGGCGCGTTTTATGGCGTCGAGTGCAAAGATGTTGGCTGCGAGGCCGGCCTTCATGTCGGCGGCGCCGCGGCCGTACATCCAGCCATCGCGGATCACGGGATCGTAAGGCGGATGTCTCCACATATCCGTCGGCCCTGGCGGCACGACATCGATGTGCGCGTTCATGATGAGCGAGCGGCCCTTCGTGGTCTTCGGCCGGTGCGTGCCGACGACGACCCAGGCATTCTCGTAGGACACGGCGATCGGCGAGAAACCAGGATGGTCTTTGATGTCCGCTTCGGTGACGCGCCAGCGGTCCATGTCATAGCCGCGCTTGGTGAGCGCATTGAAGACATAATCCTGCACGGTATGCTCGGCGCCGCGCACGGACGGGCAGCGCACGACATCCTGCAGGAAGGCAATTTCCTCGTCGAATCCGCGTTCGACCTCGTCGAGAATGCGCTTTTCGTCGGCCGTGATTGTGCTCATGAAGTCTTTCCTTGCTTCTCGATCTTAGCGAGCGTCTCGTTGAGCGTTCGCTCGACGATGTCGACGATTTCGTTGACTTCCTCGGAGGTGATGATGAGCGGCGGCGCCAGCATGATGTGATCGCCTTCGTTGCTGTCGGCGCTGCCGCCTGTCGGGTAACACAGCATGCCGTTGGCCATCGCATTCTTCTTGTAGGTCTCGGCGAGCTTGAGCGCGCGCTTGAATGGCGCCTTCGTCGTGCGGTCGGCGACCAGCTCGATGCCGATGAAGAGCCCGCGCCCGCGGATATCGCCAACGTGCGGATGCTGTCCGAGGCGCTGCTGAAGGCGCTCCTTCAACTCGACGCCGCGCGCGCGGCAATTCGCGAGCAGCCCCTCTTCCTCGATGACATGTTGGACGGCGAGTGCGGCGGCGCAGGCCGTCGGGTGTGCCATGTAGGTGTGCGTCCACTTGAGAACGCCGGAGCCGTCGGCCAGCGGCGCGTAATGCGCGTCGCGCATGAGCACGGCGCCGATCGGCTGATAGCCGCCGCCAAGGCCTTTTGCGATGGCGATCAGATCCGGCGAGACGCCATCCTCCTCGATCGCGAAGAGATACCCGGTGCGGCCCATGCCGGACATGACTTCATCGACGATCAGGAGCACGCCGTATTTGTCGCAGATACGCCTGATCTCCTTGAAATAGCCGGGAGTCGGCGGCGCGCAGCCAATGGATGAGCCGCTGACGGTCTCGGCGACGAAGCCCGCGACCTTCTCGGGCCCGACGCGGAGAATTTCCTCTTCGAGCGCGCGAGCAACGCGCAACCCGTAGTCCACCTCGCTCTCGTCCTCGCGCTTGTGGCGATAGGCGTAGCAGGGCGGGATGTGGCTGATGGCGAGGTGATCCCCGAACATGGGCTCGACGAGCTGACGCGTCGGCCGCGGGCCTGCCAGCGCAATCATGCCGAGCGTGCCACCGTGGTAAGACTGCCCGCGCGCAATGAAATGAACGCGTTGCGGCTCGCCGCGCTCGATGTGCACCTGTCGCGCGAGCTTCAACGCTGCTTCGACGGCTTCAGACCCGCCTGAGACGAAGGCGACGCGGCCGAAGCCTTCGGGGGCTCGCGCAATGAGCCAGTCGGCGAGGTCTTCGGAAGGCTTCGACACGAAGAAAGAGGTGTGCGCGTACGCGGCCTGTTCCGCCTGTTCCTTGATGGCGTCGATGACTTTGCGATTGCCGTGCCCGATCGAGGAGACCGCGGCGCCGCCGGAGGCGTCGATGTAGCTCTTGCCGTTCGTGTCGACGAGCCGGACGCCCTTGCCGCTGGCGATGGTCGGATAGTCGTGATTGAACGTGCGATTGATGAGATGCGTCATGAACGGATTCCTGCTCGGCGGATGCTTCTGCGTCGTGCGCTTGCGGTCACTGTGGCAGTCCGCCGGCCTCGCGTCGAGAGGGGGTGCGGCATGGCAGATCTCAGCGATGCCGGAGCGCGCTCAAGGCGCCTTCGATGGGCCGGAACGTGAACGTCACGCGATGGCGCCCTGGCGGCACGAGCACTGCGCGGAACAGGACGTTGGCGCGGAGGATAGGTGCACGTTGCCCATCGATCTCGGCCGTCCACCAGGGATGCCAAGCATCGTTGAGTACGATATAGCCGCCATCCGGGCTTTCGACGTCGATCTCGATGCGCGTGTTGGCATAGGAGACGAGCGCCGCCGTGCCGGAGCGCCTCTCGGGAGCGTCTGACGACGCGCCTTCGATGAGGACGGTCGTGCGGAAATCGATGTCCGGCCAGTTGCCGTCCTTCAGCAGGCGCTCGAAGTCTGCGGGAACGGCGCGCGTCGCAAAGAGCACGCGTGGCAGCGCACGGGCATTCTCGTAGATCCAGGCATCCTTGGTCCGCTGAACGAGCGGGAGCGCGTCGGGTGCCAGATGCTTGTCGATGGTCTCGATGGGGGCGCCGGCGGCGATGTAGCGCAAGCCGAGCAGGTCGGCGAGCGGGCTGCGGTATGAGGGCATCAGCGGCGCGAACTTGCGCTGATCGGGTAGCGCAGCGTGGTCCTCGGCGCCGGTCGCGCGCGTGTAGAGGCCGAGGCGCACGGGATTGTAGCCGAGCGTGTTCTCGAGCGTGTGCGGGATGCTCGCGTTCGGCCAATGGAAACCGATGCCGACAAGCTCGACGCGATCGCGGCACGTGGCATCCGTGCGGACGTGCGATTTGAGCCAACGGACGGTGTCGTTGCGGCTCGCAGGATCGAGCACGTCGAACAGGGCTGGCGGCAAGGCGGACGAGCCGTTGTTGCCGTTGTTGAAGCCGAGATCGGCAGCCGTGAAGCCTGCCAGCACGAGGCCGGCGAGCATAGGTTGAAGCGCGAGGCACGAACGCGCCCAGGCGATGCTGATTGCGGCGACGAGGAAGACGGTGGCCGCAATCAGCATAGGCTCCGTCAGGCGCGGTAGGTGATCGAGGCGCCAGCCGGAGAACAATGCGAAGCCGGCCGCAATGACGAGCAGGCCGACGACAAGTGCGACAGGTAAGGGGCCCGGCTTGACCCATGGCGCTGTGAACAAGCGGTGCGTGGCATATCCGGCGAGCACGGCGAGGAGCGCGCCGATCAGGAAGACCGCATCGGCCGGCCGGCGATAGAGATCAACGCCGGGAAAGAAGGCGTACATGATGCGAAAAGCGGGCGTGTACCAGCCGAGCGCGTAGAGCAGAATGAGTGCGAGAGCGATCGAGAAGAAGCGGATTTCGCGCGCCCAGAGCTGTCCGCTCAGCAGGCCTGTCACGGCAAGCAGCAGTGGTACGGCCCCCACGTACAGGATCCCCACGTTCTGCGCCGTGAAGAGGCCCGTGCCGCGCCATGTCCAGCTTGGTGGCCCCCAATAGTCGCCGCCCGCGGCGCCGAAGATATCGGGCGAGATGAGCGTGAGCAGCAGCGCTGGATGGAGCGAGCCACGACCTGCGCCGATGAAGTCGATCGACGGTCGATTGGATTCGGCGGCGAGCAGTAGTGTCATCAGGATCGGCAAGGCGATGAGCGCGAGGCCGACGACGCCTCCGACGACGAGCGGCAGGAGCGCGCGCCGGAATGTGTGGGCTGGCTCGTCGGCGCTCGCAAGTTGCCAAAGCGCATAACCGGCGGCGACGTAGATCGCGAGCAACGCCACCTGGTCGCGACCAAGGACGATGAGCGCGGCGAAGAATCCGGCGAGCGCGCCGTTGAGAAAGGAGCCGCGCGCGATCGTGCGCTCGAGGGAGAGCAACAGCCATGGCAGATAGGCGAGGCTCAGCACTTGCCCATAGTGCTGCAGGCGCCAGGCCATGGCTGCGCCGAAGCTGAAGGAGAGCGCCGCGATCAGCGCGCCTGCCCAGTGCCAGCCACGCTCGTGGAAATAGCAGATGAGGCCGACGCCACCGAACGCCATGGTCGCGAGCACGGTCATGTCGACGGCCCAGAGGCTCGGATTGCCGTTCACGAGTGCCAGCAGGAGAAACGGCGGCGAGAAGATCATCGATTGCGGATCGGCGATCTGTGGATGACCCGCGAAGACATACGGGTTCCACCAGGGCCAGTCGCCGCGCGCGAGGCTCTGGGCGAGGAACTGCACCTGCGGATGGAAGTGCGCCTTGGCGTCCCAGGGGATCGTCGCCGCGCCCGCGATCCACCGCCAGGTCATTCCGGCAAAGAGGAGAACGTAGGCCACGATGACGGGCGCGCGCGGCCACTCGCTGGTCCGGGTAGCATGCATGAGATCTGCGTCCGGATCGGCCAGACGCGGGCGTCGTGAGGGCATAGGGGTGCTTACACTTCAGGGCAGGCAGCTTTGCGACGGCAGAATGCTTGCCCGAGGGCAGCGGTCAAGCATGTCTGAGGCCGCACGTGCGCCGCTTGCGCTCGGGTGTGCGCAGTCGCTAGGTTGCGACCTTGAGGTCCGGCCGACATAGGGGTACGCGGAAATGCTGCTGACGGTTGAGGGGCGCGAGGTCTATGCCGGCACCGGCGGGCGACCGTTCACGCCGTCGCGACCGGCCTTGGTCTTCATCCATGGCGCCGGGCTCGACCATACCTGCTGGCAGCTTCAGAGCCGCTGGTTTGCGTGGCATGGCTGGTCGGTGCTGGCGGTCGATCTGCCGGGACATGGGCGATCAGCGGGACCGGCGCGCGAGTCGATCGCCGACCTCGTCACCTTCATCGAAGGGCTGCTCGCCGCGGCAGGTGTCGAGAAGGCCGCGCTCGTCGGCCACTCCATGGGCGCGATCGTGGCGCTCGAGACGGCTGCGAAGTCGCCGGGCCAGGTTTCGCATCTGGCGCTGCTCGGCATTGCCTCCGCGATGCCCGTCCATCCGAGCCTGTTGAAGAGCGCGCGCGACAATCCGCCCGCAGCCTACGACATGATGACCGGCTGGTGCTACAGCCCACCGGCGAAGCTCGGCGGCAATACCGCACCCGGCCTCTGGATGACCGGCGGCGCGCGGGCGCTGCTCGGACAGGGCCAACAGGGGGCACTCGCGATCGATCTCGCGGCCTGCAACGAATGGAAGACTGGTGCTGAGGCGGCTGCGAAAGTGCAGTGCCCGACGTTGTTCCTGTCCGGTGAAAGCGATGTGATGACGCCAGCGCGCAAGTCGGCAGAGCTCGCGAAGTTGGTTCCCGGCGCCAAGAGCATCACGCTCCCGCGTTCGGGACACATCATGATGTCCGAGCAGCCCGATGCAACGCTCGATGCCCTCATTGCGCACCTCGGCGCCGCCTAGACGAAAGCACACATCCAACCCGCCTGATCTCATATTCGCCTTCAGCAAGGACGCCCTTCTTATGCCCAAGCCCACGAGTGCGCTGTCGCCCAACTTCTCGCTCAAGCGCACGGTGCGGAAGCCTTCGGCACGATCGCGCGGCGGCATCGTGGTGACTCAGAACCGGATGGCGTCCGAAGCGGGCGCGCGCGTCCTGAAGGAAGGTGGCCACGCGGTCGATGCGGCGGTGGCGGCTGCGATGACGGTCGGCGTCGCGGAGCCCTGGATGAGCGGCATCGGCGGCGTCGGCGCCATGCTCGTCTATGAGGCAAAGACCGGGAACATCCGCGCGTTCGACGGCGGCGGGCGCAGTCCGAAGATGCTCAATCCCAAGGATTACGAGCTGGCCGGCGGCGTCGATGCCGGCAATCTCTTTGGCTGGCCGATGGTGAAAGGCAACATCAACACTGTCGGCCCCAAGGCGGTGATTGCGCCGACGCAGCCGGCACTGCTGGCGCTCGCCCACAAGCACTACGGCATCAAGCGGTGGCGCGATCTGCTGAAGCCGGCCATCAAGCTTGCGGAGGAAGGTCTGCCGGTCGACTGGCACACGGCGGTCGTCATCGGCGCCGCGATGAAGGATCTGCAGAAGGATCCCGGTGCTCGTGAGCGCTTTCTGCCCGGCGGTTTTCCGCCCTATGTCGCGGCTGCCATGGATCCACGCGCACTCGGGCGTTTGCCGTGTCCGAGCCTAGCGAAGACGCTGAAAGCCATCGCGGCCGACGGCGCGGGCGTCCTCTACAAAGGCGCGCTCGCCAAGAGCATCGCGGATGACGTGCGCGCCATGGGCGGTTATCTCTCGGAGGACGATCTGGCTGCTGTTGCGCCGCCCGAGCGCGAGCCGCTGAAGATTTCCTACTTCGATCGCACGATCCACGTCCTGCCCGAGCTGAACGGTGGGCCGACTCTGGCGGTTGCCTTCCGCGAGCTCTTGAAGCTGCGCAAGAAGCCCGAGGCGAAGCCGAACGCGAAGACGTTTCTCGCCTATGCCGCGGCCATGCAGGCTGGTTGGAAGCATCGCTTCAAGGTCATGGGCGATGCTGGCGAGAAGACTGCGCCGACATGCACGACGCACATCTCAGTCATCGACCGCGACGGCAACATGGTGACGCTGACGCAGACTCTGCTGACGCTATTCGGCGCGCGCGTCGTGCTGCCGCAGTCCGGCATCCTCATGAACAACGGCATCAACTGGTTCGATCCGACACCCGGCGGGCCGAATGCGATTGCGCCCGATGCGCGCGCTCTCGCCAACTATGTGCCGGCTGTGATGACCGGTGGCGATGCAACGATCGCGATCGGCGGTTGCGGCGGGCGCCGTATCCTTCCGGCGGTGTTTCAGCTCCTGGCGATGTCGGCAGACTTCGGCTTCGATCTGGAGGAGGCCTTCCACGAGCCGCGGCTCGATATCTCGAATGTCTCGCCAATCATCATCGACCGGCGCATGCCGCAGAAGGTCATCGATGCGCTCACTGAAGCGCACAAGGCCGTCATCGGCGAGCCTGTCGAATACCCATCGAATTTCACGATTGCCGGAGCTGTGCGCCGATCACGCGGGCGCAATGAGGGCGCGACCGAGCCTCATCACGTGTGGAGCGAGGCCGTGGCGGAAGATGAGGTGTAGAAAGCGGTTCAGCCGAGCTTGCCGCAGGTGCAGCGCTCGGGCTCGCGGTCGCGGATCCACTCGCGGAGCACGGTGACTTCCTCCGCTGAAAGAAGGCGGCGCGCGGCCGGGATCAGCAGCGCGTTCTCCCACAACACGTGACGGCGCATTGGCACGAAGTGCGCGCGAAGAAGATAGCCGACCATGTCCGGGTTCGTCGGCGGTCCACCGCGCGCGAGATCATGGAGCGTATCCACGAGCTCCTGATCGAAGCCGATGTCATTGGCGTGCTCGGAGGCAAGCTGCGCGATGCCGGCCATGAGCTCCGGGTGCTCGTGACTGTGGCGGTGAATGACGGGAAAGAGCGCCTGTTCCTCGAAGGCCGTATGATTCGTCCAGCCACGCTCGATGGCGGTGGAAGCCAACTGCGCGAGCTGAGGGGCGGCATTCTCCGGCAGGCCGTC